>JACOUH010000425.1 GCA_016177925.1 Planctomycetota bacterium | reverse complement strand
ATCTGCACCTGGCCGAGAACATTGACCACTTTTTCGTTCTCGCCCCCAATCTGACCATCTACGACAAGCTCATCGCCGACTTCACTCCTGGCACTCCCAAGTACGTTTTTCCCGGCATCGCCGAGTTCGCTGCCGACCCGCGCGAGATCATCACGGGCGAAAACTACGAAACCGGCCGCGGGGTCAGGAAGGCCCACCTCTTCCGCACCGGCGTCCACATCAACGTCTTCAACATCTCGAAGATCAACAGCGAGGTTCGCGGAGGCAAGGCCCCGCGCATCAAACGCTTGCAGGAGTACATCGGCCAGAGCTACTTCGACTACCTGGCTGGCCTGGATGATCTCGTGCTGCTGATGGACGAGTCGCACCGCTATCGGGGGAGCGCCGGCGTCAAGGCAATCAACGAACTCCGGCCCATTCTGGGACTGGAACTGACCGCCACTCCTCAGACCGAGGAGGGCAGGCGGACGGTGCCATTCAAAAACGTCATCTACAACTACCCCCTGGCCCGGGCGATGGCCGACGGCTTCGTCAAGGAGCCCGCAGTAGTCACCCGTGAGTCCTTCAACCCCGCCAACTACAACTCAGAGCAACTCGAACGGCTCAAGCTGGAGGATGGCGTCCGCATCCACGAGCACACCAAGGTCGAGTTGGACGTTTACGCTCGCCAGACGGGCCGGCCTGCCGTCAAGCCCTTCATGCTGGTGGTCGCCCAGGACACCACCCACGCGGAAAAGATCGTCGCCGCGATCAAGGCCGACGACTTCTTTGAAGGGCGCTATAAGGACCGCGTCATCACTGTCCACTCCAAGCAAGGAGGCGAGGAGAAGGACGAGACGGTCGCCCAACTGCTGTCGGTGGAGCGACCGGACAACCCGACCGAAATTGTCGTCCACGTCAACATGCTCAAGGAAGGCTGGGACGTGACGAACCTCTATACCATCGTCCCGCTCCGCGCCGCCGACGCCCGCAACCTGGTGGAGCAGTCGATCGGCCGCGGCCTGCGCCTGCCCTACGGCCAGCGGGCCGGAGTCCCTGCCGTGGACCGCCTGACCATCGTGGCCCACGACAAATTCCAGGCCATCATCGACGAGGCCCGCCGGCCCGGCTCCGCAATCCACTTCGAGGAGGTCATCATCGAGCGGGACATCGGCCTCGGCCGCCGACAGGCCCGCGTCGTCCAGCCCAACCTCCTCGGTGGGCTCGCCCCTGCCAAGCCCGGCGCCAATCCGCTCCAGCCCGCCCAGGCATCCCTCCCCTTCACCCCCGCCGAGCAGCCCCTGGCCCGGGCGACAATGGAGGTGATCCAGCAGTACGAGAAGGACGTTCGCCGTGTCCCGGTCGCCGCTGCCCTGACCACCCCGGCCATCCAGGCAGAGATTGTTCAGAAGGTCGCCGCCGTGGTCGCCCCGGCCCAGGCCAATCTGCCGGGAATGGAGGAGCTGAATGTCGCCTCCGTGGTGGCCCGGACGCTTGAGTTCTACATCCAGAACACCATCACCCTTCCCCGCATCGTGGTCGTCCCCACCGGAGAGGTCACCACCGAGTACGACGACTTCAACCTCGACACCACGAACATCGCTCTGCAACCTGTTCCGCAGGACATCTTGATCCAGCACTTACGTACCGGCGCCCGCGAGTTGCTCTCGGCCGTCGAGAGTCCCGCCGAGGAAGCCCGCCTGGAGGACTATCTGGTCCGCACCCTGATCGACTTCGACGACATCGACTACGAGTCCCAGGCCGAGCTGCTGTACAAGCTCGCGCGCCAGATGGTGCGCCACCTGCGCTCCTATCTGCCCGACACCGAGGCCGTCTGCAACGTCCTGCTCTTCCACAACCAACACCTGGCGAAAGCGATCCATACCCAAATGCTCGCCCACCGCCGAGAGCGGGCCGCCGGGTACGAGGCCCAGGTGAGCAGAGGGTTCGAGACGCCGCGCTCGATCCCCCTCGGAATGACCGAAGGGGAGAAGGTCCACGATTTCCGCACCCCGGTGGGGACAAAGCGGAGTATCCCGAACATGCTTTTCGGCGGCTTCTCCCGGTGTCTCTATCCGGTGCAGAAATTCAGCTCGGACCCCGAGCGCCTCTTCGCCGTGATGCTGGAGAACGAGCCCCCGGAGCTGCGGGTCAAGTGGTTCAAGCCGGTCCGCGGCCAGTTCCGCATCTTCTATTCCGCCGACCAGGCCTACGAGCCGGACTTCGTCGTCGAGACAGTGGACCACAAGTACCTGTGCGAGCCCAAACGAGCCGACGAAATGACCGATCCCGAGGTGCAGGCGAAGGCGCGAGCAGCTGCCCAGTGGTGCCAACACGCAACCGAGCACGAGGTGACCAACGACGGCAAACCGTGGAGTTACCTTCTGATCCCTCACGACGCCATCAACGCCAGCGCGACGCTGAGAAGCCTGGCGGCGCTGCACACCTACCACAGCACCGACTCTGGCCCGGTGAGCTCCCTGGCTGCTATCCCGACGTAGTCACACACCCGAAAGGGCGGGTTGAGGCTCGCCCCTCCGGGAGGACCGAGTTGGAGATCCGTCCTCCGAGAAGGGGCATGTCCGGGAAACGGCCTCACTTGCCCCCGCTGCCCTGGACCTGCTGCGGGCGGGCGATGGCTGGCCCGATCAGCCCGGCACAGAAGCCGCCGGCGGTCACGCGCTCCAGGTCGGCCAGCGCGAGGATCTCCCGGTAGAGGAACTCGTTGTACTGCGCTCGCGCCTGGGATGCCAGCACCCGCGCGTTGACCACTTCTTCGACCCGGACGCGGAGCCCGGCGGCGAAGTCCTTGCTCAGGTCGTCGGCCAGCTTGGCGCCCGTCTCGGCGGCCTCGCGTGCCTTGGGGACCTCGCGCGACGCCTCCTCCCAGCGCAGGAAAGCGTCCTCCGCCTCCAGGACGATCAGGTTGCGCGTGACATCGACCACCGCCACCGCCCGCGCGTGCAGGTCGCGGGCCCGCTTCATGCGCTCATGCCGCGAGCCGGCCAGGAGCGTCGGCATCTCCGGCGCTACTGCCCCCGGCCGATACTCGTTGTTGTACATCTCCTGCGGGACCGGCCGGGAGTGGATGTCAGCGCCGGCGGCGAACGTCTCCATGCGCTTGAGCAAGCTAGTCGCCTGGGCGTCGACCTCCAGGCAGACGATGTCGGCAAAAGTATTCGCCTGGACGAGGTCGCCACGGCGGGCCTGCGCCTGCGCGACCACTTCCGTCCGGTCAGGCCGCGCCTGCGGCTCAGGCAAGGGACCAGCCGGCACGTCGACGCGGACCTCGGGCCCCAGCCCGATCGCCTCCCGCAGCGCCACCAGGGCGCGCTGTACTCCCTCGGCCGCCTGTACCTGTCTCGTCTCGGCGAGGCGCAGATAGACCAACGTTCGGTTGACGTCGGTAGCCGTGACGTCGCGGGCGCCGGCCTTGAGCTGCTTTTGGGCGGCGTCGTAGGTGGCGGACAGGCGGTCGACGACCCCGCGCGCGACCCGCTCCTGCTCGCGGGCGTACAGGACCGTGAACCAGGTGCGCGTCACCGCGTACACCGTATCCTGCTCGACCCGCTCGAGACCGGCCGAAGCGGCGGTCACGCCGAGGGCTGCCTGCTGGCGCCGCACGGGCAACTCGCGGTCGAGGAGGGTGGGAATCTTCAGGGCGTCCAGGGCCCGGCTGGCATCCTGGGCGGAGGCCAGGCTCGCCTGCTGCGCGGCGAGCCGCGGGTGCCGCTGGAGGGCCAGGTGCAAGCTCTCCGGCAGCGTGAACGTTACTTCAATGACGACGCAGGCGGGCGGCGCCGCGTGGTCCTGGATCGACGCGAACTTGTGGGCCGTCTGGGCCTGGGCCGCGCCGGCCAGGCCGGCGGCCACCAGGGGCACGGCCAGCGAACGCAGAAGGGAACGCACCCGCTTCCCGACCCTGCGTGCCGGCGAACCGATCTCAAACCAGTCGTTGCTTCTCATCGCTTTCGATCCTTCGCGCGGAGGGGCGTCCCTTTGCGGGGCTCGTTGCCGCATGCGACCCTGCCCAGTGTTGAAACACACTCGATTTACAGGCTTTCAATCGAGATCGACCGCCGAGCCTCGTTTCTCCAGGCCGAGATGCGGCCCACCCGCGCGCCGCGCTGTGGACCGGAACGATCGTGCCAGTCGTTCCGCATTTCCCGCCAACGCCGACCGGAGGCGTCAGGGAGGGAAACGTCGTTGCAACCATTCCTTCAAGCGAGTACCCTCAACCAGGGAAGCCGAAACCCCGGGGTACGTTCCACTGGGAACGATCGCCGATCGATCCTCGATGCTAAGGGGGCGCCCAAAATCAATTTCCAAGGTTAGCCGCGACGCGCGAGCGGAGCGCTCCGCTCGGGCGTCGCGGCTAACCGACCTTGTTTTCAAACGAGTGCTAGGGGGGAATACCCATGCTGCACATCGGGAAACCCACCGCTCGGAATGGCCAGGACGTCACACGCCGCGAGATTCTTCGGGTCGGCGGCCTTGGCCTGCTGGGGGTCACGCTCGGTGACTGGTGGCGCAGCCGGGACGTGCAGGCCAGTCCTTCTCCCCAATCCAGGGGCCGCGAGCCGTCCTGCATCTTCATCTTCCTGAGTGGCGGGCCGAGTCACCTGGAAACCTTCGATCCCAAGCCGAACGCTCCTGTCAACATCCGCGGGCCGTACGGCACCATCCGCACCAACGTTCCCGGCATCCAGATCGGCGAGTTGCTGCCCGCGCTGGCGCAGCACATGGACAAGTGTGCCATTCTCCGCTCGATGACCAGCCGGGACGAGCACGCGGGCACGACCATGATGTCCGGCGCCAGCAAGTCGGCCGCTTCCTACGGGGCGGTCCTCACCAAGCTCAAGGGCTTTTCGCCATCCGGTATGCCTCCTTTTGCCCACGTCGGGCCGGGCGGATACTTGCCGGGGGCAGGCACCCTGGGCACGACCTACAACCCCGTCCTCGTGGCCGATCCGTCCGGCAAGCAGGTCCAGCTGCCGCAATTCGCGCTGAGGGCGGAGGTCAGTGCCAATCGTTTCGACCAACGGAAGGAGCTGCTGGGAGGGATCGATCGGGTGCGCGCCCAGTGGCACGCGAACGAGGCCGTGGGAAAGATGGACACGAGCTACCAACGTGCCGTCGACCTGCTCACCTCCGACAAGGTGCGGGCGGCCTTTGACCTGGCGAAGGAGCCCGAAGACCTGCGCACTCGCTATGGCGGGAGCACCTTCGGCCAGTCGTGCATTCTGGCTCGGCGGCTGGTCGAAGCCGGCACGCGCTTCGTGCAGATCAACTGGTACAGCGAACCGGCGTGGCACGGCTGGGACGTCCACGGCGCCGACCTGCCGGGCCTGGCACGCATGGAATCGCCGCTCTGCCCCCGGCTCGATCAGGGCTTATCGACCCTGCTGGAGGATTTGCAGCAACGCGGGCTGCTGTCGTCGACCCTGGTGGTCGTCACCGGCGAGTTTGGCCGGACGCCGACGGTCAACAAGTATGGCGGCCGCGATCACTGGCCGCGCTGCTTCTCGGTCCTGTTTGCCGGCGCCGGCGTTCCGGCGGGCACCCTCGTTGGCGCCAGTGACAACCAGGGAGGCTACCCCGCCAACCGTCCTGTTACCGTCCCCGAGTTTGCGGCCACGCTGTACCGCTTGCTCGGCATCAACACCAACCTCGACCCGCGCATCCGGCCGTTCATCGGCGATGCGGCGCCAGTGGCGGAGCTGGTCTAATCGCCACGAAAAACACAAAAAGACACGAAAAAGAGAGTAGAAGATGTGCCCCCTCCCGGCCCCTTGTCGTTGGCTTCTCTTTGTCGTGCCTTTTTGTGTTTTTTGTGGCTATTCTCTGCATGCCCCGGCCCAGACGGTGCCTGCGTCCAGGCTCCTGATCGCCTTCGGCTCCTATCGGGATCGGCCGAAGCATCCCAACATTTTCTTCTACGAGCACGACGGCAGCGGCAGCGGCAAGATCGTCGGCAAGGTCGGCACTGAACGGAACATCGCCAGCGCCGAGGGCCATCCCTCGCTGTCTCAAGACGGCCGGTTCTGCGCCTTCACTTTTGAACTGGAAAACAATACCGGGCGCATCTACTTCTGGGATCGCAAGGAACAGAAGCTCGTGGAGCACCCAGCCCTGAACAATTCGCCCAACGCCCAGATGGGGCCGTCCCTTTCCAGCGACGGCAACCTCATTGCCTTTTCCGCGTTGAACCGCCCGGGCGCTAGCGGTCAAGGCTGGCACGTCTTCCTCTACGACCGAGGAGCCAGGAAAACCGTCGAGCTGCCGGGCTTGAACAGCCAGACGTTTGAAGATCGCCTGCCCGCCCTCAGCAGCGACGGCCGCTGGCTGGCCTTCACCTCGAACCGCAAAGGCGGCGTTGGGCTGACCGACATCTATCTGTATGACCGTCGGGAAAGCAAGCTCCTCAGCCTACCCCGGATGAACTCCAGGCACATGGACGCCGAGCCCTCGTTGAGCGCCGACGGCAACCTGATCGCGTTCGCCTCCGACCGCCCGGGTGGCCGCGGCGGCCGCGACATCTACCTGTTCGACCGTGCCGCCGACAAGTTTCTGGCCCTGCCCGGCCTCAATAGCCCGGCACACGAATACTCGCCTTCGCTGAGTCCCGATGGACGGTTTCTCGCGTTTGTCTCGGAGCGGCTCGGCGGTGAGGGGGAACGCGACATTTATTTGTACGACCGCCAGGCTCAGAAATTGCTACCCACGCCGGGGCTGAACTCGAAGACGGAAGATTTTGACCCCTGCGTGATCTCGACTACCGAAAGGGCCTTGCCCTAGCCGGTCCACAGATGGGTTGCGCACAAGCGACCCCTGCCGCCTTGTGCGGCAGGTGAAGGAGTTCGACCGCTAGAGGCACGGCCCTCCAGTCTCCGAGCGGCAGGTCAGGAGCGGTCAGGTCATGTCACCACAAGGTTTGCCGAGTCCCTTCCCCGGGATGGACCCGTACCTCGAAGACGAGGCCCTCTGGCCAGT
>JACOUH010000058.1 GCA_016177925.1 Planctomycetota bacterium | reverse complement strand
GAGGCTCACCGGCGAGCTGACGCCGCGCCGCTCACGTCCCCCGCTCGCCGACGTTCGCGACGCTCCGGGTCGGCCGGAGTTACAGGTTGGTCGGCATCTGGAAAGGCGTGCGCCGCTGCGGACGCTGAACCTTGCCGCTGCGGATACAGGCCACGCAGACGCGCAGCTTCTTGACCGAGCCGCCGACCTGGCACTGGATCGATTGCAGATTCGGCTTGAAGGCGCGGCGGCTGATGCCGGTGACCTTGCGGCCGACGCCGCCCAGGTACTTCGCCTTGCCGCGGCGGGCGTAGTGGTTGCCGAGCACCGGCTTCTTGCCGCACACGTCACACTGCATGCCCATGAGAACGGTCTCCCGATCGATGGTTCGTCTGTCTGAACGAGTTTACTATAGCGGGCCTCCCAGTCTCGACAAGGCGACGGGGAACCCCGCCGGCTTTTCGTCTTGCGTTCCTCGGCAGAACAAGTTTAGCCGCGAGCCTCTGGCGAGCGTGGGTGTCGTGCTCGCCAGAGGCTTGCGGCTAAACTTGCCACCCCATTGTGTGAGAGCCCCTTACACGCTGGTCGGGTCGAACGCGCCGGCGAAGACTTCGATGGGGAAGCCCATGTAGAAGGTGGTGGGCGCGTTCAGGGACGGATTCTGAAGCAGGATCTGGGCTCGCAGCACGGGCGTGAACGGCGGCAGCGCGGGCACGTTGACCGTGATGAAGGGATGCCCCGAGGCAGTGACCCCGGTTGCGTTGACCACCTGGATGGTCGAGGGCGGAGTCACGTTGGAAAACAGGGTCGGAAAGACGACGGTGATCGGCCCCTGCAAGACGGTCGCGGTGGTCGGGCCGGTGGCTTCGCTGACCCCGGCGATGTCCAGGCAGGCGTCGGTGGCCGCTATCCCTGTGACGGCCGCGATCTGCGGCGGGCTGTTGATGATGGTGAGGTTGCCACGCTCGATCTGCGTGTTGAGCTGGGTGATGTACCGAAGGGGGTAGAAGACCCGCGTCTGGGCCGTGACGTCGTTGTTGACCATAGGGGGCATCATCATCTGAGGGGCCGTGACGACCTGGCCGTTGCGGACCAGGAAGTGCAAGCGCCCCGGGGTGCCGGACATCAGGGAGGTATTGATCAGGGCCTGGGGACCACCGTCGAGGAAGGCGCCGTTGACGCCCGAGCCCGGCAGCTCGAAAAACGTGCCGGTCGTGCCGGTGCCATTGCTGAAGCCGACGCGGGCCGAGCTGCCACCCAGGCCGTTGGTGCCGCCGCTGGCATCGCCCGTCTCCCACGTGATCGTATTGTAGTTGAACTCGATGTCGAAATTGCCGGCGCCCGTATCGGACCGATCGATGAGGATGAGCTGGAAATCGTCGAACTTATTGACGTGGCCGCTGGCCGTCGCATCGAAATAGTTCACGTGAATAAAGTCCACCCCGAAGACCGCCCGGCCGCACAGGGTGTCGTTGCCGAAGGTGACGACATTGCTGTTCCCCCTGGTGTCGACGTCGGCGAAGTAGGAAGCAATGATTGGGATGCCGCCGTTGTTGGTATTGAGCGCGCTGGGGGTGAACTGGGCGAGCGGCTGGTTGAAGGTGATGTTGCCGTTGTTGTTGACGAACACCTGGCTGGTCTGGACGTTGAAGAAGTTCAGGTTGAAGCCGACGTTGACCGCACCGGTCGAGCCGTCGTCGTTTGCCGGCAGGTTATTCGTCAGGAACCCGGGCAGATTGCGGATGGCTGCCGGCACCAGGCGGCCCTCCAGCGGTTCCACTTCCAGGCGGGCCCGGAGCCGGGGCGGGGCGGGCCGGCAGTCGGCGCGCCGGCGGCGCCGCTCGGCCTGCCGGGATCTCCACTTTGCCAATCGATCGAGCCAGGACGAGAGCATCGGATAGCTCCTTGCGGATGAGAGCACGGGGAGGGCCTCGTAGCCACACGCAGCCTGCGTGTGGGTTGCTTCGACCACACGCAAGCTGCGTGTGGCTACGGGGGCGGGTGGGTCAGTAACTGAATTCCACGCCGACGGAGAATCCCTGGACGAAGAGGTCCGTGTCGCGGAAGGGGAAGGCGGGCCGATTCGGGCCGACCTGCCCGAGCGGCTGCAGCGCCTGGAGGTTGACGACCCGGTCAATCTGGTCCCCGGGCCGGAGGACGTTGCTTTCGTAGAGGAAGGTATAACCGATCCTGAAACGGAAATACTCGTTGAACTCGTAGATGGCGTTGAAGGAAAACTCAGGCACCACGGAGAACTGGTCGCGGCGGAACGCGCCGGCATTGCTCGGCTGGACCAGCAGGGCTCGGTTGAGGGCCGTCGTGATCGTCCCGTCCGGCTCGATCACGCGGGAGAAGGCGCTGATCTGGGCCTCCTCCCGGTTGTAGCCCGCGGCCACCTTGGTCGTCGTCTCGAGGATCACCGGGCCGAACCGGCTGTTGAACAGCAACCCGAGCTGGCCGCCGTAGAAGCGGTTTTGCGTTGCGAAATGCTCCGCCATGCGGAACTGGTTGCCCGGCTGGCCCAGTCCCGGCAGATCGAGGAGCGACTCGCTCTCGATGAGCTTTTCGTCCAGGTCGAGGTAACGCGCCCCCACCAGCAGCGTGGGAATGCTGAACGAGAAGATGCTGGGCGGGCCTTCCAGGCGCAGGTTGAGTTCGCCCCCGAAGAGCCGCTGGGGCTGGGTGAAGGTAACCGCCCCCCCCAGGACATTGGGCAGCGCGACGGGGTCGGCGTCCTCGCGGCCGGTATTGGCGTTGATGAAGGGGCGTGCCAGGACCACTGCCGCGTCGGTGGGGGTGCCGAAGCCGATGCTGGCCGTGCGCTGCTGGAGGTAGAAGAAACTGCCCTCCACGGCCACGGTTCGATCGCAGTCCAGCCAGTAGCCCAGCGTCAGCCGTGCGCCCGGGTGGCCGTTCTCGTCCTCGAACCCCTGGCCGTGGAGGATGCGCGTGCGCCGCTGGCCCAGTCCCCCGGGGATGGGGTCGGCCATGTCTCCCGTGGTGAGCAGGAGAGGCGCCGGCCGCCGGCGCAGCCACCACTGCAGGTAGTCGACGTTCGCGTACAGACACGGATAGGTCCGGCACTGGCAGGCGTCCCCGTCCTCGGGGGGCGGGGCGTCGGCGGACTCGCATTGGCCTTCGGGGCCACAGGAGGGCTCGGCCCCTGGTCCTCCCTGGGGAGTCGGAAGCGGCCCCGCCGCGTACGCCCCGGACGGGTCGGACGGCGCGGGACTGCCGTACATTCCGGGGTTCGTCGGAACGGGGGCCGTGAGAGAGCCGTGTTCCGTTCCCGGCAGCGCGGGGGCAGTGGCTCCTGGGAAGCCATCGCCCGTTCCGGGGCTCGTCGGGGGGGGCCATTGCACATGCTGGGCCCTGGCCGCCCCGAGCCATGTCCCCACCAGCGCCAGTGCGACCCACCCCTTCGCCATGCTCGTCTCCTCTTTTTCCTGCTCCGGACGAGGACCGGCGTCGGCCGCTCGTTCCCTGCACGGGCCGGACCGGCACCTGGATGCTGGTAGACAAATCGAATGATCGGCTAGAAGAACCGCCAATCTTGATTTTCTCGGCACGACCGGAAGTTCTTACCGGAAGAATCCGCCGGGACACAGAAACAAGGGGAAAGCTGGCCGGGGCAGCCGGGCTAGCGGGTCGCGGGCCGACCGGCTCGAGAATGGAAGATAGGAGTGGTGGGAAGAATCACGAGGCGGAGGGAGAGAACGAAGACGGGTGGGACGCGCCGCACCTCTTCCTCTGAACTTCACGGAGCTGGCGTGGCCTGTACTTGCGGCGCGCAGCGGCGCCCTGATAGGATAGTAAAATTGATGAACCCGATCTCGCCAAGAAGCGTCCCATTGCTGATGAGAACGCTGGCGAGACCGATCGGGAGGTCAACCGGCGCGACACCACCTGAAAGGGAGCCCCATGACTTCCAGTCCCCACTCGGCCCTGGACGCCAGCGTCTTGGTCCTGAACAAGTTGTTCATGGCCGTCCACATTATCTCTGTGCGGCGGGCCTTCTGCCTGCTGTGCAAGGACCTGGCCGAGGTCGTGAACCTGGAGGACGGGCAGTTCACCACGTACGACTTCACGACCTGGCGTGAGGTGAGCGAGTACCGGGCCAGGAATTTCCGGCAGGAGGACGACGACTGGGTGCGGACCAGCAGCACCGAAATCCAGGTGCCGCGCATCATCCGCCTGACCGGGTACGACCGGCTGCCGCGGCAGACGGTGAAGTTCAACCGCCGCAACATCTTCGCCCGCGACAACAACCAGTGCCAGTTTTGCGGCAAGAAGTTCCCGACCAGCGAGCTGAGCCTCGACCACATCACGCCGCGCAGCAAGGGGGGCCAGACGACCTGGGAGAACATCGTCTGCGCCTGCGTCGCCTGCAACGTCCGCAAGGGGGGCCGCACGCCGCGGGAGGCCGGCATGACGCTGATCCGCAAGCCGGAGAAGCCGAAGCGCAGCCCGATGCTGAACCTGAAGCTGACCCAGGGCAAGTACCAGTCCTGGAAGACCTTCCTGGAGAACGCCTACTGGTCGGTCGAGCTGAAGTAGATCCGGCCAGAGACCGATTGACCGAGCACGCGAGCGGCGGGGTGTAAGCCCGCCGGTGCAGTCAACACCGGCGGGCTTACGCCCCGCCGCTCGTCATTGTGCTCGTGCCGCTCAGCCTCGGAACAGCGTGGTCAGCGGGCTTCCCTCGGCGACCTTGAAGGGTCTTCCGAGCGAATCGGGCACCTCGGTGGACGGGTCGATGCCGAAGCGCCAGAAGATGGTCGCCGCCAGGTCGCCGGGCGCCACCGGGTCGGAGGCCGGGTAGGCGCCGAGCCGGTCGCTCGAACCGTGTACCGCGCCGCCCTGCACGCCGCCCCCGGCCAGGATCGCCGAGTAGCAGTCGGGCCAGTGATCGCGACCGGCGTTGGCGTTGATCTTCGGCGTGCGGCCGAACTCGCCCACGCCCACGACCAGCGTCGAGGCCAGCAGCCCGCGCTGATCGAGGTCCTCCAGCAGGGCCGACAGCGCCTGGTCGGCGGGGGGCAGCAGGTGGCGCTTCAGGCGGGCGAAGTTGTTGCCGTGCGTGTCCCAGTTGGCGCCCTGGACCTTGAAGTCGTAGACACTCACAAAGGGCACCCCGGCCTCGACCAGTCGCCGCGCGAGCAAGAGGTTCTGGCCGCGCAGGGCCATCGCGTGGCCCAGCTCACCGCCGCTCTGATCGTCCAGGAAGCGCTCGTCGCGCCGGCCGAAGCCGTACCGCTCTCGCACCGTCAGGGGTTCGCGCTCGATGTCCAGGGCCCGGCGTACCGCTTCCGACTCGAGCAGGCGAAACGCCTTGTCGTAGAAGGGCCGTAGTGGTGTCCTCTGTTGAGCCCCCTGGCTGAGCACGTCGAGCAGGGCCTCGCGCTGGCCGAGCCTCTGCCGCGTTAGCCCCTCCGGCAACCGCAGCATTTCCGCCCGGTAGCTCCACGTGTCGGGATCGCCCTGGATCAAGAATGGGTTATAGGCGGCACCCAGGAAGCCGCCGGCCTGGCCGGGCACCGGGAAGAGGTTGCGGATAAAGAACGGCAGGGCAGCATGCGGCAATTCGGCCGGCCGGCGGCGGCGCAGGTAGCTCAGCAGCGCCCCGCAGCTGGGTGGCGACACCGACTCGCCGACCGGCGAGAAATTCTCCGTATCGCCGCGGAACAGGGCCCGGCCGGCAAGCGTCTGTGTGCAGGCCGAGTCGTGGTTGCGCATGCCGTGATGCATGCTTCGGACCAGCGCCACCTTGTGCATGAGCTTTGCCATGCGTGGCAGGTGTTCGCCGATGCGCAGCCCCGGCACGCTCGTTGCAGCCGGTCGGAACTCGCCACGCACCTCGCGCGGAGCGTTCGGCTTCGGGTCCCAGGTCTCCAGGTGGCTGGGCCCGCCGTAGCAGAAGAGGAGGATGCACGCCTTGATCCGCGACCGGGCCGCCCTTGGCTCGACAACCGCCTGTGCTTGGAGTAACTGAGGCAGGGCCAGTCCCAGGCCGCCGAGACCGCTCATCTGCAAGAAGAGGCGCCGGTCCACAAGTGGGTCGTCTCGGACATGGTCCGGGTTGGTCGGCATGGTTCGTCTCCCTCCCGCTCTCCCTCGTGGCACCGCCCTCGGCCCCGGCGGCTGGGCGTCTCTCGGTCGACAGCATTCTCCCCTCTCCCCCCAAGGATGGCAAGGGTCTCCGCACGTAGGTCAGGCTTTCCAGCCTGACGCGGCCTCAACGTCAGGCTGGAACGCCTGACCTACGTTCGTGCCGGCGGGATACCCCGGACAAGCCAGGGCTCACACGTCCTCGGGTTCGTCCTCGTCGTCGAGATAGCCGTCGAGGTCGTCCTCCTCATCCAGGGAGACAATCTCTTGGGAAGGGTGAATCCTGACGAGGTACTCGAACCCGTCCGGGCCGCAGCGGTGCATGAGCGTGTTCACGATCTCTTGGCTGCGGCGGGCGCTCTCGAAGGGCCCGGAGACGAAAAAGGGCTTGCCGTCCTTGCCGAACTCGAACTCGTCCTTGCACTCGGCGGGATCGACGTCCCCGAAGAGAAGTTTCGCCTTGTGGTAATCGGGGTGCGGCGGGAAGCCCAGGTCGCGGGCGTAATCGACGGCCCCTTCGACGATCTTGCGAGCTGCCGCCGGTGTGACTTCCTCCGACCTGAACTCCGTCCGCATCTTCCGCACCATATTGCTCTCGTAGTCGGAACGGGTGCCGATGTCGGCCATCGCGTTCTTCACGCCCAGGCAATACCGGTCTACGAGGAACGCGGCGAAGGCGATCGAACCGTCAGGCAGTTGCCGGCTGAACAGCACCCAGCCCATCCCTTGCGCCCACAGGTCTTCGGTGACCCAGGTGTGCAGGATCGGATACTTGACCGTGGCGGTCAGTTTTTCGGCGAGGCTGACATTGTGCTCCCGGGCGATGAGGTGCTTCTTCTCCTTGCGTTTGGCGGCACGGCGCTCCAGCTTCTGCTGCCGCTTGCGCGGGTTCTTTGCCATGTGCTTCACCCCGGTTGGCCGCTTGCGGCTTAGCACCTCCTGCTACTGGTTCCCGCATGGTCAATGCTCCGGGTTGGGAGGGCGAGGCTCCTGCCGAGCCTCTTCGCTGCGGCTCGGCAGGAGCCTCGCCCTCCCAACCCGGAGCATTCGCCAGGCTGGACGCAGTAAGTCGCAAGCGGCAGCTGCCCACGAACTCACAGTTCCCCGTTCCCCTGAAGTTGCTCCAGCAGTTCGGCCGATGCCTCGCGCGTTCCCTTGCACTTGGGATACTTGGCACAGCCGAGGAAGTAGCCGCCGCCACGGAAGCGACGCTCCCGCAGCTTCATCGGCCCGCCGCACTCCGGACACGTCTCGGTGATCGTCACCTCCGGCAGTTTCTTCTTCTCCGGCGCCGCCGGCAGCTGGTTCTTGAACTTCTCCTTCAAGTCGGCAGTCAGCGGCTTGGTGCTGCGGCACTTCGGGAAGGCGCTACAGCCCAGGAACGGCCCCCGCGCGCTCTTCTTGATGACCATCGGCGAGTTGCACTTCGCGCAGCGAATGCCGACATCGATTGGCTTCACCGGGTTGCCCTGGGCGTCGACCTCCTTGGTGTTTTTGCACTTGGGATAGCCCGTACAGCCCAGGAACGGACCACTGCGGCCCTCGCGCAGCACCATCGGCGCGCCGCACTTGTCGCAGACGTGCTGCGTCTGCCGCACCGACACCACCGGCTTGCCCGAGGCGTCGAAGTTCATCTTCGTCTGACACTCGGGGTAGCCGCTGCAGCGCAGAAAAGTGCCGGCGCGGCCGCTGAACTGCATCATCGTCTTGCCGCACACGGGGCACTTGTGCTCCGTCTCGACCGGCTTTTGTCGCTCCTGCTCGCCCTCGCCGGGCTTGATGTAGTCGCAGCTCTCTGGGTCGTCCTTCTTGTAGCCGGAGCAGCCGACGAACTGGATGCCCTTCTTGTTGTACTTGATCACCAGCGGCCGGCCGCACTTAGGACAGGCCTCGCCCGTCTCGACGTTGCGCTGCGACGGCATCTCCTTCTCGGCCTTTTGCAGCTCCTCCGAGAAGGGAGCCCAGAACTCGTCCAGCGCCGCGGTGTACGTCATCTTCCGGTTCTCGATGTCGTCAAGGTCCTCCTCCATGTGCGAGGTGAACTTCAGGTCCATCAGTTTCGGGAAGAACTGGACGAGCAGGTCGACGACGCGTTTGCCGATCTCGGTGGCGTAGAAGCGGCGCTCCTTCACCTCGATGTAGCCACGCTCCAGGTCGGTGATCTTGTTGATGATGGTGGCGTAGGTGCTCGGCCGGCCGATGCCCTCCTTTTCCAGCGCCTTGACCAGCGATGCCTCGTTGTAGCGGGGGGGCGGCTGTGTGAAGTGCTGGCTGGCAATCAAGTCGAGGCGGTCGAGCAACTGCTGCACCGCCAGCGGCGGCAGCAGCGCGTCTTCCTGCTTGGTCGCCGGCGCCAGTACGCGGCGGAAACCGTCGAACTTCAGGATCTTGCCCTGGGCCTTGAAGAGACCGACCGGGAATGTCCCCGCACTCGCGCTTGGGGCTTGTGGGGCGGTTCCCTCGCTGACGCTTCGGGTTGGTGTGGCCGTTACCTCGACGTTGGTCACGGCGAAGACGGCCGGCGCCATCTGGCTGGCGACGAAGCGGTGGTAGATGAGCGTGTACAGCCGCAACGGGTCGCCGTGCAGGCCGAACTGGGCCACGCGCTCAGGGCTGTAGCTCAGGTCGGTCGGCCGGATCGCCTCGTGGGCCTCCTGGGCGCTCTTGCCCGAGGCGAACACGTTTGGCTGCCCCGGCAGGTAGGGCTGGCCGAACACGCTCTGAATGTGGTTGCGCACCGCCTGGAGCGCCTCGTTGCTGACGCGCGTGCTGTCGGTACGCATGTAGGTGATGAGCGCCACCGAGCCCTCGCTGCCCAGCGGTACGCCTTCGTACAGCTTCTGCGCCGTCTTCATGGTGCGGTCGGCGCTGAAACGCAGTCGCAGGTTCGCCTGCTGCTGCAGCGTGCTGGTGGTGAAGGGTGGCGGCGCCTTCTCCTGGCGGTCCTTCTGCTCGACCTTTGTCACCTGGTAGGACGCTCGGTCGAGCAGAGTCGCGATGGCGCGGACGGATGCCTCGCTCGATGCGGCCTCGACGCCAACGGCGAACTTCTTGCCGCCCCACTCGGCCAGCTCGGCGAAGAACGCCCCTTCCGGCACCTGCTCCGGCGAGCGGGGCCAGTCATGGCCCCGGTCACTGTTACCGGGGCCATGACTGGCCCCGCTCGCCTCGCCAGTGGCGGCTTCCTCCTCCCTCTTCGGCTTGCCCGGGACGACCGAGAACGGCTTGTAGGTGAACGACACCTTCCCCTGCGGGGCGAGCAGGGCGGTGATCTTCCAGAACTCCTGTGGCTTGAACGCCTCGATCTCGCGCTCCCGATCAACGACCAGCTTCAGCGCCACCGACTGGACGCGGCCGGCGCTGGAGCGTGGCTTCACCTTCTTGTTCAGAAGTCCACTAAGCGGGAAGCCGACGACGCGGTCGAGGATGCGCCGCGCTTCCTGGGCCCGAACGCGGTCCATGTCGATCTTGCCGGCGTGGCTGAGCGCCGACTGGACGGCGGTCCGCGTGATCTCGTTGAAGGTGATGCGGAAGGTGTAGTGATCGTCCAGCTTCAGCACTTCGGACAGGTGCCAGGCGATGGCCTCGCCCTCGCGGTCGGGGTCGGTCGCCAGGTAGACGGTGCCGGAGCGGGCCGCCTCCTTGCCCAGCTCGGCGAGCGTGTGGCGGCGGCGGTCGTCGATGACCTCGTAGGTGGCGATCCAGTCCTTGCCGACGCCGGCGACGAGCTGTCCGGCCTTTTTGCGCTTGGGCAGGTCGCGGACGTGGCCCATGCTGGCCAGGACCTTGAAGCCGGGCCCGAGGTACTTGTTGATCGTCTTGGCCTTGGCCGGTGACTCGACGATGACGAGTTTCTGCCCGCTCCGGGTCGCTCCGCCGTCGGGCAGGGCGGCGACCTTGGGCTTGCGGGTGGTCTTGCGAGCCGGCTTGTCCGCGCCGTTAGTCGTGGTCGTTTTCTTGCGGCCGCCCTTGGCGGGAGAGGCCGGTGCGTCGGCCGATTGCTTCTTGCGTGCGGGCACAGGTCGCTCCGTGGTTGCTGTTGTGTTCTCGTGCAGACTCGCTACAATCCACATTTTGAATGAGGGGCGCCTTTCACCCATACTATACCTTTTTGGCGGGTGTCAAGTCCGGCAGGGACGATCGATGTTGGCGAGCGGGGGGTGTGAACCCCCCGGTGCGATGCCCGACCCCGGTCGTCTACCGGGGGCGGACCCGCTGGCGCGGGTGCCCCAGCCCCCGCTCGCCAGAATCCAGCGGGGCGGCGGGAGCGAGCAAAAGGGAGCAGCGCACATGGCCTTTAATCCCTTCCACGGGTTCAGGAAGCACTCGAAGGTCATCTTCGCCATCCTGACCATCATCTGCATGATCACGTTCGTCCTGTCCTTCGGGCGGGGCGACTTCTTCGAGTGGGCGGTTGGCCTGGTTGGGCAATCGAGGAAGGGCGACGCCGTTACCACGCTGTACGGAAAGAAAGTATACGACCGTGACGTGCAGGAGCGGAGGAGCCACCGCGAGATCGCCAACGAGTTAATGCGGGGGGTGGCCCAGGAGAGCGTCCAGCCGACGATGAACAGGGTGGAGCAGGAGCTGGGCAAACTGTACGACGGCGAACTGTCGGAAGAATTGCGCCTCTACCGGGAGCAGCTGCGTGATGTCTACCTCCGGCCCTACCTTCAGAGGGTTCTTTTCTTCGGCCAGGCGCCGGAGACGGAAGGATTACTCAAGTTCCTCCTGGAAAAGGATTCGGAGGCTCACGACGTCTTTGAGATGGCCAAGCAGGCCAGGGAGGGCAAGAGCTCACAGCAGACGGAGCAGCGTCTGCGGCGGTACCTCGAGCCCAACCCCTTCGGCCTTTACATCGCCCGAACGAGGCTCCTCACGAAGGACCGGACCGAGGAGGCACGTGTCCTTGCCGGGCTGATGGCGCTGGACGAGAATGAGGCCCTCCGAAGCCCGGACCCGCGCATGCGGGTGACCTACTTCGACAGGTCCACCCACACGCAAGACCTCCTCGATTCCCTGGTGTGGCTGCACCAGGCGGACAGCCTCGGCATCCGGCTGACCGAGGAGGGCATCCGCGCGGAGGTGAACCGGATCAGCCCCGCTGTCGACATTTTGACCGGCGACAGCAATCATGATAGGGAACTGGTCCAGCGCATCTTCGCCAACCGCGACCGCCGGGCCCAAGTCGACTTGGCGGCGGTCTACGGGGCGCTGGGCGACGAGCTACGTATCCGTCTGGCGAAGGAAACCATTCTGGGCGAGGTGCCTGGGCAGCGTCCCTCGCTGGCAACCCTGTTCAGGGGGACGAGCGTCTACCAGCCGTTCACGGGCGTCACGCCGGGCGAGTACCTCGGCTTCTACCGTGACCAGCGCACCAGCGTGAAAGTGACCCTGCTGCCGCTGCCCGTGCGCGCGTTCGTGGATGACATCCCGCGCCAGCCGACTGCGAAAGAGCTGGAAAAGCTCTTTGAAATGAGCAAGGGCGTGGAGAGCCAGCCCTGGAGCCGGACACCCGGCTTCCGGCGGCCGCAGAAGGTGGGCTTGCAGTGGATCGCGGAGGACCCGTGGGCGCGGTCGGAGGGCACGCCCCATTCCACCTTCGAGCAACTGGCGCGGACGCTCCCCGGGACGGGGATGTTCCGTGCCCTGGAAGACCCGCGCCGAAAGCACTACGAGAACCTCGCCGCGACGATCTTGCGGATCGGCGGCAACCCGGCGCCCGTGCCGTCGCTGCTCGGCCCGGGGAATCCGTTGCCGGCGTGGCAGCTCCTCGGGACGGCGAGCACGCTCAACACGGAGTACGCAGGTCTGAAGACGACGTATCCGGTCCCTTCGCTGTTTGGCGGCGACCCGGCCCTGTCCTACTACACGGCCTTGAATCCCCCGACGGTCATCGCCGGCACCGTGGCCCAGATGGCGCCGAACGGCCCCCTGGCCTCGTACTTCTCCCCCCTGGTCACCTCGCAGGCAGCGGCCGTCGGCCGCGCCCGCGTTTACAAGGGCGGCAAGCTCGACAAGGATTACCAAGCTGAGGCGATCAAGCAGGAGGGCCAGCAGCGCGCCCGCGTCATCGCCTCGGCGCTGGGGACCTCGGTGCGGGGACCGTCCCTGACGCAGTGGGCGCCCTGGGTCTGGGCGAACTATCAGGAGCCGCGCGTGGGGGACCTCCTCACGGAGCGCTTCCCGGTCACGCCCCCGCTCAACTCCTATGTCTCGCCAGCGGGGCTGCGCTTCCAGGTCCTCGACACGGCGACGCGCTCACTGGCGCAGACCCTCCTGAACGACGACCTCGACCGGCTCAGCGCGGAGTTAAAGAAGAAGAGCGACGATCGGGAGGCGTTCGAGAAGCTCCTTCGCGAGACGCGGAAGAAGTATCCCTGGTGGGACAACTACACCGGCAAGACCAGCCAGCCGGTCGATCGGCATGCGTTCCTGACGGCGCCCGAGTTGCAGCCGCTCCGTAACATCGCGGACGTTTCTCCGTCGCAATCGCCGGAAGAGCAGGTCAAGCAGATCGAGGTGTTCTTCCAGGGCGGGGGCAAGCTGTACGACCCGTCCAGGTCCAGTGCGAAGTCTGGCGTCGTGTTCTGGAAGACGCAGGACCTGCCCGCGACGACGCCGAGCTGGGGCGACGACGGCATTCGCCAGGAGGTTTTCGAGGCGTGGCAGATGCTCGAGGCGCGAACGGTGGCTCAGCAGGAGGCGGAACGCATTCGGGCCAAGATCAACGGCAAGAACGCCGACGAGGCCCTGAACGAACTACGCCGGATTGCGAAGGAACACCCTTCGTGGGGCACTCCGATCCACCTGAAGGACGTGGCGCGGAAGGTTGTCAAGACCGACACACAGGAAAGGTTCTCGAAGGATTACGAGGCCTACAAGGTGCCGCGCGACGAAATCCCGTATCCGCCGGAGAACTTCGTCGACCAGCTCCTCGAACTGAACGAGCGCCAGGCGGCATTCCTCTGGGACCGTCCCGAGAAGCACATCTATGTGGTCTACGTGGAGAAGCGATCGCCGCCGCCATCGGTTGAGCAGGTCGTCGAGGCACGGCGGCGAGAGTTGGACAACGAGAAACTGTGGAAGGACACCAAGAGCAAGCAACAGAAAGCGCATCAGGAAGCGGTCCTGCGCGAGCTGCGTCGCGAGGCGGGCAAGCTGAACGCGGAGGGCCGCTTCGAGCTTCGGGCCGGCATCCGTTCCGACGAGGGCGGCAGCGACCGCGACGGCTACAACGATTGACCAGCCCAACGCTCGCGTTGCTCGTGGCCGCATTACCCCGGCGAGGATGATGCTCACACCAACCCGAAGCGCTAGCGAGGGCCACCCTCGCTAGCGCTTCGGGTTGGTGTGAGGAACTTCCATGCCGGGGTAATATTCGCCACAAGGACGCCCCGCGGACCCACCTTCTCGTGAACGCACCTACGGAGCATGGGGGTGGGACGTGAGCGGCGAGCGGGTGGCGGGGGTGAGCCGGCGGTCGTTCCTCCAGTCCGGCGCCCTGGGCGCCTGCGGCGTTCCGGCCTGTGTCGGGTCGGACAGCCCGGAGGCTCGCGGCACAGGCGTCGCGGAGCCGATCCGCCTGGAGACCAGCCGGTTGGCCGTGGATCTCCGCCCTGCTGACGGGGCCCTCGTCAAACTGCACAACCGCCTCACCGACGACGTCAAGCAAATTCGTTCCGTCACCTTCCAACTCGCCACGACGCGCGGAGAGGTCAGCCCGCGCGACTGCCGCCTGCTGCGTTCCGCGCACGATGCCCGGTCGGCCACCTTTGTGTTCGCGGGCAAGGGGCTCGAGGTGGAGGTCGGCTACCGGGTCGCGTCTCCCCAGGCCAACGCCGTGGAGAAAACTCTCCGCGTTGCCAACCGGGGCAAGGACGCCGTCACCCTCGATACTGTGATCACCGACGATTGGACCATCCCGGACACCTTCCCGCCCGGCTACCCGCACTCCTACTACCCGGGCGGTATCAACCAGATCCACTTCCACCGGTCCGGGCTGTGGTACGACCACGCCATCAACCTCTTTCTGAGAGATGAAAAAGGCGGAATTTTTCTTGGCGTGGAGAACCCCTACTTCGAGGCAAACTACCGCGCCCTGCGCAAGGTCTATCCCAGCGTGATCGAGGTGAAATACCGCCCGCGCTGGACGCTGGCTCCCGGCGAGGTGTTCGAGGGTGACAACAGCTTCTTCGGGATCTACAGGAACGAGGGGGTTTACCGGCTGCGGCGGGGGCAGGTCGTCTTCGAGGGGAGGGAGCGCATCAGCCCGGAGATCCTCGACTGGGGCGAGGTGTGGGCGATGCAGGAGTTCATGGCCTCGCTCATGCCTCCCGACGAGACGCCCACGGGCGGCTATTACATGACCTACTGGGGTTATGCCGACCCCAGCCGGCTCGGACAGCTCAGTCGGAAGAAGGCCGCCGGCATGCCGCTCAGCGTCGAGGAACGAGCGATGCTGGCCCACTTCGGCGGCGGGCCCTTTCCGTTCCGGGAACACGAGAGCTGGTTCCGGCTGACCCCGGACACGGTCAAGGTCTACAAGCGGGCGGTGGACGACGCCGCCTTCCTGGGGCATTACCAGACCTTGACTCTCCCCAATATGTGGGCCGGACACAGCGGCTGGTTCCTCTCTCCCGAACAGCAGCGCGAGGAGAAGGCGGTCCAGAAGATGGCGGACACCTGGTTCAGCGCTCCGGCCTTTCCCCTCTGGAAGGAGCTGGCCGACTATGCCAGGAAGAAGGGCCTGGGCATGGTGATCCTGGAGCGGGTTCCGAGTGCCTACCGCCCTGACCGGCCGGGGTGGAAGTATCAGGGCGCCGACGGCAAGCGCGAGGGGACCAACTGCTACGCCAGCCGGGAGTACGCCCGCTGGTATACCGAGCAGGTCAGCCGGGCGCTGTCCACGCACTCCATTCTCCACTGGCAGTGGGATGAGGGCTGGATGGACTCGGTCACGGGCCTGACCGGCGAGGACGCGCGGTGCTACGACGCCGGCCACGGCCACCCGCCGGGGAACGTGAGTTATCACCAGTTCCGCAACGTGCGGGAGACGCTACGGACGTTGAAGGAGCGACATCCGAAGGTGCGGCTTGTCATTATCTCCGGGCTGATCCGCGGCATGCCCTGGCTGATGCGTTACCTGGCGGGCGAGTCGGTCACGGGGACTGTGGAGCCGAACCCGGCGTGGATGGACCGCAACAACTACTTCCTGCCGCCTTCCCGGTGCCACCGCCGCGGTGGTATCCACTGGCTTCTGCCGCACGGCTCCGCCTCGCTCGACCCGGACCGGCGTGAGGAGTGGTACACGACCCTGGAAGACGCCAAGCGACGTGAGACGTACAAAGCCTTCTGGGACCGGTGGATGAAGTGGGCCAACGCCCACCGCGCCTACCTCGACGCGCGCCGCGATCTGTTCCTGGGCGAGGGGATGCCCGGCTGGCTGGAGGGGAGCGCCCACTGCCTGGGAAATGGCGGTTTTCTCTTCCTGCGCAACTCGACCAGGGAGTTGCGTGTGGCCAGTATCCCCGTCAACGGCTGGCTGGGGCTGGAGAAAGGGAAGCAGTTCCGGATGACGCTGCGTTACCCGGAGGAGAAGCCGCTCGGCCGCTACCGCCGCGGCGAGGACTTCCTGATGCCGGTGCGGCCCGGTGCGGTTCTGCTGATCGAGATCGGGCCGGCGACCGATGGCCCGGCGGAACGTCCGGCCGTGCCGAAAGGGGCGCCCGTGCAGAAGGCTTTCCTCACGCTGGAGGAGGTCATCGGACTGCTGGAGAAATCCGATTACTGGCCAGCGGCGCCACTGCCGGGACAGGGGAATATGCTGAGCTTCTAAACGACTTCCAGGAGCGCGGCTCGCGCATGGGCTTTCCGTCCCCCGTAGCTTCTGAGGCTGGTCCCCAACCCACACGGGTGCGCTATCTCGTGTTAGCGTTCCTTTGCCTGGCGGCGATGCTGGCCTACATCCCCCGCAACTGTCTTGGCGTCGCAGAGGAGGACATCCGGTCTGACCTGGGACTGAGCAAGGGGAAGATGAGCCTGGTGATGAGCGCTTTTTTCATCACCTATGCCGCCTTCCAGATCCCAACGGGCTGGCTCGGCCATGTCTGGGGGACGCGGCGGGCTCTGCCCCTGTTCGCCACCCTCTGGTCCGTCGCCGGCGGGCTGGTCAGCCTGGCGGCGGGAATGCCAATGCTGCTGATGACGCGGCTGGGCATGGGGGTGGCCCAGGCCGGTATCTTCCCCTGTACCACCAGCTCCCTGGCGAAGTGGTTTCCGGCCACGCGCCGGGGACTGGTCAGCGGCCTACTCGGGAGCTGCATGCAGCTCGGGGCCGTGGTTGCCGCCATCCTGACGGGGTTCCTCCTGGGGCCGCTCGGCTGGCGGTGGCTGTTTGTGCTCTACGCCGTCCCCGGGATCGCCTGGGCAGTCTGGTTCTTCGTCTGGTTCCGGGACCGCCCCGAGGACCATCCAGGCGTCAACGCGGCCGAGCAGGCCCTCATTGGCAGGCCTCAGGCAACCCACCCCGGCCAGGAGGCAACGAGTCGCCCCGAACCGACGCCCTGGATCGCCCTGTTCACGAGCTGGGCGATGCTCTGTATCTGCGGCCAGCAGTTGTTCCGTGCGGCTGGGTACATGTTTTATGGAAGCTGGTTCACCACCTTCCTGAAAGAAACCCGGGGCATCGGCAACGAGGAGGCCGGTGTCCTGACCAGCCTGCCGATCTGGGCCTACGTGATCGGCAGCGGGGTCGGGGGACAGGTATCGGACTGGATCCTGGTCCGCACCGGCAGCCGCCGGCTCGGCCGGCAGGGCCTGTCTGCCGCCACCTCTCTGGCCTGTGCCCTGCTGATCGTGGGCTCGTATTATGTCCAGAACGTCTGGCTGGCTGTCCTCGTCATTACAGCCGGGTCCTTCTGTGCAGCGATCGGCGGACCGTGTGCCTACGCCATCACGATCGACATGGGAGGCAAGCACGTGCCGCCGGTGTTCAGCACGATGAACATGTCGGGCAACATCGGTGCCGCGGTGTTCCCCCTCCTCGTCCCGCCGCTGCTCGCCGCAACAGGAAACTGGGACGCGGTGCTGTTCCTCTTTGCTGGGATCTACCTCGCTGCCGGTCTCTTCTGGATGCTGTTCGACTCCAACGGAACGATCTTCGACCGGCCGCGTCCAGCTTAGCCCGACGCGCAAGCGAGGAAGAAAACGAACCTCGCTTGCGCGTCGGGCTAAGAGGAGATGACCATGACCACGAGGGGAATCAGCCGCGACGAGTATCGCAGCCGCCTGGAGCGGACTCGGGAATCGATGGCAGCGGCAGGACTGGACGTCCTCGTCGCCTACGCGAACAGGACCCACCCGGGACACGTGCGCTACCTCAGCGGCTACGAGCCCCGGCTGGGCATCCACGATTCGGCGGTCTGCCTGGTGACGCCCCGGCGCTGTGCGCTCCTGACCAACGCCAGCTTCGACCGGCCCGAGACGCTGACATGGCTGGAAGAGGTGGTGGTGACCTCGGACTATGCGGCCGCGGTCACCGGATTGCTGCCGGAGCGAGTGCGGTCCCTCGGCATCGCCGGGTTCCGGGCCCTGCCGGCACCCGTTTACCTGGGGCTGCGCGAGCGCCTCCCCGGCGCGACGCTCGGCGATGCCTCGGACCTGCTGCTGGCACTGCGGCAGGTCAAGAGCCCGGCGGAGGTTGCCCTCTTGCGGGAGAGTACACGCATCACCGACGCAGGGGGCCGGGCCTTCCTGGAGTGGGCCCGGCCCGGCGTGACGGAGCGAGAGGTACTCGTGCAGGTCGAGGCCGCACTCAAGCGGGCGGGCAGCGACGAGGTTTCCTTCTCGACCCAAGTGTCCTCCGGCCCACGCACCGCCCAGGTCGTCGCCTTCGCCACCGACACCGTGCTGGCCAAAGGCGGGCCCGTTCAGCTCGACTGCGGCGCCACCTACCACGGCTACCGGGGCGACCTGTCACGGCTGGTCTTCCTGGGCAGGGCGAGTGGAAAGATGGCCGAGCTGATGGCCGTCACCGCGGAGCTTTACGACCGCTGTTTGGAACTACTCCGCCCTGGCGTGTCCTGCGCGGAGGTGGCCCGCCTTGCCGTCCGCCTCGCCGAGAAGCACGGGCTGGGCGAATGCCTTTACCGCTCGCCCAACCACGCTCCCGGCTTCGTTGGCCACGGCATCGGCTGCTCGTACACCGAGCCGCCGGAGATCCATCCCGACTGCGAGACGGTCCTGCGCGAGAACATGGTCGTCGTCCTGGAGCCGATCCTCAGCGACCCCGCCGTGGGGGGCGTGAAAATCGAAGACCCGGTGCTCATCACCGCTGCCGGGCCAGAACGCCTCTCGGCACTGCCGGTGCGTGTCGGAGCATGGCCTTCCGTTTAGCCGCGACGCGCCAGCGGAGCGCTCCGCTAGCGCGTCGCGGCTAACCATTGGAGATCCCCCAACGATGCGATTGACGCAACAAGAGGAACGGGCACGCAGGCTGCACGAGGAATCGGTCATCTTGCTCGCGCACGACCACTTCTTCCCACCGGAAGACGTGGAGGAGTTGCGCCGCGGGAAGGTCACCGCCAAGATCCTGATGACCGTGCTGGACGCCCGCGCCTGGTCGCCGGATGCCGAGGACTACCGGCGGTCGATCGCGGAGCGAGACGGCTGGTTCGACTCCGCGCGGCAGACCTACCAGAATGTCCTCGTCGCCATCCAGGCATCGCCGGAGCTTACGCTCATTCGGAGCGCGCAGGACATCCTGGATGCCAAGGCGCAAGGGAAGATCGGCATCCTGCTCGGGGCCGAGGGAGGAAAGCTGATCGAGGATCGTCTGGAAAACCTCCATGCCCTCTACGACCTGGGCCTGCGGCACATCCTGCTCACCTGGGCCTTCAACAACCAGCTCGCCGCGGGTGAACTCGACACGGAGGGGAACGCGCTCACCGAGTTCGGCCGGCAGGTCGTCCGCGAGATGAACCGGCTGGGGATGGTGATTGACATCACCCACCTGTCACGACCCGCCATGCACGAGGTGCTCGAACTCTCCTCGCGGCCGGTGCTGAACTCGCACACGTCGCTGAAATCGATTGCGAACCGGATACCCAGCATGACCGCCGAGGAAATCCGGGCGGTGGCGGACCGGGGTGGGGTGATCGCCCTCCACTTCATGACTCACATGCTGACCGGGCGATTTGCCCCCCGAGCCGGGCTCGAGGACGTGCTCCGGCAGATCGACGCGCTTGTGGAGATCGGTGGAATCGACTGCGTGGCCCTCGGGCCGGATTACCTCCCCTACACGGAGGATTTCAAGAGGAACACCGGGCAACACGACCTGTCCTTCCCCGTGGGGCTCGAATCCCCTGCGGGCCTGCTGAACCTTGTCCGCGGGCTGGTCGAGCGCGGCTACGACGAGGAGGCCGTCCGGAAAATCCTGGGAGCCAACCTTCTCCGCTTATTTCGCGAAACGCTGCGGGGGTGAAGGCCACGGCCCGGCTCCCGTCAGGCGAGGACGTCCTTGACCACCCGGCCGTAGACGTCGGTGAGGCGCTCGTCGCGGCCCTGGTGGAAGTAGGTCAACCGCTCGTGATCGAGGCCGAGCAGGTGCAGGATCGTCGCGTGCAGATCGTGCAGGTGGACCTTGTTTTCGACCGCCTCGAAGCCGAACTCGTCCGTCGCCCCGTAGGCGATGCCTCCCTTGACGCCCCCGCCAGCCAGCCACATCGAGAACCCGTAGGGATTGTGGTTGCGCCCCTCGGCCTCCTTGCCCTCGCTGAACGGCATCCGTCCGAACTCGCCGCCCCAGACGATCAGCGTGCTGTCCAGCAGGCCGCGCCGCTCCAGGTCGGCCAGGAGCGCCGCGATCGGCTGGTCCACCTCGGCGGCGTGCAGGCCGTGGTTCTTCTCGATACTCTGGTGGGCGTCCCAGGTGTCCTCGAGGTGCCCGCCGCCCGAGTACAGTTGCACAAAGCGCACGCCGCGCTCGACCAGCCGCCGCGCCACCAGGCAGTTGCGGCCGAACTCGTCGGTCGGCTTTTTGCCGACTCCGTACATCTCCAATGTCTTCTTCGACTCGCGCGACAGGTCGACCGCCTCGGGCGCCTCGGACTGCATTCGACTTCGATGTGGCCACGGCTGGAGGGCGGTCCAGCCGTGGAGATCAGGGCGACCGCGTCGCGCGCCTCGGACTGCATGCGGCTTGCTTCAATGCGGCCACGGCTACAGGGCAATCGAGCCGTGGAGATACGGGCGACCGCGTCGGGCGCGCTTCAATGGGGCCACGTCTGGGCTGGGGCCCAGACGTGGAGAGAACGGGCAGGAAGCCGAGGCCGTAGCGATGTACTACGGCTCAGGGGCCGGCTACGCTGTCCTCTTTGGATACCGGGCGGGGCAGGGGATTACGCCCGGCTCTACCAAATATCATACGTCTTGTCGGGTGTCCGGACTACGAAACCTGCCTCGTGGAACTCCCAGCGGTCACGGGGGAAGTAGTCGGAGATCAGCAGCCCGCTCTTGCCGCCGGGACGGAACTTACGGAACGCCGGCGTCAGGTAGCCCATCTTCCGCCCGCCCGCTCACGGACAGCTTGTCAGGGTCCTTCTGAGCGTAGCGCTCGTGCTCGGGGTGCGCGGACTCTTGCTGCCAGGTGGCCGACGTCAGGATCAGCCGGTGGACGTGCTTGACGCTCCAGCCGCTGTCCATGAACTCGGCGGCGAGCCAGTCGAGCAATTCCGGGTGAGTGGGCGGCTCGCCCTTGAAGCCGAAATTGTCGGGCGTGCGGACGAGCCCCTGCCCAAAGTGGTGCTGCCAGATCCGGTTGACCATCACGCGGGCCGTCAGCGGGTTGCGGCGGTCGGCGATCCGCTCGGCAAATTGCAGTCGCCGGCGCGTCGTCCGATCGCCGGACTTCGGCGCGGCGAACGGTTGGTCGAGGCCCGGCACCAGGGAGAGGAAGCCTGTGTCGATGGCCACGCCAGGCTTGCGCGGATCTCCCTTCTTCAGGAGGTGCAGGGT
>JACOUH010000057.1 GCA_016177925.1 Planctomycetota bacterium | reverse complement strand
AGGTGATGGCCACGGCGCCGTGGAACCGCTTCTCGACATACGGATGGACGAGGATGACGCCGGTCTTGCGATCGGCCCAGACTCCTTCGAAGCGGCCGTCCCAGTCGCGATGGAAGATCCAGCCGTCCATGACCGCGGGAATCGGCTGCCGCGACGCCTCGCCCAGGGCATTCCACAGGTCTTCCGTCTGCGTGTTCTTGTAGGCGTGCCGTTGGAGATAAAGACGGACCCCGGCCCGGAAGACGTCGGCGCCGAGGTACTGCTCGAGCATGCGCATCACCGAGCAGCCCTTCTCGTAGGTGAGGACGTCGTACATGGCCTCGGCATCCTTGGGAGCGCGGACAGTGAACTCGACCGGCCGTGTGCTGTGCAGGCCATCGACGAACAGGGCCGCCGAGCGCGATACGCCGAAGGTGTCCCAGCGCTTCCATTGCGGTTTCCAGGCGTCGACCGCGAGCATCTCCATGAAGGTGGCGAAGGCCTCCTTCAGCCACAGGCCATTCCACCACTCCATCGTCACCAGGTCGCCGAACCACATGTGCGCGTTCTCGTGCGCGACGACGTCGGCGACGCGCTCCTGCTCGGCAAGGGTGGCCGCCGCCGGGTCGACCAGCAGCGCCGTCTCGCGGAAGGTGATGGCGCCGAAGTTCTCCATGGCGCCGGCCGCGAAATCGGGGATGGCGATCAGGTCGAGCTTGTCGCCGGGGTACGGGCAGGCGAAGTAGTCCTCGAAGAATTGCAGCGAAAACGCGCCGATGTCGCGGCCGAAGTCGGTCAGCTGCCGCTTGCCGGGCACGCACCAGACGCGCAGGGCCGTCGAGCCTGCCGGCACCGGGTCGGTTGCCTCCAGTTCACCGACGACAAAAGCGACCAGGTATGTCGACATCGACATGGTATCGGCGAAGCGGACGACCTTCTTGTCTCCCTCGCGCGTCTCGGTGAAGGACGTGTTGGAGAGGGCAGTCAGCGTCGGGTCGACGACGAGGGTGGCGGCGAAAACGGCGCGGAACGACGGCTCGTCCCAGCAGGGGAAGGCACGACGGGCGTCGGTGGCCTCGAACTGCGTCGCCGCCAGCCAACGCGACCCGCTCTCGCGGGTGCCCCGGTCGCCGGTCGTCTTGTAACTGCTGCGGTAGAAGCCGCGCAGCTTGTCGTTGAGCGTACCGGCAAAGGAGAGGAAAAGGCGATGATTGCCGGCGGGGATGCTGCGGCCGAAACTCAGCCGGCAGCGTTCCTCCTGCGCGTCGAGCGCGACGGCGCCCTGTAGTTTTTCTCCCGACTGGAGGGTCAGTTCGGCGCGGTCGATGCGCAGTTCGGCGGCGTTGAGGACAAAGACGTCGACGGCCTCGCCGACTGTGACGGCGACGGTCTCCTCGCCGGTGAAGCTCGCCGACGGCAGGTCGGGAACGAGGCGGAGGTCGTAGCGGGTCGGCACGACGGTGCGCGGCAGCCGGTAGGGATCCATGCGATCGTTCTCGGAGGGGAACGAGACTCGGCAGTCATTGTCGGTGGAGGCGGTCCTCGCGACGAGGAGAACACTTTTGGGGCGAGTCGGTCCGGTCCTCGCGTCAGGAAACGACCTCGACGCGGCTGTTCTCGTCAAGCGTGATGCTGCTCAACTCGCCATTGTCCTTGGTGAAGTGGACGCTGACGACGATGATGTCATCCTCGGGGACGCGGTCGGTGGCCAGGCCGGTGGCGAGGAAGTTGACGGTCCGAAAGACGCCCTCGATGGTCGTCGACCACTTGGCGCTGCTGCCGACGCGCACCGCTTGCGTGACACGGATGCGCTGGCCCGGCTTCAGACCGCGCAGCAGCGAGGCAAGTTCGGGTCGGACGGGGCGCGTGGACGAGGGCAACGTGTTCGGCGAGGAATGGGTAGAAGGGGTGCTCATAGGACGTCTCCCTGGCCCGGCTGACCGCGGACCAGGGCGATCCGGCCGGTGCGGGCCAATTCCTGAATGCCGTAGGGGCGCATGAGTTCGATGAAGGCTTCGATCTTCTGCTCGCGGCCGCTGATCTCGATCATCAGGCTCTCGGCGCTGATGTCCACGACGCGACCGCGGAACATCTCGACCAAGAGGACGATCTCCGTGCGCTGGGCAGAGGCACAGCGGACCTTGAGCAGCATCATGTCCCGTTCGACGAAGTCCTCGCTGCTGATGTCCTGGACCTTGACGACGGTGACGATCTTGTCGAGCTGCTTGCGGACCTGTTCCAACTCGGCATCGTCGCCGTGAACGACAAAGGTCATGCGCGACAGGTCGGGCTTCTCGGTCTCGCCGACGGCGAGGCTGTCGATGTTGAAGCCGCGCGAAGCGAGCATGCCCGAGATGTGGGCCAGGACGCCGGGCTGGTTCTGCACCAGCGCAGACAGGACGTGCCGCATGTCGCTCCTTTCCGCTTGGGGCTTGTGTTGTGTCAACCCAACCCTCCCCGCGTTGAGTATAGCGACCGGCAGCGAGCCCAACAAGGCGCCGGCGGCGCGGCGTGGCGTGGCGATTTTTGTTCGCGTTGCGGCTGATGCGCAGGTATGTTCTGAGTATGACAGGTTGGTCCTTCCAGGCCCCGTCCGATGCGGCCGGCCTGATAGCCCGCGAGGAGAACGGAGGGTGGCTGTTCGCATCGACTGCCCGCATTGCGGCACGCTCTGCCAGGTGCCCGACGAGCACCGGAGCAAGCCGGTCCGTTGTTACAAGTGCAAGCAAGTCTTTTCGGCCCCGCCGCCGTGCGCGCCCGAGACGGAAGAGGTCCCGCTGCCGGACTTCGACGTGCCGCCCGAGCCCGCGCCGCCGCTGCCGTGCCGTCTGGAGGTGGGGGGGGCCACCTCGCGCGGCCGTGTCCGCGCTCGTAACGAGGACAGCTACCTCGTGCAGCAGCTGCGCTGGATCAGCGCCGACGTCGTCCACGAGGCCGCGCTGCTGGTCGTCGCCGATGGCATGGGCGGCTACCAGGCCGGTGATCGGGCGAGCCGTCTCGTCATCCAGACCGCCGCGCGCCAGCTCGGTCCTTTGCTGGCCGCCTCGCTGAATGAGTCGGACGAGGACGGGCCGGACTGGGTCGCAGCAATCGACCGCGCCATCAAGGAGGCAAACCGCACCGTCCACCAGCAGGCGACGCGCGACCCGGCGTCCAAGGGGATGGGCGCGACGGCGGCGCTGGTGATGGTGCGCGACCGGGAGGCGCTGATCGGCCACGTCGGCGACTGCCGTGTCTATCATCACCGCGGCGGGCAGGTGGCGCAGGTTACAAAAGACCAGACACTTGTCGCGCGGATGGTGGAGCTACAACAGATCACGCCGGAGCAGGCGCTGACACACCCGGCGCGGAACGAGGTGGCGCAGGCGGTCGGCAAGCGGGCGGACATCGAGTCGGGACACTACCGATTGCAGCTGGAGCCGGGCGACTGGCTGGTGATCGCCTGCGATGGCCTGCACGCTCATGTCGACGAGGCGACGCTGCAGGAGGTCCTCAACGAGGCGAGCCGCTCAGCGCGGCAGCTGGCACGGCATCTGGTCGATCTCGCCGACCAGCTGGGCGGAAGCGACAATTGCACGGTCCTCGCCGCCTGTTGTTACTGACGCAGGGCTCAGTTTGAATACACCGTCCCTGTTCCCGACGGTCCGACTCGACTCCGCCTGCAGGATTTGGAGCAGGCCCTTCACCTCGTTTGTCCCCGCTCGCGCCTCGTCCCAGGCCTGCCGGACACAGTCATCGCGTTCGGCCGGGACATGAGTGTCTGCATAATCGTCGAGGACCTGTGTCCCGCGGCGGTCGTCCCGGGCCCTGGACCGCTCGACCTTGCGAGCGATCGTCTCCAGGATTCCGGGGAGTTCACGGAGCCCTTCGGCCACGTCCCGGATGCCCAGTTCGACGAGGAGCTGACGCTGGTGCTCCCAGCGCAGGTCGCTGCTCGGGGCCGTGAGCAGCTGGCCCGGCACGCCGCCCGCCGCCAGGGTTGACGCAACTTGCTCCTTCAGCCCCAATAGCGCGTAGGAGCGGACGAACAAGCGATAGGCCTCGACAGCCCGCAGCCGACTTTTCTCCAGCAGGAAGTTCTTGCCGAGGCCCTCCACGTCCGCTTCCGTGTAGACCTCCCTGCCCCGGGCCGCTTCGAGGCGGCGGCAAGCATCGCGCATCAAATCGACCGTGTCCGGGCGGATCACCGCAAAGTCGAAACACGTTCGCCGGGCCTTGTTGCGCGAGCGATACTTCGCCTCGTTGCGCCGCAGTGCGAACAGGTTCTCCGAGAGCATCCACGCCGGGACGAGTTCCATGCAGGCAGGCGAGACGCCGGCAGGGTGGACGGACGGTGGAGCGATCAGCGAGAAGGGGAAGGTCATTCGCTGCGGCTGCAGGCTGGCGCCGCACGCGACGACCGTGTAGGGGGCGCGGCTGAAGTCCGCGGGGAACTTCACATTGACGCCCAGGCCGAAGAACATCCCCTCGCCCGCGAACAATTCCTGATCGGGGGCTCGCGACGTGTGGTTCGAGCCGACGTTGGCCCCGTAGCCAACGTTCCCCCGTCCGGCCGGCCAGAGCGTGGCGATCAGCAGCGACTGATGGTGAGCGGCGACGAACGGGCCCAGCAGGCTTGACGTGACCTCGCCCCCACCGACCGCGGTGTTCGGGCCGAGGATGCTGTTGGTTACCTTGGCGTGGCGCTCGACATGGGCGTGCTCGGTCAGCAGGCTGCGCTCGACCAGCGCCAGCGTGCTGACCCTGCTGCCCCACTGCAAGAGCGAGCCGCTCACGCAGGCCCCGGACGCCACGCACGTCCGCTCCTCCGCGCTGCTCAGCAGCGTGCTCTCCTCGAGAAGCGTTGCTCCGTCGACCCGGGCGCCCATCCCAATGAAGACGTTGCGCACCCTCGGAGTGCCCATGACGTGCGCGCCGCGGGCGATGATGCCCCGGCCCGCGGCAGCCCCCCCCGCGTATTCTGCGGCCAGGGCGTCGAGGCCCTCCCGCAACTCGGTTGCTCCGCGCGGCCGGGCGACGGCCACCGCCTGCTCCACGTCCATTTCGGCGTAGACGCGCACCGACCGACCGCCGGTTTCGATGCCGACCGGCAGCACGGCGCCGTTGCCGAATGTGGTCCCCGCGTCGCAGGTGATCCGCCCGCAATCGAAGAGGACGGCGCCCGCGCCAACGGCGTAGTTGACCAGCAGGCGGACATCGCGCACAAGGGCGTCGGGACCGATGACGCAGTCGGCCACCGTGCTGCCGTAGACGCCGGCCGGCAGTTCCAGGTCTTCACTCACGCGCACGCGCCCCGTGAACCGACCCAGCACGACGTCGCCGTGAAAGTGCGAGTCGCGCACTCGATCCGGGTCGAATCCCTCGGCAACCAGGAGGTTTGACCAGTCGTCTGCCGAGCAGCCGCGCGCCTCGAGACGGGCGACCTCGCCGGCGGAGAGCGGGCGCAGGGTGGCCTCGCCGAGGGCAAACCGGCGCCCCCCGTCGCGGCGGACAGACCCCGTCGCGCGGAGCAAGTCAGAGCGACCGAGGGCAGACCAGGCGCGGCTGAGGAGATCGGAGGGCAGAACGCTCATTGGCAACTTTCCCCTGTCACGCGGCGTGAAACGCCGGCTCACCCGGACCGGGCTTTCCTGGCCTGGCAGCTCCCAAGGTGAGGTGGGCGATGGTGCGGCGGAGTCCTTCTATCAGTTCGATGTCCGGTGAGTAGCCGAGGTCACAGCGAGCCCGCGAGATGTCGGCCAGGCTGTGGCGGACATCGCCCGGCCGCGGGTCCGTGTGGACCGGGATGAGCGAGGTCCCCAGCAGGCCGTTCAGGGCCGCGATCAGCTCGAGCAGCGAGGTGGTGCGCCCGCAAGCGACGTTGTAGAGCTTTCCCGCGACGCCCGCGGCTGCGGCCGCCAGCAGGTTCGCCCGGACCACGTTGTCGACGTAGGTGAAATCCCGCGCCTGTCTCCCGTCTCCATGGACAGTCGGGCTGCGGCCGGCCGCCATCGCCTCGATGAACAGCGGGATCACCGCCGAGTAGGGGCTCCCCGGCGCCTGGCGAGGCCCGAAGACGTTAAAATAACGGAGCCGTACAGTCTCCAGTCCGTAGACGTGGGTGAAGGCAGTGCAGTAATGTTCGCCGGCCAGCTTGGCGACTGCATAGGGCGACAGCGGCAGCGTCGGGTCATCCTCGTGCTTGACCGGGGCCGTGCTGTTGCCGTAGGCGCTGGACGATGCCGCGTAGACGACCCGCCGCACGCCGGCCTCGCGAGCGGCCTGCAAGACGTGCAGCGTCCCGGTCGCACAGGCCTGGTGCGTCGCCAGCGGGTTGGCCACGCTGCGCGGCACCGAGGCCAGGGCGCCCTGGTGGAAGACGAACTCTGTCCCCGCGACGGCCCGGCGCACGTCGTCCAGGCAGGTCAGGTCGCCCTCGAGGATTTCGGCACGTCCCGCGGTCCCGGCCAGGTTCGCCCGGCTGCCGGTGCTGAAGTTATCGAGGACCCGGACCGTGTCGCCCCGCGCCAGCAAGGCGTCAACCAGGTGCGAACCGATGAAGCCAGCCCCGCCCGTCACCAGACAAACCGCCATCGTTGCTTCCCCTCCGCGGTCGTGTCACTCGACCGTCACGCTCTTGGCCAGGTTGCGGGGCTTGTCGACGTCACAGCCGCGCAGGCAGGCGATGTGGTAAGCGAGCAGTTGCAGCGGGACCACTGTCACCAGGGGCTGCAGGTACTCGGGCACGTCGGGCACGAAGAGGACCTCGTCGGCCCGCGCCGCCACTTCCTCATCGCCCTCGGTCGCCACGGCGATTACCGGACCGCCCCGCGCCCGGATCTCCTCCAGGTTGCTCATCGATTTCTCGAAGACAAGACCGCGCGGGACGACGAAGACGGATGGCGTGTCCTCGTCGACCAGGGCAATCGGCCCGTGCTTCATCTCGCCGGCGGGATAGCCCTCGGCGTGAATGTAGCTGATCTCCTTGAGCTTCAGCGCCCCTTCCAGGGCCACCGGAAAGAGATACTGCCGCCCCAGGTACAGGAAGTTGCAAGCACTCATGAAGCGCTCTGCGATCCGCCGGGCCTCGGCATCGCACGCCAGGGTCCGGCGAATCACCTCGGGCAGGGCCTGTAACTCATCGAGGATGCGGCCTCCCTCAAGGCAGGACAGGTGCCGCAGCCGCCCCAGATGCAGGGCCAAAAGCGCCAGCGTCAGCACCTGCGAGGTGAAGGCCTTGGTACTGGCAACGCCGATCTCCGGGCCGGCGTGCAGGTAGATGCCGCCGTCCGCCTCGCGGGCAATGGTGCTACCAACGACATTACAGATCGCCAGCGCAGGATGTCCCTTGCGCTTCGACTCGCGCAGGGCGGCGAGGGTGTCGGCGGTCTCGCCCGACTGGCTGATGGCGATGACGACGGTGTTCCGGTCGATGGGTGGGTTGCGGTAGCGGAACTCGCTGGCATACTCGACCTCGACGGGGATGCGCGCGAACTCCTCGATCAGGTATTCGCCGGCCAGTGCCGCATGGTAGCTGGTCCCGCATGCCGTCAGGATGATCCGCTCGGCCGAGCGAAGCTGGCGCTTATTCAGGTTGAGGCCACCAAAATGAGCACTGGCCTCGTCCCACGACAGCCGGCCGCGCAGGGCGTTCTCCAGAGCCTCCGGCTGCTCGTGGATCTCCTTGAGCATGTAGTGCTCGAAGGCGCCCTTGTCCGCGTCGCCGGCCTCCCAGTCGATCCGCTGGACGGCCGCCTCGACGGGCGACAGTTCCCGGTCGAAGATGCGCCACTCGCCGCGGGTGAGGGTGCAGAGCTGGTGATCCTGTAAGTAAACGACACGGTCCGTCTGGCCGACCAGGGCCCCCGGGTCGCTGGCCAGGAAGTGCTCCCCTCTGCCGACGCCCAGGACGAGGGGACTGCCCAGGCGGGCTCCGACGACCAGGTCGGGGGCGTCCGGGCTCACCACGGCCAGGCCGTAGGTCCCTTTCAGCATCGGTAGCACGTTGCAGACGGCCTGGACCAGGTCGCCGTCCAGGTGGCGGGCGATGAGCTGGGCGATCACCTCGCTGTCGGTGTCGCTGCGGAAGACGACGCCCGCGGCCTGGAGCTGACGGCGCAGGATCGCGTGGTTCTCGATGACGCCGTTGTGGACAACGGCCACGCGGCCGTCGCTGCTGAGGTGCGGGTGAGCGTTGGCGTCATTGGCCGGGCCGTGCGTGGCCCAGCGTGTGTGGCTGATGCCGACGCAGCCGGGGGCCGGCCGCTCGCGGAGGTGGCGGACCAGTTCGCTGATCCGGCCGGCGCGCTTCCGCAGATGCAGCCGGGGGCCGGTCAGCGTGGCCAGGCCGGCACTGTCGTAGCCTCGGTATTCCAGGCGGCGGAGCCCGTCGAGCAGGAGGGGTTCTGCCTCCCGCCGGCCCACATAACCAATGATCCCACACATGAAAGGTTCGCTCTCGTTCTGTCCTGGGTGTTCCGCGAGGGGAGATGCGCGGAGAAAAGATGCGGGCGGCCGAGGGAGGACGGCCGCCCGCGGGCCGCCGTCAGGCCTTCCAGATCCGACACGCGGCCGGCTCGACGCCCTCAGTGGCGTTGCGGGTGTCGACGACGAGCCGGGCGTGATGCACGATCCAGTCGAACTTGTAGGCGGAGTGATCAGTGACGATGACGACGCAGTCCTGGGTGGCAAGCAACTCCGGCGTCAGGGCCCGGCTCTCCCTGCGGATCGTGTGGTGCCGCATCGGGGGCAAGGAGGGGATATAGGGGTCGTTGTACGACACGTGGGCGCCACGCTGTTCGAGCAGCTCCATGATCTCGAAGGCCGGCGACTCACGCGGATCGTCCACGTCCTTCTTGTAGGCCACGCCGAGGATCAGGATGCGGCTGCCCTTGATCGACTTGGCATGCTCGTTCAGCGCATCGGCGACCCGCCCCACGACGTACTTCGGCATGGCCGTGTTGACCTCGCCGGCCAGCTCGATGAAACGCGTGTTGATGCCGTAGCGCCGCGCTGCCCAGGTCAGGTAGAAGGGATCGATCGGGATACAGTGCCCGCCGAGGCCGGGGCCGGGGTAGAAGGCCTGGAAGCCGAACGGCTTGGTCTTCGCTGCCGCGATCACCTCCCAGACATCGATGCCCATCGCCTCGAAGACGACTTTCAGCTCATTGACCAGGGCGATGTTGACCGCCCGGTAGGTGTTCTCCAGGATCTTGCACGCCTCGGCCACGCGGGCGCTGGAGACGGGCACGACGGTGGGGACAATGGCCCCGTAGAGGGCGACGGCGAGGGCGCGGCTGGTCTCGTCGAATCCGCCGACGACCTTGGGGATGGTGCGCGTCGAGTAGTAGGCGTTGCCCGGGTCCTCACGTTCCGGGCTGAAGGCAAGGAAGAAGTCCTTGCCGGCCACGAGGCCGGACTCCTCGAGGAGGGGACGCAACACCTCGTCGGTCGTCCCGGGGTAGGTGGTGCTCTCGAGGATGACGAGCTGCCCCTTGCGCAGGTGTTTGCGGATCGTCTTGCCCGTGCTGACGATGTACGACAGGTCCGGCTCGCGCGCCTCGGTCAGCGGGGTGGGAACGCAGATGACGATGACGTCGGCGGTCTCGAAGACGTGGGGGTCGGTGGTGGCCTCGAACCGGCCCGATCGCATTAACTCGGCGATGCGCTCGGCATGGATGTGGCCGATGTAGCTCTGGCCAAGGCGGAGTTTCTTGATTTTCTCAGGGTCGATATCGAAGCCGAGGACCGGGAACTCGCCCCAGGCGAAAGTTTCCGCCAGGGGCAGCCCGACGTAGCCCAGGCCGACGACGGCAACGCGGGCCGTGCGGAGTTCGATCCGCGACATCAGTTGCTCGGACAGCGAGGGCGCGGCGGACGACGGGGTCAGCACAGACATGGCGAACCGCTCCTCCGGGGGGTGGTCGATCTCTGTCTTCTTGGTTCCGGCGGCGAAGGCTCTTCTCGGTGACCGACGGTCGAGGACCGGGCCCGCTCCACAACCCGTCACGGGGCGCGAGAGAGGGACGGAGACAGTGAAGAGAGCTTCAGCGCGTGCCCGGTAGATGCGCGGAAGGGGTCGGGAGATTCTGCGTTGGCAGCAGTTTTTCCGATGGAACTTTCCGTTTGTCTTCGGCTTTGGGCCGGTTAGAATCGTCCCAGCGGAATTCAAGCGGGTCACGGTCTGGTCGGCGGCCGGCCTGCCGTCGTTGAAGGACCGCATTGCCGCTGTCAAATAGCCGGGTGTTGACGAAGGACTTTGACCAAGCAGAAGCGACCGCGTAGGAATGCCGGGAGTCCTCAGCGTACCGCGAGGGTGCAGGCGAGGTTCCCCCGCGAATCAGTCCTACTGGTGAGACGGAAAGACTTGGAAAAGACGTTCGACTTGATCCAACCCTGCTGCTTGCGCGTGGCGACGTATCCCTTCGCCGTGTGGCGCAGGATGTCGAAGGAAAGAGTCTCTTTCCGGGCGTCGACCAGCCAGTATTCCCGAATCCCCGCCTTCCAGTAGGCCTCTCGCAGGACGATTTTGTCCTTTCGGACGGAACTTTCGCTCACCACCTCGAGCACCATGTCGGGCGTCCCCTCAATTTCGAGGTGCCCTGTCTCCATGCCTTCCACCATGCGCACCTTCTGTTCGTCGAGACTGGCGTTCGAGGCAAAGAGTCCGTCGGGTTTGCCCCCAATGTCTGCCTCCTCATTGCTGAAGAACGCACCGTCTGTTAAGTACATGCCAAGCCCGCCGTGCGTGACGAGCCCACCCACGACGATGGTAATTTCCGTCTTGATGAGGACGTGAGTGAAGATTTGCTCCTTGCTCATGTCGACCCACACCCCTCCTGGGAGATACCAGATCCGTTCTTTCTCAGGAAAATCGTCTGCATCTGCCCAGCGCCGGAAGGACTCCAGGTCAACCACCCAGTCGGGAATGCTGACTTCTGCGGACTCGTAAACGAAGGTAGGCATCGGAACCTCCTTTCTCCGGGATCCAGAACGGGAACATCCTAGCGAAGCACGCCAACGGATGCCACCCGGCTTGTTGCATTAGCTCGGGCCATCGGTCGGCGGTGAGGGGAGGGCCGGCGGCAGATCGCGCAGCGGCAAGCAGGACAGGTCTTCCTTCACACTCACGCCGCTGGCCTGCGCCTGGCGCATCCGCTCTGCCAGCGCCGCGATGCGCCAGGCGGCCTCGTCCAGCCGGATGCCGCGCGCGTGGATGTTCGAGATGAGGTTGCGTTGGGCGTCCGTGTGTCCGGTGCGGGGGCGGTAGGCCATGTAGGCCGACAGGCTCTCAGCCGTCGCCAGGCCAGGTCGTTCGCCGATCAGCAGCACTACCACCGCCAGGTCAAGCAAGTCGCCGACGTCGTTGAGCACGCCAACGCGACAGTAGCGCACGAAGAACGGCCGGCCGAAACGCCAGCCGCGGCGGGCAGTTTGCGCCTCCAGCAGCGGAAGCAGCCCTGGCACCTGCGCGACCACCGCGGCGGCCGACAGCCCGTCGCCAATCACCACCTGCAAGTCCGCGCCGGCGGGGCAGCGCTCCGTCACCGTCCGGCGGGCCTCGTCGCAGAGTTGCCGGCCCAGGTCGGGACGCATCAGGTACTCTCCTTTGCCCGCGGCCCACGTCCGCACCTCGAACAGCCCGAAGCGGCGCACCAACTCCTCGCCGAGGTCATGCGTCAAGTCGACCTCGGCCTCGACAGCATCGCGAGCTGCCGCGTGGTCCTGCCGCAGCTGAAGGTGTGTCGGGGTTCGGTAGGAGGCGCCCGCTCGTCCGGCCAGGATGCGAGCCGGCGTCCGCAAGCGCAGCGCCGCCAGTCGCTCGGAGAGATCCGTGGCGCAGGCTTCCGGCCTGCTTTGTCCCGGCAGGCTGGAAGCCTGCCCCACGGGTTGGAGGGAGTCGCTCATGGTCAGCGCCACTTCAGACACTCCACACGGCCGTTCGCCATTGCGGCGACGGCGCGGTCGGCCAGCGGGCTTAGCGCCACGGCGACGGGGGGCGCTTCGAGGCGGTGCTCGCCCCGGACGTGACCGTGCGCGTCCAGCAGCACGAGGCGGGTCGACAGTCCAGTCGCCAGGACCAGCCGGCCGTCGTAGCTCAGCACCGCGAGGTGGCACGGGTCGGGAAGGGCCTGGCGACGCGGCCGCGCGTCCTTCACCGCGTAGCGGTACAGGCCGTCGCTGAAACAGGCCAGCGCGATCGTGCTGCCGTCGCCGTTGACCGCCAGGGAGCCGACGTGAGCAACCAGGCCATCGCGCCAAACCATCCGGCCGGCGGCATCGAAGCAGGCCACCAGCCCAAAGTCGGCACAGCCGATGAGGAACGGGGCCTCGGCGGCGAAGGCGAGGTGACGCAGGCCGCGCGGCGTCTGTACCTTCCAGACGAGCCGGCCCTTGCGCGTAAAGAGCGACAATCCGCCCCCGGTATCGGCGGCGGCGACGTACTGGCCCAGCGGGTCGACCGCCAGCGCCTCGATGCGCGGGCCCAGCGCCCGCTGCCAGCGCGGCATCAGGTCGGGCGCCAGCCACCAGAGGTCGCCGTCCCGGCCCGCCGTGACGAAGGCAGAGGCGTCCTCGGCGCAGGCGCAGGCGGTCAGTTCCTTCGGGGCGCGGACCTGGCCCTGGCGTTCGCCGTTGCGGTCAAGCAGATAGAGCCAGTCGTTCTCGTCGCGGACAAGGAGCCAGCCCTTCTCTCGCGCCAGGCAGAGGCCCCGGACTGCCCCCGCGGTGGTCAGCGACCAGAGCAGCTGGGCCTGGCGTGGCGGCGCAGAAAGGGAGGACACAGAACTGCTGGGCTCAACGCCTTTCGGCATCACTGGACCATCATCGAACGGCTCTGCTTCAGAATCTCCTCGGCGTATTTCCGGACGGGATCGTTCTCGCCGTCCTCGATCACGCGGTCGGGAAGAAGGCCGCGCCCGTTGAACGTCACACGCGACGAGAAACTGAACTTGGCCACGGTCAGGCGGAGCCCGCCGGGGGCTTTCTCCAGCGCGATCGTCCCCTGGATCGAGCCCTTGCCATAAGTCGGCTGCCCGATGAGCAGCGCCTGCCGATTGTCCTTCAGGGCCCCGGCCACGACCTCGGCGGCGCTGGCCGTCTCACCATCCACGAGGACGAGGAGAGGGACGGACAAGGGGAACGGGGTCTTGTTCTGGGACAGGTAGACCTGGTTCGCCTTACGGACCTGGCCGTAGGTGTGGACGATTACGCCCTCGGGCAGGAACAGTTCGGCCACACCGAGCGCCGGTTTGAGCAGTCCGCCCGGGTTGCCGCGCAGGTCGATAATCAGGCCCTGCAAGGGCATCGGCATCGCTCGCAGTTCGTCCAGGGCGCTCTTGACTTCCTGGAGCGTGGAATCCTGGAAGTTGTGAATGTGGAGGTAACCGAAGTACCCGCCCCAGGGCTCGTAGTCGACGCTGAGGGCCAGCACTTCCTGGCGCTCGAGGCGGATGGTCTGGGCCATCAGGGCCCCGTGCGGCAGGAACTCCAACTCGACAAAAGTCCCCGCCTCGCCGCGCAGCCGCTCCATCACGACGTCGGGCGCCATCGGATCGAGGGCCTGCCCGTCGATGCGCAGGACGCGATCCCCCTTGGCAAGGCCGGCCAGGGCCGCGGGGCCCTTGCGATAGACGCGAGCAATCTCGTACTTCTGGTTGGCAATGGTCAGTTCAATGCCAATGCCGACGTACTTTGCCCGGCGTGCTGTCTCGGCCTGCGTGTAACGGCTTGGGGCGAGGTAAAGGGAGTATTCGTCCAGCGAGTTGCAGGCCCCGCAGGCACACTCCAGGGCGACAACGCCCGGTGCAATGCGGATCTGCCAGGCCGCCTGCATGATCTCGCCGAGAAGGAGCTTGGCGCGGGCCAGGTCGCGAACCTTTTCGTCCTCCCAGCGCGCCAGGCGGTTCTTGAGCCCATCCAGCCCGGATCGGCCGGCGCGGGCGAGGTATTTCTGGACGAACCCATGCTCATCCAGCGCGAAGCGCAGTTCCTGGAGCCCCTGCTGAACGAGCGTGGACAAGTCGGCACGCTCACGCTCGGCGTAGCCACTCAGGACTTTCCCGAGGATCTCTCCGTACAGGTCAGCGGCCTTCGTGGGAGTCAGTTTGTTCAGGACCGTCTGAAGAGACTCGTCGGAAAGGCGGCGGGACTGGCGGAAACGGCGCAAGCAGCGGCGATAGGCATCGCGCAGCACAGCGTCGTTGCGGTCCTTGGTCAGCAGCTCGTCATAGAGGCCGCAGGCCTCGAACCAGCGCCCTTTCTCTTCGAGGGCTTGCGCTTGCTCGCGAAGCGAGACGGTCTGAGCCCGGGCCCCCGGCAAGACCAGGGCAATCCACAGCAGGGCCGCTGGGCCGCTCAACCGGCGCCGACTCCGCGAATTCCACAAGGGACACCTCACTGGGGCTGGGCTTCAACCCGGTGGCGGGGGCGAAGAAGCGTTTCGGACATTTCCAGCACTTTTCGGGCCACTCTATTCTTGTTCTTGTCGGCTTTCTTCGCCAGCGCACTTTTCGGCTTGTGCGGGTTTGAGTATAAACCTCCGCCTTTACGACGTCAAACAATCCTTGCCGGTTTGTTACAAAGTTGTCGAATGCTTCAGAAAAAGGTGTGGGGCCGGTTTGTAACCGCGTTCGCCAGAACGCGGGGGGACGGACAACATCGGCTCACGACTACCCTTCGGCGGGCGGCTGCGGGGCCTGTTCGGACGGCGCCGCGGCAGGGGCCTGCTCGGCGGGCGGCGTCATGCTCGGCGCCGCCGCGGGCGCCTCCATGCCGGGCAGGAGGATGGAGCGGACCTGCACCTTCGTATGCCACTGCCGATGGCCCTTCAGGCGGCGGTAGTTCTTGCGCCGGCGGAACTTCTGAATGAACAACTTCGTCGAGGGGTGGTCGACCACCTCGGCGACGATGCGCACGCCCTCGACGAGGGGCTGGCCGATCCGCGTGTCGTTGCCGTTCTGGTACAGCAGGACGCGGTTGAACTCGAGGCGCGTCCCCTTCTCGGCATCGCGGTAGTCCACCGTGACGAAGTCGCCTTCGCTGACTCGATATTGGCGAGAACCGTCTTCAAAGACTGCGTACATCGTTCGATCTCGATACAGCGGGTCGGGATCAAAACGATTACTCTAGCACCGCAGTGCTCGCGCGGCCAGAGCGCGACGCGGGAGGGGCACCCGCTACTCACAGACCTCGCGGAAGATGCGCTCGAACTGATCGTGGCAGGCGTCGAAGGCCCGCAGCAAGGTGGGGTCGAACTGACCGGGCGAGCTGCGCAAGATCACGCCGACCGCCGCTGCGTGTCGGATCGCCGGCTTGTGGAAGCGCTCGCGGCGCAGGGCATCATAAACGTCGGCGACGGCGACCAGGCGCGCCGCCGCCGGGATCGCATCGCCAGCCAGCTTGTCGGGATAGCCCTTGCCGTCGTAGCGCTCGTGGTGGTGCCGCACGATCGCCCGCGCCATCGTCAGGAAGTCGAGCGCGTCGCCGTGCTCCTTGCCGAGCGCTTCCAGAATGCGGTCGCCGATCAGCGGATGCTGCTCGACCAGGGCCCGCTCGGCGGTCGTCAGCGCCCCCGGCTTGAGCAACACGTGATCGGGCAGGCCGATCTTCCCGATGTCGTGGAGCGGGACGCAGCGCTCCAGCCGCTGCAGGAAACGAGCGTCGACCAGGCCGGCCCACGGCCCCTCACGCGAGGCCTCCTCGGCAAGGACGCGGGCGTAGCGCTGCAGCCGGCGCAGGTGGCCGGGCGTCTCGCCGTCGCGCGACTCGGCCATCTTCGCCATCGTGAACAGCAGGGCGTCGTGGGCCTGGCGGACGTCGGCCTTGCTCGCCTCTAGGCTCAGCTCGAGTTGGCGGTTGGCGCGGCGAAACTGCTCCGCCGCCGCCAACATGCGGTCCTGTCCCTCCTTGACGCGCAGGGCGTGTTCGACGCGGGCTCGGAGCTGGCGGACGTCGAACGGCTTGGCCACGCAGTCGTCGGCCCCGCGCGGCATCCGTTCCGCCAGTTCGCCCGGCCCGCCCGTCCCCGAGAAGATGATCTTCAGGTACGCCTGCAGGGGGTTCTCGCGCAGCCGGCGGCAGACCTCCTCGCCGTTCATCCCCGGCAGGATCAGGTCAAGCAGGACCAGATCGAACGACTCCCTCGCGACGGCGGCCAGGGCGCTCTCCCCGTCGCCCACCTCGTCGCAGGTGCAGCCGATGCCCGCGAGCGTATCGCGGACCAGCTCCCGCATGAACGGATCGTCTTCGACGATCAGGACACGACGGCGTCCCGCCTCGTCCTCTGCAAGGGCGGCGAGGACCTGCTCGCGCGAACCGGAGACGAGCACCGGCTCCGTCCCAGAGATCAGAGGTCGGAGGTCAGAGGTCAGCGAAGAAGAGCCTCCGGCTGATCGCTGATCGCTGATCGCTGATCGCTGGTCTCGGAGGGGGGCGATCGTGAACAGCGCCAGGGCCGTGCTGATCGCCAGGGGCGGCGACGGCCGGCATGCCGGATCGCGGCTGAGCATGCGGGCAATCAGGTCGTCCAGCTCGCGCGGGGCGTCGGGGCGGAGGTCGCGGAGCCGTCGGGGCAGGTCGCGCTGCAGTGCCCGCAGGGCACTGCCGACGTTGCGCATGAAGGGGTACGGCGCTTCCCCGGTCAGCAGCCAGAAAAGCGTCGATCCGAGGCCGTAGATGTCCGCTTCCGGGCCGACGGCCGACGGGTCGTAACTTTGCTCGGGGGCCATGAACTCGATGCTGCCGAGTAGGGCGCGCGGGTCCGTCAGCTGACTGCAGAACTGGCGGACCAGGCCAAAGTCGACGAGCTTGATGTGGCCGTGGCCATCGACGAGCAGGTTGGACGGCTTGACGTCGCGGTGGACGACGTGCAGGTCGTGGGCGGCCTGCAGTCCCTGCGAGGCCTGGCGAACCCAGTCGCACGCCTGCGCCACCGACAGCGGGCCGTTGTGCTCGACGTACGACTCCAGGTCACCGCCGGCGATCAATTCCATGACGAGGTAGGTCAGGGCCGGCATGTTCGGGCCGGGCGCGGGCACATCGCCGGCGTCGAAGGCCTGGACGATGTTGGGGTGGTTCAGCTCGGCGAGGACGCGCATCTCACCGTAGAAGCGCTCGCGCAGCGAGGCGTGGCAGTCATCGTCGACGGGCAGCACCTTGATGGCGACGCGGCGGCGCATCAGCCGATGCTCGCCGAGGTAGACCAGACCCATGCCGCCCGAGCCGATTTGTTCCAGGACGAGGTAGTTACCCAGCAGCAGACCGTGGGCACCGCCGGTGAGGACGCGCTCGAGCTGGAAGGCGGTGAGCAGGCCTCCGTCGACGAGGGCGCGGCCAATCTCGACCTCGCCGGCGTACGTGTGGAGGCGGTCAAAACGGCCCTCGAGGAACGGACCGACGGCCTCGGTGGGAACGAGCGTCAGCCCGACCAGGTAGTCGAGAAAGCGGCGCGCGGGGGCGGACAGTCGCGCCGCCCAGGGCGAGGCAACCACGCCCGGCTGGGACGGTCGCATCGGAGAAACCGGATGGTGAGACTCCTGGACGAACTGGCCCATGCGCACAGCCTCCGTAGCCCGTGGTCCGTAGCCGCGTTCGCCAGAACGCGGGTCCGTCGTGCCCGCGTTCTGGCGAACGCGGCTACGGACCACGGACGAGACAAGATATCACCCAAACATAGGTCGAAAAGGACGTGGGAGCAAAGCGGCCGTCTGCGCGTGCGCACGGGGCGTGTGCGCGGAAGGGACCAGAAAAATGGGCAGGCTCTTGCAAACCGAAGCGGTGGATTTATCATGAGAATTGGGAGTGATACGGACCGGCGGAGGGGGGCTTCCAACAACCCGCTGGCCGGCCGCTTCCTTTTTTCCCGCCGAGGCCGTGCGCCTCCCTGACCGGCCGGGTGGCCGGAGCCCGACCTTCCGATGCCCGCCACGCCCACCGACTCCCCCAGCCCGGACATCGTGGCAGGCGGCTCGCCTGCCCTCTTCAGCACGATAGGCGAGCCGCCTGTCGCTGCGGCTTGAGCGAATGGTACGCTCCGCGGCGCGTTGACAGACCCGCCGACGGCAGATAACAAAGCGTGAGGAATGCCGCCCGGAACAAGTTGTCCCTCGGGCGAGCGAGATCGGGACGTAAGCGAGAACCATCCTGTCACTTTTTGGAGGTAGGCGAACGATGACGAAGAAGTACGCGATGGTCCTGGGGATCGGCGTGGCCCTGGTGGCGGGCGTCGGCGTGCTAGCGGTCCGGGCCGCCGATACACCGGCCGCGCCGGACATCAAGAAGCTCGCCGACCAAGTCGGCAAGAAGAGCTGGGACGAGCTGGCCAAGGAAGGGCAAGCGGTCGCCAAGAAGCATGACGACCTGCTGGACATCATGAACGTCTTCAAGCCGCGCAGCAAGGTTGCCAAGGTGAGTGGTATCGGCGTCGGCGACGAGCCGGGGGCCATCATCCCCGACGGCATCGAGCAGAAGATCATCCGGATGGCCGGCAAGGTGGGCGTGACGGAGCGGGACATCGCCAAGGCGCCAGCCCTCAAGCGCATGTCCGAAATCGCGGCCGGGGTCGCCGCCGTGGCCGTCCACAAGCCCAACGACAAGGCCCAGAAAAACGCGGCCTCCATGCAGAAGTGGAAGGACTGGTCCAAGGAGATGCACGACTCCGCTCAGGATCTCATCAAGGCCCTCGAGACCAAGGATCGCACCCAGGTCAAGGCCGCGGTGATGAAGCTGAACGGCAGCTGCACGAAGTGCCACAGCGAGTTCCGCGACGACTGATCCGCCGGGACGGCCAGAAGGCGGAGCTGAATCGCGAGAGGGAGGGGCAACGCCTCTCCCTCCCGCTGCATTCAACCGCATGTAGGTCAGGCTTTCCAGCCTGACGCGGCCTCAACGTCAGGCTGGAAAGCCTGACCTACGTGCGTGCCGGCGTAATAGTCGCATTCGCCAGAATGGGGGTTGGTGCGAGCACTTCTCGCGTTCTGGCGAACGCGCCTACGGAGGACAGAAGTCGTTAAACCAGTTCGCGAATCGGCTGGCCGTGTTCCAGCAGATGCTGCGGCCGGCCGTTGGGGTCGGTGAGCGTCGTGGTGACCGGGTCGAGGCCGAGGTTGCGATACAGGGTTGCGAACACATCCTGGAAGTGAACCGGCCGCGACACGACGGCCCCCGCGTAGCGGTCCGTGACGCCGATCACCTGGCCGACTTTCATGCCGCCACCGGCTAGAAGGACCGGACTCACCGCCGGCCAGTGATCGCGGCCGCCCGCCTTGTTGATCCGCGGCGTCCGGCCGAACTCGCCCCAGGCCACGATCGACACATCCCCCAGCATGCCGCGCTCGTCCAGGTCGGTTACCAGGGCGTGCAGGCCGTGGTCGATAATGGGCAGCAATTGGCGCATCCGCGGGAAGTTCTTGGCGTGCGTGTCGAAGTCGCTGAACGACACGCTCACGCAGCGGACGCCGGCCTCGACAAGGCGGCGGGCCAGCAGCAGCTTGCGGACCGCGGTCGCGTCCTCGCTGGTGTAGAAGCGGTCGGGATCGGGGGCGATGGCCGGCGTGTAGCGCTCCAGCACACGCGGCGACTCCTGGTCCAGGTCCATCGCCGCGGCGAACCGGCCCGAGGTGAGGATGGTCGCAGCCTGCTGGGTGAAGCGATCCATTGCCGTCATGGTCCCGCTGGCGTCCAGGTCGCGGCGGACGCTGTCGAGGCGAGCAAGCAGCTGCGTGCGGTCGCGCAGGCGCTCGGCGCTGAGGCCGTCCACCAGCGTCAGCCGCGTCGTGTGGCTGGCACCCCGCGCCGCCAGCTCCTGCTTCATCCCGGGTTCCAATTCCCGGGCAAACAGCTTCGAGATGTCGGGACGGAACGGATTGTAGGTCGGCCCGAGGAAGCCGGGGCGGGCACTGTTGCGCACCAGGGGCCGGCCCTGCATCAGATCCACGAACGGGGGAGCCGTGTCCCGCGGCGAACCGTGCAACTTCGCCACAACGGAGCCAAGAGCAGGCCGGCCGCCCAGCGATTGGAGGTCCCTGGCCGCGAACCCCGACTGACACTGAAAGGCGTCGTGAGCACCGGCCGAGCCGACCAGCGAGCGGATGAAGGCGAACTTGTCGGCAAGGCGGGCCACCTTCGGCATCAGCTCACAAACTCGCAGGCCAGTAATCTTTGTGGCGATGGGTTTGAACTCGCCGCGGATCTCGACAGGCGCTTCCGGCTTCGGATCAATCATGTCCATCTGTGGCGGACCGCCATCCAGGTGGATAGTGATGATCGCCTTGGCAGACGACTTGATCCCCACCGCCGCTTCGGCACGCAGTAAGTCGGCCAACGTCAAGCCGCCCACACCAAGGGCCCCGGCCGTGAGAAGCTCTCGCCGGTTGAGGCCGTCGCAGTGCCGGTAGGCCCTGCCGAAGATCGTGAACATGGTAATTGCCTCTTGGGGCCGTGTTCTCACTATCCTATCAGCTCGCCGAATCCCGAGCGAATCTCCCCTCTGGTTTTCCCCTGGGATCGACTGTATCCTGCCACTGCGTTCTCCGCCAGATGCTTGCCCGCTTCAGAGCGGTTTGCATTTGCTCGTAGCACAGGCGTCTCGCCTGTGCGCTGTCGCGGTTCGGCACAGGCGAGACGCCTGTGCTACCGCCGATTGCAAAACGCTTTAGAGCGGCTCCCCTGGGCTCCTCGCCTCCCTGAAGAATCATGAACCATCTTCGATTCGTCCTGCTCCTCGGCACCGCATTGCTTCTATCGATCTTCCACGCCGGCGCCGCACCGGACAAGGACTATTCCTCTGAGCTGCCGCGCATCCCGCCGAAGGAGCCGGCCGATGCCCTCAAGTCGTTCAAGCTCCGGCCCGGCTTCCGCATCGAACTGGTCGCCAGCGAGCCGCTGATCCGCTCCCCCGTAGCGCTCGACTTCGACGAGAACGGCCGCCTGTTCGTCGTCGAATACCCCGAGTACAACCAGTACGCCAACAAGAAGTTCCAGGGCCACGGCCGGGTGCGCCTCCTGGAGGACAGCGACGGCGACGGCCGCTATGACAAGGCCACCACCTACGTCGATAACCTCGACTCGCCCGTCGCCATCGCCTGTTACGACGGTGGCGTCTTCGTCGGCGCGGTCCCCGACATCCTCTACTTCAAGGACAGCAAAGGGGACGGAAAAGCGGATGTGCGGCGAGCGGTCTTCACCGGTTTCGGACGCGACGCGGCCGGCGAGGCGATGATGAACTCATTTCGCTGGGGGCTGGACAACCGCTTCCACGTCTCCACCAGTCTCGGCGGCGGCAACGTCCGGCGGGCCGCCCGGAAGGACGAGAAAGGGGTCTCCGTCCGCGGCCAGGGGTTCCTTTTCGACCCACGCGGCCTGACGTTCGAGGTGACCAGCGGTGGCGGACAGCACGGCATGAGCAGGGACGACTGGGGCTGCACGTTCGTCTGCGAGAACAGCAACCCCATTCATCAGATCCTGTACGACGGCCGCTACCTGGCCCGCAACCCCTACGTCGAGGCCCCCGCGGCCGCCGTCAACATCGCCCCCGCCGGCAAGTACACGAAGCTGTTCCGCATCAGTGCCAACGAGCCGTGGCGCGTGTTGCGCACGCGCCTCCGTACCCAGGGGATCGTGCCCGGCTCGGATGAGGGGGGACAGCCGTCGGGGTTCTTCACCGGCGCGACCGGCGTGACGGTCTACCGCGGCGATGCCTGGCCCCAGCAGTATCGTGGCAACGTCTTCGTCGGCGAGGTGTCCGGCAATCTCGTCTACCGCGCTCGCCTGGAGCCCAGCGGCGTTGCCTTCACCGCCCAGCGCGCCGACAAGGACGTCGAGTTCCTCGCCTCGCGCGACAACTGGTTCCGCCCGGTCCAGTTCGCCAACGCCCCCGATGGCACGCTGTACATCATCGACATGTACCGCGAGCTGATCGAGGGCGCCGCCTTCCTGCCGCCGCAGATCCTGAAGCACCTCGATGTCAGTTCCGGCGTCGACCGCGGCCGCATCTATCGCATCGTGCCGGAAGGGTTCAAGCAGCCGAAGCCGCCACGGCTCGGTAAGGCGACGACGGCGGAACTGGTCGCCTTGCTGGAACACGCCAATGGCTGGCACCGCGACACCGCCGCCCGGTTGCTGTACCAGCGGCAGGACCGCGCCGCCGTGGCGCCGCTGAAGAAGCTGGCGGTCGAGTCGCTTTCTCCGCTGGGCCGCCTGCACGCTCTGTGCGCGCTGGACGGGCTGGGAGCGCTGGAACGGGCCCAGGTGCTGCGGGCCCTGGACGATGGCGATGCCCGCGTCCGTGAACAAGCCGTGCGCCTGGCTGAGCAATTCGAGGCGGCGCCCGAGGTCCGGGCCAAGCTCGGCAAGATGACGGACGATCCCAACCTGCGCGTGCGCTATCAGCTCGCCTTCTCGCTGGGTGTGGTGCAGGGAGAAATGCCCGGCCGCGCCCTTGCCCGGCTGGCGGTCCGGGACGGCGCGGACTCCTGGGTGAGGCTGGCCATCCTCACTTCCGCGGGTAAGTGTGCGGGCGACGTCTTCGGCCGGTTGATGGCCGACCGGCAATTCCGCAGCACCGCCCACGGCCGGACGCTGGTGACCGCCCTGGCGACGCAGATCGGCGCGGCCGGTCGCGGCGGCGACGTGGCGGCGGTCGTGAAGGTGCTCGGCGAACTAGCCGAGGGGGAAAAGACACTGGCGCAGGACGTGGTGCGTCATCTGGTGAGCAAGCAATCCCCTGCGGCGCGCGGCCGGCTCACGGGGGCGGCGGGAGGCAAGGCCGGCGCCCTCTTCGCGGACTTGCTGCGCGAGGCGCGGAAGACGGCGGTCGACGAGAAGCGGCCCCCGGCCGAGCGGGCCGCGGCGATCCACACGCTCGGCCTGGCACCGTTTGCCGAGGTGCGCGGCCTTTTCGCGGAGGCCCTGAAGTTGCGCCAGCCGCAGCCGGTGCAGCGGGCCGCCCTGGAGACGCTGGCCCGTTTCGACGACCCTACCGTGCCGGGGCTGCTGCTCGGCGTGTGGCCGGGGTTGAGTCCCCAGCTGCGAGCGACTGCGGCGGAATCACTGTTCGCCCGGCCGGCCTGGGTCACCGCCTTCCTCGACGCCGTCGAGCAGGGGAAGGTGAAGCCCGGCGATGTCGACCCGGCCCGCGTCGCCCTGCTCCAGGCCTCCGCCGACGGACGCATCCGCGCCCGCGCGGCAAAACTATTCGCCGGCGCCCGGCTCAGCAAGCGGCAGGATGTGGTCGCTGCCTATCAGAAGGCACTGACGCTCAAGGGCGATCCGATGAAGGGCAAGGCGCTCTTCAAGAAGGAATGTTCCGCGTGTCATCGACTGGAGGGCGTCGGCGAATCGGTCGGGGCCGACCTGTTTGCGATCCGCGATCGCGGCCTGGAGGCAGTCCTGCTCAACATCCTCGACCCCAACCGCGAGGTGAAGCCACAGTTCATGAGCTATTCCCTGGTGACCGACGCCGGCCGGAGCATCACCGGCATGATCACGGCCGAGACCGCGAACAGCATCACCCTGCGCCGCAGCGACGGCACCAGCGAGACGGTGTTGCGCGTCAACATCGAGGAGTTGCGCAGTACCGGGCTCTCCTTCATGCCGGAGGGCCTGGAAAAGCAGATCGACGTCCCCGGCATGGCCGACCTGCTCGCCTACCTGAACTCCATCCGGTGACGCCGCCTCGGGGGAGCGGTTTCAGCGTGTCGAGGCGGGCCGTTGCGGCGAGTTGGTTCTGCCTCCCTTGAGGGATACTCTGGATGCCCGAAGAAGAAGGTGAGGCAAAAGGTCTGGAAAAAGTTCGCCAGCCAGGTATACTGTTCAAAGATTCATTTTTCTTCCGCCACGGGAGGAAACAGTTCATGAGCGACCACTCCACCATCGAATGGACCGACGCTTCTTGGAATCCCGTCCGTGGTTGCACCAAAATTAGCCCCGGATGTGCTCGATGTTATGCGGAGACTTTTGCGGAGCGCTTCCGTGGGGTGTCCGGACACCCTTATGAGCAAGGATTTGACCTTCGACTGGTCGCTGAAAAACTCGCCGAGCCGTTGCATTGGGTCCGGTCGCGGAGGATCTTCGTCAACAGCATGAGCGACCTCTTTCACGAAGGCGTGCCGGCCGAGTACATCGCCCGGGTCGCCCGCGTGATGGAGAAGGCCAACTGGCACACGTATCAGGTGCTGACCAAGCGAGCAAGCCGGATGCGCGACTTGCTCCGGACCGACCTGCACTTTGCGGCCGGTCTGCCGCACATCTGGTGGGGCGTCAGTGTCGAAAATCGGCGCCACGGCCTACCGCGCGTGGACGTTCTTCGGGACGCACCTGCCGCTGTGCGCTTCCTGTCGATCGAACCGCTCCTCGAGGATCTGGGCCCGCTGAATCTGGCAGACATTGACTGGGTCATCGTGGGCGGTGAGAGCGGTCCGGGCGCGCGCCCCATGCAGCAGGATTGGGTTCTGAGCATTCGGGATCAGTGTCGGGCGGCCGGAATCCCGTTCTTCTTCAAGCAATGGGGCGGCACTCGGAAGAGCCAGGCTGGCCGCACGCTTGAAGGCCAGACCCATGATGACATGCCGAAGCGGTGCGAAGCCCCGGCCTTGAAAACCAGAATTCGACTTTCTCTGATTGGCGAAATGGCCCCACTGCAACTGGTAGGAAACGTCCCATGAGTGAACAGGAGTTGTACGAGGGTAGGGAACAAACCCTCATCAAACATTTCATCTTGCGCCGCTACCTGGAGCGGTTCGCTCACATCATCGGCTTCGAGTGGGACACGATCACCTACGTCGATTGCTTCTCCGGACCGTGGCAAAGTCAGTCGCAAGAGTTTACGGATACCTCATTCGCAATCGCTCTCGAAGAACTGAGGAAAGCACGCGTGACCCACGCAACGCGCGGAAAAGCGCTCAACCTTCGTTGCCTGTTCCTCGAACGGAACCCTGTCTCCTACGCCAAGTTGAAGGAGTTCGCTGACAAAGTCACAGACGTCACTGTTGAAACCAGGAATTGCGAGTTGGCCGCAGCCATCGACGGAGTGATCGCCTTCGTCCGTCACGGTGGCGGTTCGTCCTTTCCGTTCATCTTCATCGATCCGACCGGCTGGAAGGGGTTTGAGATGGCACTGATTGCACCGTTGCTGCGGTTGCGGCCGGGTGAGGTGCTGATCAACTTCATGACCGACTTCATCCGACGGTTCATCGACCACCCGAACCAGCAGACCAAGGAGCAGTTCGCTTCCTTGTTCGGCTCGAGCAGTGTCAAGGATCAGATTCAGGCAATAAGCGATTCGCAAGATCGGGAAGATGCTCTATTCAGAAAGTACGCCGAGAATGTGAAACGCACGGGCGGCTTCCCGCATACCTGCGCGGCGATTGTCCTGTATCCAAAGATTGATCGCAGGTTCTTTCACCTCATCTACGCGACGCGACACCGCAAAGGGGTTGAGGTGTTCAAGAAAGTTGAGCAGCAAGCAATGGAAATGCAGGACGAGACTCGGGCCAAGGCGAAGCAGCGGAAGCGAGTGCGAGATACCTCCCAACAAGAGTTGTTTCCGGCCCTGGAGATGGACGAAACGCAACCCATCACATTGCTGCGCCGCCGCTATCTTCAACAAGCTGAAGGGGAAGTTCTGGCTCTCCTCCAGGGTGGGAAGCCCGTGCCTTACGAAGCGGTCTGGGATCTGGCATTGTCATTTCCCCTCGTGTGGGAGAGGGACGTGAAGGACTGGACGCGAAAATGGCGATCAGGCGGCCTCTTGAAGATTGACGGTATGCAACCCCGCCAAAGGGTTCCCAAACTCAATGAGAACAACATCCTCGTTTGGCAAGGACCGTCAAGTTGAGAATCTCTCCCCGTCGGACGAACAAAGAGTCGAACAAGGATGCCAGGCGGGTTTTCCCACCAAAGGATTCCACCTGGATGTCAGACAGAGCCAGGTGACCAAGGAAGGCCCGGAAGAAGCGGAGATCGTAACCTCCGCTGGCCTTGTTGGCCCGGTGAACCGCTTGGATGCACTCGTAACTGTGCCTGGTGGCGAAGACTTGGGCGTCCGACTGGCGTGCCCCATGAGCGATGGCGAGCCACACCTTCTCCTGAACGGAATAATGCAAGCCATTCTTCATCTCGTCCACCAGGATGATCCCGCGTGGTGTGCTGACGATGGCTGGAGAAGCAGATCGACGTGCCCAGCATGGCCGACCTGAACTCCATCCGGTGATGCTCGGGGTTGGCATGTGGAGCGGCACTTGGGGTGAGACCATGCGAGCTGTCGGCTACGGGGTGATCGGCCTGGGGTTCTTCGGGGAGAAGCACGCCGCCGTCGTCGCCTCCCTGCCCCAGGCGGAGCTGCGCGCCGTCTGCACGCGGAGGGCGGAACGCCTCCAGGAGGTGCAGCGCCGCCTGGGCGTGCCGCGAGCCTACCAGGACTATCACGAGCTGCTGGAGCGCATCCGCTCCGGTGCGCTGGGGCAGGTCGTCTCGCTGTACGCCCGCCGCAACATCCCCGCCGCCCGCAGTGCGACCGTTCTGGAGAAGATCGGGCCGCTCCTGGGCGACGGCGTCCACGACACCGACCTGATGCTGTGGATGACGGGCGCGAAGATCGTGTCGGCCTACGCCCTGACGCACAGTGTGCGCGGTCTGAAGAACCCGGACATCGGCTGGGCCATGTATCGCTTTGACAGCGGAGCCGTCGGCGTCATCGAGGACGTCTGGCTCTTGCCCGAGGGGACACCCTTCCGCATCCACGAGCAGCTGGAGGTCCTCGGCACGCAGGGGGCGGTCTACGTCCACGGCGGCGACACGAACCTGGTCATCCAGGACCGCCAGGGCGTCGACTGCCCCGACACGCTGTACTGGCCGCAGGTCCACGGCGAGACGGCCGGGGCGCTGCGGGCGGAGATCGACTACTTCGTCGGCTGCGTGGCGAAGGGATTGAAGCCAACGGTGGTGACGCCGGAGGAGGCACGAGCGGCCGTGGCCGCCGTGGCAGCAGCCGAACGCTCCGCGCGCACGGGCAAGATCGTCCGGGTCTAATCCCCATCCAATTCCGCGAGACCAGGACGAGCGGCTTCCGCGTGCCGGCTCCGGACGTTGCGGCGGGCTGGCGAAGTCGAGGCCGGTAAACGCCGTGGTGGGCCGGCGATCGCTCTGAACCCCGAAAACGCTACATGTCACCGCAGTCAAGTGCAGCGTCTGGGCCGCCCAGCTTACGCCAGGCTTCGTGTACCGCCGCAGGGAGATACTTCGGCAGTTCTTTGACGCCAAGATCACGCAGCCGACTCATGGCCCTTTGATGGTCCAACTCCGACTGTTTGTTGCACGCACGCCGGTGTGCCGTGACGATATTCTTGTCGGAATCGAGAAACTCCGGCGTCAGTCCCAAGTCGATCACACCCACATCGAACCCTATGATGTGGGCGCTTTGAAGCGGGTTATCAGGCGACCCCGGCAAGCCGCCTAGTTGACAGGCAGTTGCTTGTGGTCGCCGAATGTACCTCACCGGCTTGCGTCGGCAGTACGTGAGCCATTCGGCTTCATCGAGGAACCACCTGCCGTCGAACCCGACGTTTCGCGGAGTTCGCAACATGTTGTGACCGCCTCGCTCCCGAAGCCGCCGAACTCTCCAGTTCAGTCGCGGGGGCACCGCACCGGTCTCCTACTCTGTAGGACCCGGAGCGGCGGCCCAGTCGGCTGCAACGGTTCGCTAGAAGCCAGACTCAGCGCACCGACATTATCTCCCTGCCAGGCGCGGATCGCAAGCGCCCGGTGCAGAACGGCTGGGTCTGGACAATGGCAGCGACTCGATGGATGGGATAGGATACTAACAGCGTCAGGGAGGGCAACGCGTCACCGCAGGCATCTTGCGTTTCCGAGCCGGTGAGACTGAATCATGACCCCAACCACGATCACCGTCGAGGCCACGCTCCAGCCAGACGGCGTGACCTTGCACCTGGACAAGAAGCTCGCCCTGCCGCCGGGCCGCGTCCGGGTCGTCGTGCAGCCGGTCCCCGAGGCGGCCCCGCCGCAAGAAGACTGGTGGCAGCTCATGCAGCGGCTGCGGCGGGAGCGGGAAGAGGCCGGGCACCCCTTCCTGAGTGAGGAGGAGATGAACGCCCACCTCGCCTGGCTGCGCGAGGGGGATGCCATCGACGACTTGCTGCGGCTGGCCGATGAGCAACGACAGCGGCAGGAGCGGCCCGGATGCTGATCTACTGCCCCCCTCGGACAAGCCACAAGTACCTTATTTATCAAGTAGTTGTGTCGACAGAAGGCAGCCTGCCAACCCCCCTCAAAGTTGGCAGGCTGGCCGGCAGGTTGATCCCGCCCCGGCCCCTTCCCCGAGCCGGCACGAGACGTCAAAAGGCTCTTCCGGCTGCACAAGGCGGCACGCGTCAAGACCGGACTCTCACGGACGGAGCTGAAATTGCGTCACCGATTCGAGGGGACTTCCACAAGCCCTTGCGGATTTCGTTTGCAGTCCAACGCCAGCGCGTGTAACTTACGAGTGTGCCCCCCACACTGAGCCCACCCCTCGACAACCAGCCCAGCAGACCTGCCGCCAGCCCCGCGAAATTGCCCGTGCCCCACCCTCCCCGCCCGGCTACGGTTCGTGTCGGATTGATGCTATCCCCGCAGGGCATTACGATGCTTGATCCTACCTCTCCGCCGCGGCTGTCGGGCCACGCCCTGCGCAACGCCGGACTCCGGCGTCACGCACTGGCGCGAGCCGAGCAGGCCCCGCCGCTGGCCCGAGCCATCGTCAAGGTCCGGGCCGAACTGCTGGGGATGACCCGGCTGGAGTTCGCCCGGCGCTCCGGCATCGGCCGGGGCACGCTGCGGGATGTTGAGTTGGGGGTCCACACGCCGACCCGCCGGACCCTGCTGCGTTTCATCAGTTTCTGCGAGCGGTGTGGCGTAAACGGCGAACACCTGGAGGAGTTGCGCCGGCTCCACTCCGGGCCGGTCGCTTCCCTGGGACAGTTCATCGCCCGCCTCGAACTCCGCGCCGGCTCCCCGCGCGAGCTGGCACGGCGGGCGGGG
>JACOUH010000056.1 GCA_016177925.1 Planctomycetota bacterium | reverse complement strand
CATGGCTGCCCTGCGCGACCTGTTGCTGCGCTGCCTGGAGGCTCACTACGGCTCGCTGCAGGGCTGCATCGTCGTGCCGGGTCGTGCCGAGGGGTTGCTGCGGCAGGTCCGCGAGATGATCGAAGGCGCCGGCTATTGAGGGGCGCCCCCCACCCGCTTGTCAGCTGCCGTCGGAGGCGGGGGGCTTGAAGAGGCTGGCGACGGCGGATGGCACGTCGGGGAAGACCTCGAAGGGGGCGCGCGTAATGCCCTTGGTGCAGATCAGCCGCGTCACCTCGAAGATCTCGTACACCTCGGGGGACAGGCCGCACAACAGCAGCTTGCCGTTCTGCTGGCGGAGCAGCCGGTGGAGACTCAACAGCGGCCGGAAACCGGCGCTGGAGAGGAACTTGACGTGCTGGAAATCGAGGATCGCGTTGCGGGCCTGAGACTGGACGGCGATGGCTAACAACTGGTCGCGGAGCACATCGGCCATCTCGTCGCCGAGTATCTGGTCCTCGGTGAAAGTCAGGACCACAACGGGGCATTGCACGTGAGAGGCGGGTTTCGTCATGACTTCACGACTCGTCAGAGGATCACGTTTTCATCGTTCTTCTGAACATACCGGAACAGCGCCGGAGAAGCCAATCGGAAAACCGGCACGAACACAATGGGAGCGGCGCGGCATCAGCCCGCCGGTGCAGCCGAAACCGGCAGGCTGACGCCGCGCCGCTCGAAACAGCAGAAAGGAGAAGGGAAGAATGGGCCAGTGGCCCATTCTTCCCTTCTGCGACACTCGCTGCCCAGCGGGTCAGATCAACGGCGTCTTGCCGGCGACTGCCAGCGGGGCGGCCTCGAGCTTCATGTCGCGGGCCAGCTTCTCCGGCATCGTGTCGAGCTTGGAATTCAGCGCCTGCTGCCAGGTGACCGCCTTGCCAGTGTACGCCGCCATGCGGCCCATGATCGCCGCCAGCGTGCTCTCGGCCACATTTTGCAACTCGTTGATCGGCTCGCCCTTGCGGATGCTCTCGATCAGGTCGGTGTGCTCCTGCACGTACGGCGCGTTGTCGTCCTCCGGCGAGAAGGTCCACGTCTTGTTGCCGGTGATGCGGTACTCGCGGCGGTCTGCCGTCGCGCACATACCCTTGGTGCCGACCAGCGCCTCGGAGATGCCCGAGACGTGCCGCGGGTCGGTACTGCCGTCGGAGCCGTTGACCTGCCGGCACATGCTCAGCACATGAACGTTGTGGGGGTACTCGAAGTCGACGGCGAAGTAGTTGTAGATGTTGCCGTCGACGTTGGCGTTCTTGTAGGGCCGGACGCGGCCGCCCATGCCGAGTGCCCGCACGGGATGCTGGTTGCCCAGCGCCCACTGGACGGCGTCGATGTTGTGGACGTGTTGCTCGACGATGTGGTCGCCGCACAGCCAGCCGAAGTGATACCAGTTGTGGATCTGGTAATCGAGGTCGGTCATGCCCTCGCGGCGGTCGCGGAACCAGATGGCGCCGCCGTTCCAGTAGCAGCGGGCGTTGACGATGTGGCCGATAGCGCCATCGTGGATGCGCTTCATCGTCTCGCGGTAGCCGGTCTGGTGGCGGCGCTGCGTGCCGGCGCCAATGCCGAGCTTCTTGGTGCGCGATTCCTTCTCGGCCTCCAGGACGCGGCGGATGCCAGGGCCGTCGACGCCGACTGGCTTCTCGGTGAAGAGGTTCTTGCCGGCGGCGATGGCGGCGGCGATGTGGATGGGGCGGAAACCAGGCGACGTCGCCAGGATGATGTAGTTGACGCCCGGCGTGGCGATCACCTTCTCGTAGGCGTCCAGGCCGACGTAGCAGCGGTCCTTGGGCAGGTCGACCTTGTTGCCCAGCTCCTTGACACGCGCGTTGTTGTTGAGCGACAGGAGGAAGTCGCGGGCCGGCTCGATGCCGCGGTCCTCGTCTTTCTCGAAGTAGTCGCCGATGGCGATCACCTCGACGCCCTTGGCAGCGTGCAGGACGTTCTCGGCGGCACCCTTGCCGCGTCCGCCGCAGCCGATCAGGCCGACCTTGATGGTGTCGCCGCCAGCGGCATGGACGCCGCCGGTCGCCAGCAGGGTGGCGGTGGCCGCGACTGCCGAGGTCTTGAGGAACTGGCGCCGCGAGGTCTGGTTGTTCTTGCTCATCTGCTGTGAGCCTCCGGGGGGTGAGGGGTTTGGCGTGCCAGTCTTCTTCCCCCCTCTCCCCCGAAGCGGGGGAGAGGGGAGCAAGAGGCCGGGCGCCACGAGTCAGGGATTACTTGCTTTGCTTGGTCACTTTCGAGCGAAGGTTCTTCAGGTTAGCCTGCTCGTCGACGGCGACGACCAGGCGGAAGCCGACGAACTCGGCGCTGGTTAGCCACCAGATGCTCTGCGGACGTTGCGGGTCGAGCTTGATCCATTCCTTGTTCGAGCTGCGGCGGGCAGCGCTGCGGCACTCCGCCGCCGGGTCGTTCCATGAGCCGCCCCGCGCCACGTGCGCGAAACGCTTCTCCGTCGGCAGCAGGACCGGCTGAATCGTGAGTTTGTCGGTCGGGAAGGTAGCGTAATAATCCTTCTGGTAGTGGTCGAGGCACCATTCGGCGATATTGCCGTGCATGTCGTACAGGCCCCACGGGTTGGGCTTCTTCTCGCCGACCTTGTGCGGCAACTCCTCGGAGTTGCCGGCGAACCAGGCGTACTCGCCGAGCTTGCTCTCGTCGCCGAAGCTGTAGGGCGTGGTGGTGCCGGCGCGGCAGGCCCACTCCCACTCGGCCTCGGTCGGCAGGCGGTAGGCCTTGCCGGTCTTCTTCGACAGCCAGCGGCAGTACTCCAGCGCGGCGTGATGGGTCATGCACAGGGCGGGCTGGCCTTCGTGCCCCAGCCCGAAGGTCGGGTCGGCGTAGGGAGGCGTCGGCCGCGTGATGGCGTCGGCGTCCTTGTCGTCCTTGGGTTTCTCCTCCTTGCCTTCCTCCTTCCACCAGGTGTCGTACTCGTCCCAGGTGACCTCACACTTGCCCATCCAGAAGGGACGGACCGCGACGGGATGCTGCGCGCCCTCGTCGTCCCGGCGGCCCTTCTCCGACTTCGGGCTGCCCATCAGGTAATGGCCGCCGGGGATCGGCACCATGTCGAACTTGATTTTCGTGCCGGGGGAGGTCCCCGGGAGCGTCTCGGTATAGCCCTTGTGCTTGGGTGGTTCGACCTTTGGCAGCTTGTCGGGGACCTTCTCGGCAGAGGCGGGCGCGAGCAGGCAGAGAGCCGCCAGGCCGGAGAAAAACAGGCTCCAGCTCAGCGGATGGTGGAACAGGCGCTTCATTGGTGCTATTCTCCAGAGCACGGGACCGCCGGCTGAGGGGCGGCCGAACAGGAGGCACGGCGATGGGCAGAACCTTCTTGCTGGGCCTGGCCGGGCTGGTGCTGGCCCTTTTTCCCCCCTCTCCCCCGAGGGGAGAGGGGAAAGGGGAGAAGAAGCCATTGACCCGCTTCACGTTCACCGAACCGCACATGGGCACACGGTTCAAGATTATTGTCTACGCGCCGGACGAGAAAACGGCCAATGCCGGAGCGAAGGCTGCCTTCGCCCGCGTCGCTCAACTTGATGGTATCATGAGCGACTACCGCCCCACCAGCGAATTGATGCGCCTGTGCCGCCAGGCGGGCGGAAAGCCGGTAAAAGTTAGCGACGAACTCTTCTTCATCCTCGAAAAATCGAAGGAACTCTCCGAGAAGAGCGGCGGGGCCTTCGACATTACCGTTGGCCCGGTCGTGCGGTTGTGGCGGCGCGCTCGCAAGGTCGGCCGCCTGCCCGATCCCCAGGAGCTAAAGAAGGCCCTCGCGCTGGTCGGCCACGAAGCGATGGTCCTCGATACAAAGGACCGCACGGTGCTGCTGAAGAAAGAAGGGATGCTGCTCGACCTGGGCGCCATCGCCAAGGGCTGGACCGGCGACGAGGTAATCCGCGTGCTGAAAGAGCGTCGCCTGTCGCGGGCGTTGGTGGCGGCCGGCGGCGACATTGTTGCCGGCGACGCTCCGCCGGACGCCAGGGGCTGGGTCGTCGGCATCGCTCCGCTAACCGCCCCGGAGGCCAAGCCGGAGCGCTACGTCCTCTTGGAGAATTCGGCCGTGTCGACAGCGGGCGACGTCGAGCAGTTCATCGAGATCGCTGGCAAGCGTTATTCGCACATTGTCGACCCGAAAACAGGAGTCGGTATCCTGGGTCGCTTCAGCGTGACGGTGACGGCCCCGCGTGGCGTGACGGCGGACGGCCTCGACACGACGGTGGCGGTGCTTGGCCCCGAGCGCGGCCTGCGCCTGGTCGGAGAGTACGAGGGAGCAGCAGTGCTATTCGTGCGGAAGACCGACAAGGGCGTCGAGGTCTTCAAGTCGAAGAATTTCAAGGAGCATTCCCGTTAGCCCGACGCGCCAGCGAGGTTCACTGGTTTCCTCGCTGGCGCGTCGGGCTAAGCAGACGGAAGGTGTCATGAAAAAGAAGGTTGCAGCGGTCGTTACGGAGTATCGTAAGTGGTCGCACGCCGATGTCATCGTCGGCAAGGTCCTCGAGGGTTTCACCTACGATGGCGGCGCCGGGCCGGCGATGCAGGTGGTCTCCATGTATGTCGACCAGTTCTCCGCCGCCGACATGAGCCGGGCCCTGGCGAAGAAACACCGCTTCACCATCTACGACACGATCGAAAAGGCGCTGACCCTCGGCGGTGACCAACTGGCCGTCGATGGCGTTCTCTGTATCGGCGAGCACGGCAAGTACCCCACCAATGCCCGCGGGCAGATCCTCTACCCACGGCGTCGTTTTTTCGAGGCCGTGACGAAGGTCTTCGAGCGGTCGAAGCGGTCGGTGCCTGTCTTCAACGACAAACATCTGGCGGCGACGTGGCAGGACGCGAAGTGGATGTACGACCGGGCCCGGGCGCTGTTCGTGCCGTTTCTGGCCGGCTCGTCGCTGCCGGTGACGTGGCGTCAGCCGCCGCTGAAGCTGGAGCGGGGCTGCGACTTGATCGAGGGGCTGCAAATCGGTTACGGACCGTTCGAGGGTTACGGCTTTCACGCCTTGGAGGGGCTGCAGTGCATGGCCGAGCGGCGCAAGGGCGGTGAGACGGGCGTCAAGGCGGTGCAGTGCCTCCAAGGGACGGCGATGTGGAAGGCGCTGGACGAGGGCCGCTGGTCGAAGAAGTTGCTGGAGGCGGCGCTAAAGCTGGTGTCGGCGCATGCCAAGGGTGACGTGCGGGCGCTGACCAGCAAGACGAACGATGCAGGCGTCTTCCTGATCGAGTACCGCGACGGCTTCAAGGGGGCGGTAGCGTTGCTGAACGGCTGGCTGTACGAGGGCGACGGCGGGGATTTCATCTTCGCTGGCCAACTCAAAGGACAGGAAAAGCCGGTGGCGACGGAGTTCACCATGCAGCAGCCCGACCCCTTCGGCCACTTCATCGGCCTGGTGAAGGCGATTGACTCGATGATGCAGACGGGACATCCGCCGTACCCGGTGGAGCGGACCCTGTTGACGACGGGCGTCCTTGATGCGCTGATGGTGAGTATGTCGGAGAAGAATCGGGTCGTCGAGACGAAGCATCTCGACATCCGCTACAAGCCGACCGACTGGCCCTTCGCGACGGACCCGGTGCCGAAGCCAATCAAGCGGTGAAGCGATGCGAGAACCGTTGGATGTCTGCAGAAGTTCTTCACCGCTTCTGGTCGTGTTGTTGGTGCTGTTTGCGGCGACAGGCAGCGGCGAGTCGCAGAAGCCACCGCCTGAGAAATCGATCGGCCGAATGGTCTACTATTCCGGCCAGGTGCAGGGCGTCGGCTTCCGCGCCACCGCGGAGAAGATCGCTCGCGACTACCCCGTCACCGGCTGGGTGAAGAACCTCAGCGACGGCCGCGTGCAGCTGCTCGTCGAGGGGCCCGAAGGGGCCGTGACGAAGTTCCTCGCGGCCGTCCGCACGCACTGGAAGCGAAACATCGAGAAGGAACAGCCAGAAGAGAGGAAGCCGACTGGCGGATACAAGGGCTTCACGATCCGGCGCTGAGTCGGGCTGCTCGCCGCCCTCCTGCGGCTTTCGCTGCCGCCTGGTGCCGCGCCCCGCCTGGCATGTGGCTCGCCTCTCCCCCCTGGACGCTTCTTCTGCTGCTCCCCATCTTGATTACATCGCACTCTCATCAGGAGGAATGCATGTCCAAATCCATCATCCGCTCCGCTGGCCTGCTGGCCCTGTGTGCCGTCCTCGGGACGGGGCCGGCCCGCGCCGCCGACCCGGTCGACAGTCCTGCCGGCAACGGCGAGGCGCGCCTGCTGCGCTTCCCGACCATCCACGACAAATCGATTGTCTTCACTTACGCCGGCGACCTGTACACGGTGCCGTCCGCCGGTGGCGTGGCGCGGCGGCTGACCAACCACGACGGCTTCGAGATGTTCCCGCGTTTCTCGCCCGACGGCAAGTGGATCGCCTTCACCGGGCAGTACGACGGCAACACCGAGGTCTACCTGATGCCGGCCGAGGGCGGCATCCCCAAGCGGCTCACCTACACCGCCACCCTCAACCGCGATGACGTCTCCGACCGCATGGGGCCGAACAATATCGTCATCGGCTGGAAGAACGACGGCAAGCACATCGTCTTCCGCTCGCGCATGCGCTCGTTCAACGACTTCATCGGCCAGCTCTACACCGTCAGCATCGACGGTGGACTGCCCGAGCAACTGCCGCTGCCGCGCGGTGGCTTCTGTTCGTTCTCGCCCGACGACAAGAAACTTGCCTACAACCGTGTCTTCCGCGAGTTCCGCACCTGGAAGCGCTACCGCGGCGGCATGGCCGACGATGTCTGGATCTACGATTTCGAGACGAAAAAGACCGACAAGATCACCGACTCGCCCGCCCAGGACATCATCCCGATGTGGAGCGGAGACAAGATCTACTTCCTCTCCGATCGCGACGACAACAAGCGGATGAGCCTCTACGTTTACGACCTCGGGGACAGGTCGACACGGCAACTGACGCACTTCAAGGACTTCGACATCAAGTTCCCGTCGCTGGGCAAGGACGCCATCGTCTTCGAGTATGGCGGCTGGATCTACCGCTTCGACCTAGCAAGCGAGAAGTCGGTGAAGGTTCATGTCCGCATCCTCGAGGATAACAGTGCCGCGCGGGCGGGGCTGGTCGATGTCAGCAAGAACGTGACGAATTACGAGATCGCGCCGGACGGCAAGCGGGCCCTGTTCGGGGCCCGCGGCGACGTCTTCACCGTCCCGGCCGAGAACGGCCCGACGCGCAACCTGACCAAGACTTCCGGCGTCCACGAGCGCAACTCGAAGTGGTCGCCTGACGGCAAATGGATCGCCTACATCTCCGACGCCACCGGCGAAGATGAGATCTATGTCGTCGCCCAGGACGGTCGCCGCCCGCCGCGCCAGCTCACCAGCGGCGGCGATACCTACAAGTACGACCTGCAATGGTCACCCAACGCGAAAAAGCTCCTCTGGGCCGACCGCCTGCAGCGCCTGCAATACGTCGACGTGGCGACCAAGAAGGTGACGCTTGTTGCTAAGTCGTCGACGTGGGAGATCCGCGAATTTACCTGGTCGCCCGATAGCAAGTGGGTCGCCTACGCCCGGCCCGAGGAAGAGGTGATGACCAATATCTACCTCTACTCGCTCGCCAATGACAAGAACTATGCTATCACGGATGGCTGGTTCCGCTGCGCCGATCCCGCTTTCTCGGGCGACGGCAAGTACCTGTTCTTCGTCTCCGACCGCGACTTCAACCCCGTCTTCAGCCGCACCGAGTGGAACCACTCCTACGGCGACATGGCGCGCATCTACTTCGTCGCCCTGTCGAAGGATACACCGTCGCCGTTCAAGCCCAGGAGCGACGAGACGACCGTCAAGGAAGAAAAGCCGACCGGCGCCGTCGCGTCGGCGGCCGACGACGTCCAGCCGGGCGAGGCGAAGGGGCCGGGCCAGGCCGACGACGTCCAGCGGGGCAAGGCCAAGGGGCCGGGCCAGGTCGATCCCAAGCAGCCGAAGCAGCCGGAGCCGAAAAAGGAGACGAGCGACCTCAAGATCGACCTCGACGGCATCGGCGACCGCGTCCTCAGTCTGCCGGTGCCGGTGAGCAGCTATCGCAACCTGCAGTCGGTCGGCAGCACGGTCTACTATGTCCGCGGCAGCGGGCTGCACTCGTTCGACATGACGGCGGCCAAGGAGACCTCGCACGGATCGGTCGGTGGCTTCGAGATCTCCGCCGACGGCAAGAAAATGCTGGTGTCGCAGGAAGGCAAATACGGCATCGTCGACCTGCCCAAGGGGCCGGTCAGCATCGGCAAGCCGCTGAACCTGTCGGGCCTGCAAGTGCGCCTGGACCGCCAGGCCGAGTGGCAGCAGATCTTCAACGAGTGCTGGCGGCAGATGCGCGACTTCTTCTACGACCCGCACATGCACGGCGTCGACTGGAAGGCGATGCGGCAGCGCTACGCGCCGCTGGTCAAGCACGTCAACCACCGCGCTGACCTGAGCTATGTCATCGGCGAGATGATCGCCGAGTTAAACGCCGGCCACACCTACGTCGGCGGCGGCGAGATGCCGAGAGCAGCGCGCGTGCAAATGGGACTGCTCGGTGCCGAACTGCAGCGCGACGCCAAGACGGGCTATTACCGGATCAAGAAGATCCTGCGCGGCGCCAACTGGGACCGCCGCCTCCGCTCGCCGCTGACGGAGCCCGGCCTCAACGTCAAGGAGGGAGACTTCATCCTTGCTGTCGACGGCCACGCGGCGAACGAATTGGTGAACCTCTACGAGGCCCTGGTCGACACCGCCGGCAAGCAGGTGACGCTCAAGGTCAACGGCTCGCCGACGACCAAGGGCGCTCGCGACGTCGTCGTGACACCGCTGGTGGACGAGTCGAACCTGTACTACTTCAACTGGGTGCAGAACAACATCAAGAAGGTGAACGCGGCGACGGGCGGCAAGGCCGGCTACCTGCACGTCCCCGACATGCTGACCACGGGCCTCAACGAATTCACGAAGTATTACTACCCACAATTGGCGAAGAAGGCGCTGATCATCGACGTGCGTGGCAACGGCGGCGGGAACGTGTCACCGATGCTGATCGAGCGGCTGCGGCGTCAGGCGGTGCAGGTCGAGATGGCGCGGAATGCGTCGCCGCGCTTCAGCCCGTATGCCATCCAGGGACCGAAGGTCTGCCTGATGAACGAGTTCTCGGCGTCGGACGGCGACCTGTTCCCGTTCCAGTTCCGGGCGTACAAGCTGGGCAAGCTGATCGGCAAGCGGAGCTGGGGCGGAGTGGTCGGCATCCGCGGCACGCTGCCGCTGTTGGACGGCGGCTTCCTCAATCGGCCGGAGTTCTCGCGCTACAGCCTTGACGGCAAGGAGTGGATCATCGAGGGCCACGGCGTCGACCCTGACCTCGTGGTCGCGCGGGACGTCCCGCGCTGGCGCTTCGGGCTTGGGTCAGCGCCCAGCGAAGGCTCGCTCGCCGGGGGCACGCTCGAGCAACTCGCGAACCTCGTCGTCGGTCGTCTGCGAGAAATCGCCGTACCACAAACCGACCGCATAGAACGGCTCGGGCGTGCAAGCACAGACGACCTCGTCGGCCTCGTGGCGGAACTCCTCACACGTTTCGGCTGCCCCGACGGGGACGGCGACGATAATGCGTGCCGGCCGCTGTTGTCGGAGGGCGGCGACGGCGGCCCGCATCGACGAGCCGGTGGCCAGCCCATCGTCGACCAGGATGACGGTCCGCCCGCTCACGTCCGGCGGCGGGCGGTCGCCGCGGTAGAGGCGCTCGCGCCGCTCCAGTTCGCGCAACTCCTGCTGCGCCACCCTGTCGATGATTTCATCGGGGATCTGCAAGGGGCGCACGACGTCGGGGTTGACAACGCGCACTCCGCCGCTAGCAATGGCGCCCATCGCCAGTTCTTCGTGCCCCGGCAGGCCGAGCTTGCGGACCAGAAAGACGTCCAGCGGCGCGTGCAGGGCCGCAGCGATCTCGTAGCCGACCGGCACCCCGCCGCGCGGCAGGGCCAGGACGATGACGTCGGCATGGTCGGCGTACGGTTTCAACTTCTCGGCCAGGACGCGCCCCGCCTCGCTCCGGTCGCGGAAGAGCGTATCGGTGTTCCGGAAAAACATGTTGATCTCTCCTCTGCCCGGGAACCTCAACCGCTGTGGTCCCCCGGGCCCAGGTACCGCGTGAACCAGTCGGCCGCCAGCCGGGCGACCTCCTCCAGGGCGCCCGGCTCCTCGAAGAGGTGCGTCGCGCCTGGGACAATCACCAGCTCTTTCTCCTTCGCGCCCAGTCGTCGGAAGGCCTGGCGGTTCAGGTCGATCACCGGGAAATCGTTGCCGCCGACGATCAGCAGTGTCGGCGCCTGGACGCGCGGCAGCGCTGCGCCGGCGAGGTCCGGTCGCCCGCCGCGCGAGACGACCGCGCTGACAGTATCGGGCCGTTCCGCGGCTGCTACCAGGGCGGCCCCGCCGCCGGTGCTGGCGCCGAAGTAGCCGACCGGCAGCCTGGCCGTCGCGGGCTGCCGGGTCAGCCAGCTGGTAGCGCCGGTCAGGCGATCGGCGAGCAGGCCGATGTCGAAGCGGAGATGCCCCGTGTAGACGTCAACGGACTCCTCCTCCGCGGTGAGAAGGTCGAGGAGCAGCGTGGCGAGCCCCGCTTCGCGCAGCGCCTGTGCCACGAATCGATTGCGGGAACTGAGCCGGCTGCTGCCGCTGCCGTGGGCGAAGAGGACCACGCCCCGGGCACCGGCGGGGATGTCGAGATTGCCCTCCAGGATCGCGCGTCCTGCTGTCACTCGGACGGCCTGCTCCGTCCCGTGTCCCATCGTCCGTTCCATGAGCCCCTCCTCTGGAAACCGCGCGGATAGGCCGGAGGAACTTCTTCAGCGTATCACAGCCTGCCCGCGTCCGTATCACTGATTCTGAGCGAGCCATAGGGGAAAACGGCAATTTCCATGCCACTCCTGACAGGCGGCAGGCGGAACCGTCCGTCGGGCCGGTTCTGAGGTTCGGACGCCGGGACGCGCATGGCACACGGGTTGCGTGCTTCAGCCCCGAAGGGGCGATCGTCAATAGTCCTCGAAGGGTTCGTTCTGCCCCGAGCCCCGAAGGGGCTGAATCCCCGTCGGGCCGCACCCCGAGCCGGGGCTGACGCCCCGGGCTATTGACGGCCGCCCCTTCGGGGCGAAGACTCAGCCGAGCAGGTCGCGCTCGACCAGTTCGATCACTTCGCGGATCCGGTAAGTCCTTTCACCGAGCGACAACTCGCCGTTCGCCTGCAACCAGCCGCGCACTTTCTTCTCGGCAGCGACGGCGGTACTGTGGTTGCGACCGCCGAAATAGTGCCCGATCTCACTGTACGCCGCCGACGTGTGCTTGCGGGCCAGGAACATCGCCAGCATGCGCGGGTGGCTGACCGCCCACACCCGCTGTTTCGACTGCAGCGCCCCCGACGGCAGACGCAGGGCGCGGCAGACCGCCGCATCGACATCGGCCAGCTGCACCACGCGCACCGCATGGCGGAGCAGGTCGCCCAGTGCCTCGCGAGCCAACGCCACATTGACGGGACGGCCGGTGACGCGGGCATAGTGACGCAGGCTGTGCAGTGCCCCTTCCAGCTCGCGGACGTTGCCGCGCAGCTGCCCGGCAAGGTAGCGGAGCACCTCCTCGGCGATCAGCGCGTCGGGAGTGCGGCCGGACTTGGCCTTGAGGATGTCCAGCCGTGTATCGCCATCCGGCGGAGCCACGCCCCAGACCGCTCCGCCAAGCAGGCGGTCGGCCAACTCCGGGGCAAAGTCGTCCGCCAGGCGTGGGTGACAGTCACAGGTCACCACTACCTGCTTGCCATCGGCCTGCAGGGCGTCGAAGGTGTGCAGGAACTCCTCCTGCGTCGCCTTCTTGGTCGCCAGGAAGTGCAAGTCGTCGACGAGCAGGGCGTCGCACTCGCGGAAGTGCTTGCGGAAGCCCGCTAGCTTCGCCAGCCGCATCGCCTGAACGAAGCGGTTGGTGAAGTCTTCCGCGGTGACGAACAGGACGCGCCAGTCAGGGCGGCCGCGGCGCAGGCCGGCGTAGACGCCCTCGAGCAGGTGCGTCTTGCCGGTGCCGACCGGGCCGTGCAACACCAGCGGATTGCCACCCTCGCCCGGCATCTCGATGACGCTCAGCGCCGAGGCGTGGGCGACGCGATTGCACGCGCCGACGACGAACTCCTCCAGCCGGTGCCAGCGCCGCGTCCGCCGGGGTGCTGCGTCGAACAACGTCCCCCGTCCGTCCGGTTCCGCGCCCGCTTTGCCCTTGCGGGCCGTCGACTTCTGCGCCGGTTTTTCGTCTGGCGAGCGGGGGGTGTGAACCCCCCGGTGCTTCGACGGACCGGGGGGTTCACACCCCCCGCTCGCCGGGACGGGAGTGTCGGCCGGCTCGGCTACATCTTTTCGCTGGCGCGCCTCGGCCTCTTCCTGGCGAGCGGCCTGGAACAGTTCGGGGTCGATGGTGAAGCGAACTTGCATCGCCTCGCCGAAGACCTCGCAGGCCGCATCGCGGACCGCCCCGAGAAAGGTCTTCTGCAACCACTCCTCGAAGTGGCGGTTGGGCACGCCGACCGTCAGCACGCCCTCGTCCCAGCTGAACTTCGTGTGGTTGTCGAACCAGAGATTATAGCGCGGCTCCCCGATGCGCTGGGCGATCGCCTGTCCCAGCGCGGCCGCGATCTTACGTGTACTGACCGTCAATCGCGCTACCTCCCCCCGGCGCGCGGTATCTTCGCCGGGGTCTGTGCAAAGGGGCGGCAAGAGAGGTAGTGCCCGCGTAGGGAGGGAAGGGCCCGCCGCGGACGGTCAATCTCGGAGGGTAGAGATTCTAATCTCAGGATCGGACGGCGAACAATCGGACTTTGACTGCTTCCAGCCCCTCCGCCAACATGGATGCCGCCACGCCCGGCACAGCATTTCCGGACAGAAGCACCGGCGCGCCCGCCGGCCCCCACGACCCGAACAATCGGCGCGCACCGTCCGCGTGGATTGCTCAGGCCGACTTGCTGAGTTCAGCCGGATTGGGCAGCAGTCCCAGGCCGCGCAGGGCGGCGATGTGTTTGCAGCGCCCGTCGCCGCCCGCCTGGATGGGACAGTGGTCCCACACAAAGGCCGGGCAGGTACACCAGTGTCCGTCGTGGTCGAGGTCGTACACTTTGCCGTTGCTGAGGTTGACCAACCGATAGCCGGTCTTGACGCGGACGACGGTGTAATCGACCGTGTTGATGCGGACGATGCCGTGCTTGCGACTGACCCAACGGCAGCTGCCGTGGACCGGCGTTTTGATGCGACGAGATGGTTGAGGAGTAGCAGTCATAGTGTCGTTTCGTTAAGTCGTCAGAAGCATTCGCTACGAAGCCACAGATATATTTATTTGTACACCAACTGACGCCTTTCTGCGAGGTCGGTTGGCGGAGTGTCCACTGTTGCAACGATTCAACCCCTCTCGATCACCCGTCCTTCTTCGAGGCGGAGGCGATGAGTGAGTGTCCGCGGGATCTCCTCAGCGTAGTGGCTGACGAAGAGAAGCGTCTGATCGGGATGGAGGCGCCGGTCGAGCCAGTCGCGCAGGCGAGCGATGAGCCGGCCGTCGAGCCCCTGAAATGGCTCGTCGAGGATCAGCAGCGGCGGGGCCTTCACGAGCGCCCGGATCAGCAACACCAACCGCTGCTCGCCGGTCGACAGGCGGGCGAAGGGACGCTCGGCTAGCGCGAGGATGCCGAAGTGATCGAACAGCTCGCGGACGGTCGCGTCTTGCGCTGGCGTGGTCGGGCGAGCCGCCAATACGTCGAAGAAGCCGCTCGCCGCGGCCCGGAACGCCGTCAGCGGTTCGGTGAAATACAGATGCAACTCGGGCGAGACGAGGCCGATGTTCCGCTTGATTTCCCAGATGCTCTCGCCGCTGCCGCGCTGGCGCCCAAACAGGCGGATGTCATTGCAGTATGCTTGTGGATGGTCGCCACAGAGCAGGCTGAGCAGCGTCGACTTGCCGGAGCCGTTCGGCCCGAGGACTGCCATTGCAGATTGCAGATTTGAAGCACCCAAGCGTAGTGCTTCAAATCTGCAATCTGCAATCTGCAATCCGCAATCAGTCCGGGGTCCCTGCCAGCGGACCACGAGCCGACCGAGTTCCAGTACGTGCGTCACCCAGGCAGGGACAGTCTCGGGGCGCGTGATGAGCACGACGCGGAGCCCGTCGCGGAGGAGGCCGCCCAGGAACTCCGCCACCTCACGGCGGCCGGCAGCGTCGAGGCCCATGAACGGTTCGTCGAGGATCAGCAGTTCCGGTTTCGCCAGCAGCGCCCGGGCGATTCGGGCCCGCCGCATCTGCCCGTTGGAGAGCTTGATGAGAGACAGAGAGAGAAGGTCGCTGATTCCGAGTCGCCCGGCGGCGGCACGGAGGGCGTCGTCAGATGCCGACGTGCCGGCTCTCAGAAAAGTGTCGAGGGTCAGGTCGTCGCGCGGCTCAATAAAGTTGAATCGCTGCTGATAGTAGTGCCGCGCGTACGAGAACAGCCACGACTCCTCGCGGAACGACACCCGCTTGATGACGTCGGACGGCCAGGAGACGGCGCCGCCCGTGGCTCGCAGCCGGTCGATGAACGGCCAGCCGATCGCCCCTGCCTCGACGTGCAGCCGGCCCAGGAGGACCTCCGCCAGGCTCGTCTTGCCCGACCCGACCGGCCCGACCATCGCCCAGGTTTCGCCCTCGTGGATCGTCCAATTCAGACCGCGGAAGACGGTTTCTCCGCCCGGGCGGACGATGGTGGCGTCCTGGAGAAACAGCACCGGGTCGCAGTTGCCATGCATGCGTGGCCTCGTTTGCTCTGTCCGGCTGAAAACCGTAGCTGTGTCGGACGTCCGCCGTTACCTTGAGGGCTGCGGGAGAATTGCCCGACGCGCCAGCGCGGGACGCACGCCCGCACCAAGGGAGGATAGATCATGCTGCCCCGGATGATGGCCTTTCTCATCCTGCTCGGGGTCGTCCCGGCCGCGCTGGCCGCGGAGGCGGAGCGGGTAGTGGTCCTCGAGCCCGCCCGCGTTTTCGACGGCGTCTCCGCCGAGGCGCACGCCGGCTGGGTGGTTGTTGTCAAAGGGGATCGCATTCACAGCGCCGGTCCCTCCGACAAGATCAAGGTGCCCGAGGGCGCCCGCACCGTCAAGCTCCCGGGCACGACGCTGCTGCCGGGACTGATCGACCTGCACTCGCACCTCTTGCTGCATCCGTACAACGAGGCCTCCTGGGACGACCAGGTCCTCAAGGAGCCGCTGGCCCTGCGCGTGTGCCGGGCGACCAACCACGCCAGGAGCGGACTCCTCGCCGGCTTCACCACCCTGCGCGACCTGGGCACCGAGGGAGCCGGCTACGCGGACGTCGGGATCAAGCAGGCGATCGACCAGGGCATCGTCCCCGGCCCGCGGCTGGTGGTGACCACGCGAGCGATCGTGGCCACGGGCAGCTACGCCCCGCGTGGCTTCGCGCCGGAGGTCCGTGTGCCGCAGGGTGCCGAGGAGGCCGACGGCGCAACGCTGCGGCGCGTGGTCCGCGACCAGATCGGCCGCGGCGCCGACTGGATCAAGGTCTATGCCGACACCTGGAGCCCCGGCAAGGGCGGCGCTGCGACCTTCTCCGTCGACGAGCTGAGGTTGATCGTCGAGACGGCGCGGTCGGCGGGGTGCCCGGTCTGTGCCCACGCGACGACGAAGGAGGGGATCCGACGAGCGGCGCTGGCCGGGGTCGCAACGATCGAGCACGGCGATGAGGGCGACGTGGAGGTGTTCCGGCTGATGGCGACGAAGGGCGTCCCGTTGTGTCCGACGTTGGCGGCCGCCGAGGCGATGAGCAAGTATCGTGGTTGGCGTCCCGGCACCGACCCGGAGCCGAAAGTGCTAAAGTCGAAGCGGGCGAGCTTCAAGGAGGCGCTGGAGGCGGGCGTGGTGATCGCCAACGGCAGCGACGTCGGGGTCTTCGCCCACGGCGACCAGGCCCGCGAGATCGAGCTGCTGGTCGACTACGGCATGAAGCCGGTCGCGGCGCTGCGCTCGGCGACGTCGGTGGCAGCGAAAGCACTGCGCATGGACGACAAGCTGGGGGTAGTAAAGGCAGGGCTGTTCGCCGACCTGGTGGCCGTGGAGGGCGATCCGACCCGCGACATCACCGTCCTGCGCAAGGTGCGCTTCGTCATGAAGGGAGGCATCGTCTACCGTGAGCCGCAGGCGAAGGAGCGTGCAGGCGTGCGGAGCGCAGGCGAACGGTGAAGGGGGGACAGACTGTCGCCCTCGCAGTCGTTTTCCGTCACCGGCTATGCTACGATACATCTCCCGAAACCATTTCCGCGGGAGGAGACGAGGCGATGTCGTTGCGTCGTGTCACCGACGACCGTGCGGGCCCGGATGCGCTGGGTATCCTGCTGCCGCCGGGCCTGCGGACCGTTCTGATTGTGCGTCCGCGGGGGCTGCGGTGGGACCTCCTCCTGGTGCAGGGTATGGCGGGGACTTCCTTCCGCTCGCTGGGCCGAGCCGAGGCACCGCTCGTCGCCCAGGCATTTTACCGGGCCCTGGAGGCGTGGAACAGCGGCGGGGCCGGGCACGTCGGCGTGGTGGCGTCCTCGGAAGGGACAGGTTTCCTGGTCTGGGCCGATGTCGGCGACTTCGCCCTGGTGGCCTGCGAGCGCATCCCCGGACAGCCGTATCGACCGATGCTATTCGCCGCCGAGGAGGAGGCACGCGCTGCGGTCGGCCTGATCGCCGCCGCCCTGTGCCCTCCGGCTCACGCGGAACAGGAGGTCTACCTCAACACGCGCAACTTCACCCGCTGACGGGACGTACTCCCGAGAGGGGAAGGACCGGACCATGAGAGATAGCTGCGATGTGTTGTGTGCGGGAATCGTGGTTGCCGACCACATCTGCACTCCCATTTCTCACCTGCCCGCGGCCGGCGAACTGGTGCTGGCCGACCGCCTGCTGCTGACTATCGGCGGCTGCGCGGCGAACGTGGCGGTCAACCTGGGGAAACTCGGCGTGCGTGCGATGGTGCTCGGCCGTGTTGGTGACGACGTGTTCGGCCGTGTCGTGGGCGAGATGCTGCGCGGCCAGGGCGTCGGCGTCGCCGGCCTGCAAACGAGCCCGGGTGTCGACACCAGCCAGACGCTGATTGTCAACGTCGCCGGGCAGGATCGCCGCTTCATCCACACCTTCGGTGCCAATGCCCTGTTCTCCGCGGCCGACATCCCCTTGGAACTGGCCAAGCGATGCTTAGTGCTCTACCTGGGCGGCTATCTGCTGATGCCCGGGGTCCGGCCAGGCGAGCTAGCCGACGTTTTCGCCGCGGCGCGTCGGGAGGGCGTGCGAACGGTCGTCGATGTGGTGACGCCGGGACCGGGCGACTACCTGGCGCGGCTCCGCGAAGTCCTGCCGCATGTCGATGTGTTCCTGCCGAACAACCACGAGGCGGAGCTGATAACGGGCGAAACGGACCCGCTACGGCAGGCGGAGGTGTTTCACGGGCTGGGAGCACGGACGTCGATCGTGACGCTGGGCGGCGACGGCGCAGTGGTGGTCGGCGAGGGCGTGCGGCTGCGGGCGGGGGCGTTCGCGGTCCCGTTCGTCGACGGCAGCGGCGGCGGCGACGCCTTCGCGGCGGGCTACGTCGCTGGCCTGCTCGAGGGCCGCGATGCCGAGGGGTGCCTGAGGCTGGCAAGCGCGCTGGGAGCAAGCTGCGTGCAGGCGGTCGGCACTACCACGGGTGTCTTCACGCGGTCCCAGTGTGAGGAGTTCCTCCACACCCACTCGCTGCACGTCGAAACAATCTGACAGCTTCGGAGGCGTGGCTCACATTCTCCTGGCTGGCGCCCTGCTCCCACCGGTGCTTGTCCCCGGTGGGAGCAGGGCGCCAGCCGGTTCGAGAAACGATCGATCTGGGCTTGACCTGTCGAGGCGGCCCGATTATACACCCGCCGACTTTCTGTCCCAACTTGAACAAATTGAAAGACTGCGGTTCTTCCACGCGTCGGCCGGGGTGGCCGATGGGGGAGCCCGGGAGGCGGCGTGCCGTCGCGCGGGCTGAAAGGCCGATTCCGGCCGTGGGGAAGGACCGGGGGACAGGGCCGAGGCCGCGCACCCTTGCGGGAGGATTCGGTCTGCCTGCCGGGGCACCCGCGCAAGCGGGTCGCGTTCGCGCGGGTGCTCCGCCGGCCAGTCGCACCATTTCGGACGAAGGTCCAGGTCCGACAGAGACGAAAAGGACATGCGATGTTCAATCCTGTCTGCGCCGTGCGCTCTTCACGGGCACTTCGTCCAGGAGAGGGGCTCGATGGGGGAAAGGAGACGGCGCCGGCGGGCCGGGGCACCCGCTCTCGGAAGCGCCCCGGTCGCGGGGTGGCCGGGGCGGTCGGACTGGCCGCCCTGCTGGCCCTGACGACGGGTGGGAGGGCCCAGGAGCTGCCCGCCGTTTCCACGGGGGCCGATACCGTCCTGCCGCCCGCGTCCACGCCGCCGCCCCGGCCGCGCTACAAGGGACACGCCGCCCTGAGCAATGCCATCGATTTGCAGCGCCGCGGCGAGTTCGAGGAGGCCGCCGCCCGCCTCCGCGAGGCGGAGGCTCAGAAGAACACCCTCACGTCCACCGAGCAGGAGGAACTCGGCCGGCTGCTCCAGGCCAACCGCAACGCGCTGGTTGCCCGCAAACAAGCCCGCCAGCTGCTCGCCCAGGCCGAGGAGGCCCTGCGCCAGCGGCAGACGGTCCGCGGCCGGGAGCTGGTTCGCCGGCTGATGGTCGTCGAGCAGGCCCTGCCCGCAGTCGACCACAACCGCCTCGACGAGGTGCGCCGTGGCCTGGGCGTCCTGGCGCCCGGTCCAGCCGTGCAACGCTCGCCGATGCTGATGGCCCGCACGAAGGTGCAGCAGGCCCGCGCTCTGCTGGGACAAGGCAACTTCGAGGAGGCCGAACGCGTCGCCCACGAGGCCGCCGCGATGAACGTCGAGTTCGGCCCGAAGGAGGATCGGCCGGAGAAAGTGCTCGACGACACCGCCAAGGCCCGCCGCGACCCGCGCGCCCTGCTCGCCGCCAGCCGCGGCGCCCTGCAGGCCGGCGACCTGGATCGCGCCGAGGCCCTCGCCGGCGCAGCCGAGAAGGCTCGTTCCACCTTCACCTTCCCGCCCTGGGGCGACAGTCCCTCCAAGGTGCGCCGCGACATCCAGACCGCTCGCGCCCGCAAACAGGGCCCGCCCGACCCGCTCGCGCGGGTGCCCCGCCAGGCCCCGCCTGCCGCGGAACGCAAGTCGTCCGGCGGCATGATGCGGTCGGTCAAGAGCCTCTTCTATGGCAAGGAGAAGACCGAGGAAGCGGCCCCCAGCGAACAGGCCGCCCCGCCGCCGGCGAACAAGTCGGCCGCACACCAGGGCGATGCCGCCCAGCGCAAAACCGCCACGGCCGTAGCGGCGGGCGGCTCGCCTGCCGCGGCCGACGGTCGGGGCACCGGCGAGAGCGGGTCGGGCGAGCCGGTCCCTACGCGCTCTGCCGATGTCGCCGCCAATACCGAGACCGCCCGCCGGTTGCTCGAGCAGGGCCGCAAGGCCCTCCGCGAAGGGAAACTCGACGTCGCCGGCCGCTGCGCCGATGCCGCCCTGGCACGCAGGCCCGACCTGGCTTTCTGGGAGGACAACCCCGAACGGCTGAAGCGTGACATCCAGCGCGCCGCCGGTCGCACCACCGACGAGGTTTCACTCGTCGCACGGAAGACGCCGGCCGGCACGCCCGCCGACATGTCCCCGGCTGGTGGGCAGCCGGTCCTGGGATCGGCCGAGCCGCAGCAGCGCAAGACGCCCGAGACGCAGCAGGAAGCCGAGACGATGCTGAAGGAGGGCCGCAAGTTGCTCGCCGCCGGCAAGCTCGACGATGCTGCCGCCACCGCCGCCGCCGTCGAGGCGTTCTCGGGTCATTACGGCCTGTTCGACGACACCCCCGAGAAGCTGGCCACCGACACCAAGAAGGCCCGCACCACACGCGACCGGGCCGAGGCGAACAAGGCCCTGAAGGACGCTCGCCGCGCGTTCGACGAAGGCGACCTCGACCGGGCGACCAGCCTCGCCTACCGCGCCCAGCAGCTGCACGGCCCGTATTACATCTGGGAACTCGGCGACCGGCCCACCAAGCTGCTTGCCGACATCCAGATTGAGCGGAACCGCCACCCCGACGGGCAGTCGGCTCGCTCGCGCAAGCCGGACAACCGCGGCGGCCGGGGCACCCGCGACAGCGGGTCGGGCGGCCCGCGCCAACCCGCCGAGGGGGAGGGCGACCTCCGGGTCGTCGGTGATCGCTCGTCTCCGCCGCGGCAGCGGGTCGCCCAGCAGCTCGTCGCCGAGGCGCAGGGCTTGCAGCGGCAGGGACGCCTCCTGGAGGCGCGGCAGAAAGCGCTACAGGCCCAGAACGAGCACGTGCCGTTCAAGATCGATGAAATCTCTCCGGAACGTCTGCTCTTGCAGCTAGCATCGCAGGCACAGCTGCAGACCGACCGCCGCGTGCAGCAGGCCATGAATGTCGCCTCGTACGGCCAGGGCGAACCGCTCGCCAACTACCAGTGGGCCGAGCAGCAGTTGCTGGCGGCGCGCCACCTTGCCGAAGGCTTCCGATTCGAGGTCCGCACCATCGACGACAAGCTCACGTGGATCGCCGAGATGCGGAGCCGGCTGCCGGGTTCCCCGCAGACGGCCCGACCCGCTGTCGCGGGAGGGCCCCGAGCTGGCGCAGGGGCCCCGACGCCGGTCCAGGGGACCGTCGCGCAGGCGCCGGGCACCGCCCGCGTCAGCGACAGCGGCATCCCGCCCGGCGCCACGCCCAAGGGCTTGCAGTTGCTCGAGTACAGCCGGATGGAATTGCGGGCAGGGAAGACCGGCGAGGCCCGCAAGCTGGCCGAAGAGGCCTACAAACCGGAGTACGGTGTCAAGGAACTGGCGGCACGTCGTCTGCAGGAGATCGACCGCGAGGAGTTCAACCAGAAGCAGCTCGAGGCCTCCCGGGGCTTTGACGCGGGCGTGGCGGCGTTCAACCGTCGCGACCTCTTCCAGGCCAAGGCGATCCTCGCTGCCGTCCCGGTGAACCTCCTGGACCCGCTCCGCAAGGCTCGCTTGCGCGAGATCATGGTCACGCCCGAGATGGGCAACACGACCCTCGACCCCAACGTGCAGGTAGCCGAGGGAAGACAGCCGGCCGCGGCCCCCGCAACGGGAGCGCCGGTCCCCGCCGTGACCCCGCCTGGGACGGGCGACGTGACCCCGACGGTCGCGACGGCGCCGCCAGGAGGCGCCACGGCCACGGACCGGGCCGAGCCCAGCCTGGAGGAGATCACGCTCGCCCTGCAGAGCGTCCAGTTCCAGGAGCTGCGCGATCAGCAGATGCAGGCGATGCGGGAGGCCAACAGCCTCGCCGCCCAGCACGACTTCGCCGGAGCGGTGGAGGTCCTGCAGAACTACCTGGGTCGTCTTCCCGAATCGAAGCTCGACAGCGGCAAGCTTGCCCTGCTGCGCCGCCAGGTCGAATCGCGGATGGCGAAGTTCGGCGTGCTCCAGTCGCAGGCGGAGATGGACAAGCAGACCGTCGACGCCAAGCAACTGGCCCAGAAGAACGTGACGCAGGTTGTTCTGCAGCAGCAGAACAAGCAGAAACGTGTCGCCGAGCTGCTGGCCAGCTTCAACAAGTCGTATCGCGACGCCAAGTACAAGGACGCGTATCAGTTCGCCGCCCTGGCCCACGAGATGGACCCCGATAACGCGGTGGCCACGACGGCGTTGCTGATGACCAAGACGATGATCCGCAAGACCGCGTCCGATTCGCTCAAGGATGAGAAGGACAACTTCGCCTGGAAGACGCTGATCGATGCCGAGAAGTTTGGGCCGGACGTCGACTCGGCCGACCCGCTGAAGTTCAACTCGGCACGCACCAGGGAGATCATGAAAATCCGCAAACCGGGTTCCGCGGGGATCTCGCTCGACCCGCGCAAGTCGCCGGCCGTGCGCGAGATCGAGTCGAAGCTCGACGAGCCGGTGAACCTGAACTTCAGCAACGCTCCGCTGCGGCAGGTGATCGCCGACCTGCGCGCCTGGCGCGGCATCAACATCGTGCCCGACACCTTGGCCCTGCAACAGGAGAACATCTCCCTCGAGCGGCCGGTATCGATCCAGCTCGAGAACATCGCCCTGAAGTCGGCGCTGAACATTCTGCTGCGGCAGCTCGACCTGACCTGGGTCATCCGCGACGAGGCGTTGCAGATCACCACGCGCGCGCACGCCAAGGGCAAGCTGGTGCAGAGGACGTACCTGGTCGCCGACCTGGTCACGCCGATCGAGAACTACACGACGCCCGCGAGCATGGATTTCTCTCACCAGCTCGATCGGGCCCAGCAGCGTGGCAGCCGCCCCATCTCGGGTGGCCAGGGAGGGCCGGGCCTGCCCGGTGGACAGCCGGCGAGCACGCCGGGTGGGTCGATGTACGCGCCGGGCGGGACCAATGCGGGCTCCGATCCTGCCAACGCCAACAACGGCAACTGGTCCGTGGGTCGCGGCAACACTTCGATGGAGCAGAAGCTGATCAACCTGATCCAAAACACCATCGCCCGCGACAGCTGGCAGAACGAGGGTGGGCCGGGCACCATCGACTACTTCCCGCTCGGCATGACGCTGGTCATCAACCAGACACTCGACATCCAGGAGCAGATCGCCGACCTGTTTGCGGCCCTGCGCCGATTGCAGGACCAGGAAGTAGTCATCGAGGTGCGCCTGATCACCATCGCCGATGCCTTCTTCGAGCGTCTCGGCATGGACCTGAACATCAACATCAAGACCGACAAGGCGACGCGCCGCTTCGAGCCAGCGCTGGCGACCGGAGTGTTCAAGCCGATCCCGTTCATCAACGACTTCAGCCCGACTCATTTCCTGGCCGGCCTCACCCCGGCGGGGACGTTCACCCAGGACCTGGACATCCCGATCCACCCGACGAGCTTCGCCATGACGGTTCCGCCGTTCGGAGCGTTCCCCAATAACGTCGCGGGGGGCAACGGCGGTCTCTCGCTGGGGCTGGCGTTCCTGAGCGACATCCAGGTGTTCTTCTTCATGGAGGCGGCCCAGGGCGACCAGCGCACCAACGTCATGCAGGCGCCGAAGTTGACGATGTTCAACGGCCAGTCGGCCTCGTTGACCGTGACGAACCAGCAGTTCTTCGTCACGGACATCCTGCCCATCCAGGACGGCGGCCGGCTGTTCTTCTTGCCGACGAACACGAACTTCGCCACCGGCGTGACGATGACCCTGCTGCCGGTCATCACGGGCGACCGCCGCTTCGTCCGCATCAACTTCGCCCTGTCGCTGACCAACCTGGCCTCGGCGGTCGTACCGCTGTTCCCGATCTCGACGACCATTCAGCCGTTCTTCGAGGGCATCGGCAACGTCGGCAACCCGACGCTGTTCACCCAGTTCCTCCAGCAGCCGGTGTTCAGCAGCGTGTTCGTCCAGACGACAGCGGTGGTGCCCGACGGTGGGACGGTGCTGTTGGGCGGGCTGAAGCGTCTGTCGGAGGGCCGCAACGAGTTCGGGCCGCCGATCTTGAGCAAGATCCCGTACATCAACCGGCTGTTCAAGAACGTCGGCTACGGGCGCGAGGCGGAGAGCATCTTGATGATGGTCACGCCGCGTATCATCATCAACGAGGAGGAGGAAATCATCCAGACTGGCGTGATCTCCGCCCCGACGCTGATCCAGTGAGAACCTTTTCCCTCAGCTCTTCCCTCGTCCCCCTCCCCGAAGCGGAGAGGGGGCGGGGGGAGGGGTTCTACTTGGACGCGAGCCGGTCTGACCCAAGCGCCAGCGACGGGACGTCCCCGCGCTGGGGCTTGGGTCGGGAGGTCCCCGCCTTGAGTAGAACCTGTTCCAGGGCAGTATTACCCCGACACGAAAGTAGGTCAGGCTTTCCAGCCTGACGTTCAGGCCGCGTC
>JACOUH010000055.1 GCA_016177925.1 Planctomycetota bacterium | reverse complement strand
TGCCAGACGTGGCCGCTGGAGTGATAGTGCTGGTGGGAGCGGCGGACGTGGGTGGTCAATAACCACTGCATGCCGCGGCTGAGGTCGGTGTCGCCCTCGGGCCAGAGGACGAGGTGAAAGTGGTTGGGCATCAGGCAGTAGGCCAGCGGCCGCAGCGGCACCTCCCGGCAGACGTCCGCCAAGGCTTTGACAAAGGCGGCGTAGTCGCCGTCCTGGTGGAAGACGGTGCGGGGGGGGCGTTGCCCCGATTGAGGGCGTGGTAGCAGAGGCCACCGACAGAGGCTCGCGCAGTACGTAGCATGGGGACAGCGTAACCCAGGCGTCGAGGGAAAACAACGAGAAAATGATGAATGTCCCCTGGTATGTGGTGTCCCCTGGTATGTGGGTTTTAGTGAAAAAAGAACCCCTCCGGACCGCCAGCTGCGAGAATGGGATGATCCCAGCCCTGTTTTTTGGAGGCTGGTCTCATGTCCACTACGCGTACCCGCAAACGTCCTTCCGCACGTCGTTCAGCGCCGAGCGTCGGCAAGCCGGGCGGCATCCTCCATCCCCGCGTGCAGCAGGTCGGTCCCGAACACTTCGGCATCGTCTGCTTCGACTGTGCCAAGGCCCGCTCCAAGTTCCTCCTCGCCGACTTCTACGGCCGCGTCCTTCTCCCGCCCACGACCGTCGCCCACAATCGTCCCGACCTCGCCGCCGCTGTCGCCCAGGTCCGGCAAGCATTTACTACCCACAAACTCCTCGATGGCCTGGTCGCCATTGAACGCACCGGCCGCTATCACCGCCTCGTCCAACGCACCTTTGCCGCCGCCGGTTTCGAGACGCGCATCCTGCATCCCTTCGTCACCAAGCAGTACCGCCAGCCCGTCGATCCCGGCAACAAAACCGACGACACCGACCTGGCCGCTATCCACGGCGCGACCGTCACCGGCTGTGCGCTGCTCGAAGCCACCCGCGATGAAGCCTGGACCACCCTGCAACTCGTCATCCGCCACCGCCGCGACCTGGTCGGCAAAGGCGCTGCCCTCAACTGCCAGATCCGCGACCATCTGGAAGCCGCCGTGCCCGGCTACGCCGCCTGCTTCGATAAGCTGTGGGAGAGTCCGCTGCCCTGGCACCTGCTCCGCCACTAGCCGACGGCCGCGCAACTCCGCGCTGCCGGACTGACAGCCCTATGTCACTCCTTGCGCCAGGCCGGCATCCGTTTCCAGCAGCGCACCGTCCAGGCCGTCCTCGACTGGGCCGAACAAGCCGCGCCGGGCGATGTTGCTGCGGGCCAGCACCTGCGCATCGCGCTCGCCCTGTACGACGATCGGCAGCGCAAAACCCAGGAAATCCAGGCCCTGGAACGCGAGATCGCCGGCCGACTGGTGCAGACCCCCTACGTGCTGTTGCTTTCCTTCCCCGGCATCAATGTCGTCAGCGCCGCCGACTTCGCTGGCGAGAGGGGGCCCATCGAACCCTACGCCAACCCCAAGGCCATCACCGGCCGCGCCGGCCTGCGGCCCTCTCGATACCAGAGTGACCAAGTAGACAAAGCCAAGGGCCCGCTGGTAAGACACTGCAACCGCGCCCTCCGCGCCGCCCTCCTGGGCATCGCCGACAACCTCATCCTGTGCAATCACCACTTCCAGCACCTGGCCACGCAATGGGCCAGCCAGGGGAAGGACCCCCGCGACACGCAGGTCCGGGTCGGCCTGCGCTTCGGCCGCATCGCCTTCCACCTGGTCGCCGGCCGCCAGGTCTTTCGCCATCCCTGCATCCCGGGCCGGCACTACCTCCTCGACAAGCTGAACGCCTTCCATCGCGAGCACGACACCGGCAGGGCGGACGTACTCCGCGACCGGCAAGCCGCTCTCGGCCAACTGCCGCCCCGGGAATAGCCCGCGGAGGCCAGGCCGCTCCAGGAGGAGAGGCAGCGCATCCAGGAAGGTCGGCGGCGCGGTCCCCAACGGCTCGGGGACATTCTGCCGATCGTGTTGGTACGCCTGGGGGTCGGCGTGGTACAATCGGAAGAGTCAGGGGAGTAGACCTCCGCCGCACCGGGTTCGCGAGCCGAGAACGCCTCTCGTCCCCAAGGGGTGAACCCTAAGAAAAGCATGGCGCTCTCTCGGATCACCAACGCCTGATACGGCACCGTGGGGTCACTCCCCTGATTTACCAGTATGGCGAGACGGTGATCAATCCCACGAGAGAGGCAGGCTCGTGAAGACGAGTACGGCACTCTCAGACTCTCATATGAAGCCGTTGTGGGACGGTGGCGTACACCGTCCGTAGATTCCGGTTCGTCCCATTGGAGCATGGCACTCTTTTCTCCCCCCAAGAGAAAGGGCCGGCTGTCATCGGCTGACAACCGGCCCCAGGAGTGGGCTGCGAGGGACTCGAACCCCCGACCTCACGGGTGTGATCCGTGCGCTCTAGCCAGCTGAGCTAGCAGCCCGGCAAACGTCTTCTCTTCAGCGGTGGCGGTGTTCTCGATTCGCCGCCCACGAGCCAAAAAAGCCCAGGTGTGAGGATAGCACTCGAGCCGCTGAGTTAGCCGCCCAAACCTGTCGTATTCTAAGGGACGCCGAGTCTCTTGTCGAGGTTCGGCGTCCCCGAACCAGTCAGCCGCTCAGATCTGCGGCGGCGTCGAGGTGACGTTCTTGGGGGCGTCCTCGAACTTCGGCGCCGTCGTGCCGATCCGCTGCGGCGGACGCGGCGGCTCGGCCGGCAGCGCCGCCTCCTGACGCGAGCCCGGAGCGTGCGACCCCTCGACGTCGTCCTCCAGGCCGCGGATGCCCTTCTTGAACTCGACGATGCCCTTGCCCAGGTAGCGGCCCACTTCCGGCAGTTTCCGACCAAATAGCAGAACCCCGATGATGAGCAGAACGATCATCTCGCCGGCGCCGAGGTTTGGAAGGAAGCTGAATAGTGGAGTCATCTCTTTCTCCCTTTTCGAGTTGGATTCGCTGGAGGGGAGGAGGGCGGAAAGTTTCTCGATCCTTCGATCGAGTCCCTTCCTGATCCCTTCCCGAAGTATAACAGCCTGCCGTCGTTGTCCACAAGCAGAAAGCACCGGCGGCCACAGCCGCGGGCTCGCCCGTCACTGGCCTCACCGGACCGGGCCGCGCACCTCCTCATCGAGGTGCCGGACCTCTTTTCGGAACTCCGTGAGCGATTTCCCCAGCGAGCGGGCTACTTCCGGCAGGCGGTTCCCAAAAAGGAACAGAGCGATCACCATTACGACCAGCAGTTCGCCGAAACCGATGCCAAACATGGCAGACCCCCAATGTGTCGTCAGGTGGGTTTCGTTCTGGGAGAGGCCGGAGCAACGGCCCCTGCGGGGTTATCCAGCCATGTGGATAAGGAAAGTATAACAGGCCGGGGCGACGAAAGACAAGGAGGAAAACGCACTCGGAATGCTCGCCCGAGGCCAGGACTGGTTTTGCCGGGTCAAAGGCGTTGCGGTACAACGAGAGAGGAAATGCACCTCGGCTCGTTCGGGGAACAGAGCAATGGGCTATCGGACCTTGCGCGCGTGCCTGGCTGACCTGGAGCGGACCGGACAGCTCGTGCGATTGGAGCAGGAGGTCGACCCGTACCTCGAAGCGGCGGAGATCCACCGCCGCGTCTACCAGGCGGGCGGGCCGGCGATCCTGTACTGCCGCGTCAAGCGCTGCCGCTTCCCGATGGTCAGCAACCTGTTCGGCACCCTCGGGCGGACGCGCTTTCTCTTCCGCGACACACTCGAGGCGGTCCGCCACCTCGTCGAGCTGAAGGTCGACCCATCGAGCTTCTGGAAACGGCCGTGGCGCTATCGCGACGTGCCGCGCACTCTCTGGCACATGCGGCCGAAGTTTCGCTCGTGGGGCCCCGTCCTCGCTCAGCGCACGACGATCCGCGACCTGCCGCAGCTGGTCTGCTGGCCGCGCGACGGCGGGGCGTTCGTCACCCTGCCGGAGGTCTACACCGAGGACGCCGGCCATCCCGGCTGGCGGCACTCCAACCTCGGCATGTATCGCGTCCAGCTTTCCGGCAACGAGTACCAGCCCGATCACCAGGTCGGGCTGCACTACCAGATCCACCGCGGCATCGGTGTCCACCATGCCGCCGCCCTGCGCCGCGGCGTCCCGTTCCGCGTCAACGTCTTCGTCGGCGGTCCGCCGGCCCTGGCGCTCGCCGCCGTCATGCCGCTGCCGGAGGGGCTGCCCGAGATCGCCTTCGCGGGCGCCCTCGACGGATGCCGCGTCCTGCTCGTCGCCCCGCCCGATGCTCCCGCCGGCGCTCCTCCTCTTGCCGGCGAGGCCGACTTCTGCATCACCGGCACGGTCGACCCACAGAAGCAACTGCCCGAGGGGCCCTTCGGTGATCATCTGGGTTACTATTCGCTGATGCACCCTTTCCCGGTCCTGAATGTCGAGCATGTCTGGCATCGCGACGGAGCGGTCTGGCCGTTTACCGTCGTCGGCCGCCCGCCCCAGGAAGACACCTCGTTCGGCGCTATCATCCACGAGCTGACGGGGCCCGTCATCCCGACGGTCGTGCCGGGCCTCCACGCCGTTCACGCCGTCGACGCCGCTGGGGTCCACCCGCTGCTGCTGGCCATCGGCAGCGAGCGTTACGTCCCCTACGCCGAGCGGCGCAGGCCGCAGGAACTGCTGACCTGTGCCAACGCAATCCTCGGCCAGGGACAGTTGTCGCTCGCCAAGTATCTGCTGATCGTGGCGAAGGAGGACCGCCCTCGCCTCGACATCCACGACGTCCCGGCTTTCTTCCGGCATCTGCTGGAACGCGTCGACCCGCGCAGCGACCTGCACTTCCAGACCCGCACAACCATCGACACCCTCGACTACTCGGGAACGGGACTGAACGAGGGCTCGAAGTTAGTGATCGCCGCCGCCGGCCCGCCGCGACGCGAATTGCCAACATCGCTGCCGCCGGGCCTGGTCCTGCCCGAGGGGTTCAGCGAGCCGCGCGTCGTCCTGCCGGGCGTGCTGGTCGTGCAGGCGCCGCCCTGCCAGACCGCCGCCGGGCCGTCAGCGGACATCCATCTCGACCTCGCCCGCTTCTGCTCGGCGTACCGACCCGGCGACGCACTCAACGCTTTTCCGCTGGTCATCCTCGTTGATGACAGCGACTTTACCGCCCGTTCGCTGAATAACTTTGTGTGGGTGACGTTCACGCGTTCCAACCCGGCGGCGGACATCGGGGGCATCGGCGCGTTCATCCATCAGAAGCACTGGGGCTGCGAGGGAGCGCTGGTGATCGATGCGCGGATCAAGCCACACCACGCCCCGCCGCTGGTGGAAGACCCTGCGGTGAGCAAGCGCGTCGACGCCCTGGGAGCGACGGGCGGTCCGCTGCACCGCATCATCTAACCGCGTCGCGCGGCCTGGGGAAATCTGTTACAATGCTCAAGAGCGCGGGTGTGGCGATCATTGGCTCAAATCGGGAGAGCAAACATGGACAGCGTGTTGACCGTGGAGGAAATCCGAGAGCGTTTTCCCTCGGAGTGGGTGTTGATTGGTGATCCGCAGACTGCGGAGACTCTGGCCGTGCAGGCGGGCAAGGTCCTCTGCCACAGCAAAGACCGAGACGAGGTCTATCGCAAGGCCATCGAGCTTCGTCCCAAGCGGTTCGCTTTCCTCTACACCGGGCCGATACCAGCGGAGGGCACGGCGATCGTATTATGAGTTTTCCCTTCAACGCTCAGTATGGCCTGATTCTGGTGGAGGCCGAGCTGGAGGGCCCAACCGGCGGCGGCGTCCTCCGGCTGGCTCTGGACACCGGCGCGACAGACACGCTGATCAGCGCCGCGGCGCTGGTGGCCGCTGGCTACGATCCGGCCCAGGCCGCCAGCCGCGTCCAGGTGACGACGGGGAGCGGGGTCGAATACGTGCCTCTGGTCCCAGTCAGCCGACTCAACGCACTGGGGCAAGGGCGGACAGGTTTCCTGGTGCTTGGCCACACCCTGCCGCCCTCCGCAGGTGTGGACGGTGTGCTCGGCCTGGACTCCCTTACGGCTGGCCCTGCAGATGCTGGTGGCCAATGCGCATCCTGCTCGATGAGTGCATCCCGCGCCGCCTGCGGCGTGAGTTGCCCGGTCACGATGTTCGCACCGTCCCCGAGATGGGCTGGTCGGGCAAGAAGAACGGCGAACTGCTACAGTTGATGACCGTCCAGGCCTTCGAGGTCTTGCTGACGGTCGATCAGAACCTGCGCCACCAGCAGAACCTGCAGGCATCCGGCATTGCTGTGATCGTGCTGATTGCCCCCAGTAACCGGCTCGCGGACCTGGTGCCGTTGATGCCCTCGGTGCAGACGGCGTTGGGCTCGATAAAGCCGGGCGATGTGGTGGAGATCACCGCGTGACGGCGGACCGCTGCTGTTGCCAAGTGTCCGCAACCATCATCAGCGGTGGCATCGAGTGCAGGAGTTCTGCAGTTTCGTCGCTGCGGTCTTGATCTGGACAAGGTTCTTGGCGTCGAGAGCTTTGATGAGATCCTTCGAGGCGTCGTGCATCTCCCTGGATATCCTCTGCCACTTCTTGATGCCGCCGGGAACCTGTTTCACATTGTCGTTCGGCATATGGATAGTGATAGCGGCGACGGCAGCGCTGATCTCAGCCATGCGCTTCAGGTCCGCGGCCTTGTCCAGGTCGGCCGGCTGGACCACCTTGCTGAGCTTGAGGGTCTTCGCCTCGATGCCATCCGGGACGATGGCCCCGGGTGTCTCGCCGACGCCGATGCCGCTGACGCCTGGGCCCTTCTTGCGAAACCTGAAGAGGTACATCACGTCCAGAAGTTCCAGCTTCTGCTCATCGAGCTTCTTGGCGATCGTCTGCCCCTCTCTGGACAGCGCGGCCCAGTCCTTCTTGCCGACCTGGTCCGCCAGCTTCTTGACATCCGGCGCGGCCGGCGACTCGTCGGCGCGGACCACCAGCATCCCGACGCCTGTCATCAGAACCAGACCGATCCCCACGACCATCACACACTGCTTGCTCATCGTTTGCCCTCCAACAGGAAACAGGATGGAAGACATCCGTCCGCATCTGCATCAAGGCGGACGCGTTTACTCCTTTGAGCCGCCGAGGATTCGCAGCACCTGCTCGTGCAGGCGGCCATTGCTGGCGAGTACGTCGGGGCGGTCCACCCTGGGTATGCCGTCCCAGTCACTGAAGCGGCCGCCCGCCTCCTCGACGATCGGCTTCAGCGCGGCCACGTCCCAGAAGTGGACGCCGTACTCCGCCATCACCTCGCCCGAGCCCTGCGCCACCAGTACGAAGCCGTAAAAATCGCCAAAGCCACGCTGCCGTTGCGTCCGTCGCACCAACTCCATAAACGCGTCCTGCCGGTTCGCCTTCATGAACCACGACACACTCGAATAGAAGAGCAGCGACTCGCTCAACTCGCTCACGTCGGAGACACGGATCGGTTTGCCGTCGCGGAAGGCCCCCCCGCCGCGCAGGGCGTGCCAGGTCTGCCCCAGCGCCGGCGCCGCCGCCACCCCGGCGATCTGCTCTCCCTTGTACTCCAGCCCCACCAGCGTGCCCCACACCGGGATGCCACGCACGAAGCTGCGCGTGCCGTCGATCGGGTCGATCACCCAGCGGAAGCCCGACGTGCCCGGCGCGTCGCCGTACTCCTCCCCGAAGACGCTGTCGCCGGGGAACAGACGCTGCAACGACGAGCGCAGTTCCTGCTCCGTTTCGCGGTCGGCCACGGTGACGGGACTCTGGTCGTTCTTCCACTCGACGGCCAGCGCGGCCTCGAAGTAGCCCAGCGCCTTCTGGGCGGCGCGGCGTGTGACCTCAAGCGCGGCCTCGTAGCGTGATCTCCATTCAGGATTCATAAAGGTGCCATTTCCGCAGGGCCCCGGGCGATCGGAGTTGGTGTAGCGGAAATGGTCCGGGACACAAGAGGACGTGAGGAGGGGGTGGAGTCAGCGGCCAGCGGCAGGTGCGGCCTCGGCCTCGGTGGCGGGCGGTGTCTGGCCCGGGCTCGAGTAGTACAGGTCGGTCTGGTGGTTGTGGCAGGCGAAGAAGTCGCAGACGGAGCAGGAATACTCGACGCGGTCAGGACGGCGCGAGCGAAAGACGCAATAACTGCAGCCACACCAGGCGCAGCCCTGGTGTTTCTCGACGTAACTGCGCATCGCGCGCTGATACCACCGCGCCGCACTCCATTCTTCGTGTATCGACATTGCATCGCTCCTCACCGAGTCCGCCGGGCCTGTGCGATCATTGACAACCTAGCACACTTTTGCGTCGCGTGCCGGGATCGCTTCTCGCCAGGAGCTGTGCCCTCCCTATCAAGAGAGCGAGCGCCGGGGGATAAGACGGACAAAAAAGCCGAGACAGGTTTTTCACTCCGGCTCGAACTCGCGGATGCGGGCCGGCAAGTCCGGGGCCTCCGCGTGGCAGCACGCCCGCTCACGTCCGCTTGATGACGACAGCGGTCAAGTCGTCCTGCTGCGGCGTGCCGCGGGCGAAGCGGCGCACCTCGCGGTAGACCTCCTCGATCAGGGCCGCCGCCGACAACTCCTTGTGCTTGCGGATCAGCGTCTGCACGCCTTCGATGCCGAAGCGGTTGCGCGCCGGGTCGGGCCATTCAATGAAGCCGTCGGTCAGGAACACGAGCATGTCGCCGTGCCCGAACGTCGCCGGCCGCGACAGCGCGTAGGCCCGCCCCGGCAGAATCCCCAGGGGGAGCCCGCTCGTCGGCAGTTCGTGGATCTCGTCGGTCGCCGCGATGAAGTGGAACAGCGGGCCGTGCCCCGCCGAGATGTAGGTGAACTCGTGCTCAGCCGGCTCCAGCAGGCCCACGAATGCCGTCACGAAGCGGTCGTCCGGCAGGTCCGTGTTGAGGAGGTCGTTCACCAGCGCCAGCACGCGCTCGAGGTTCTGCGTCAGCGACAGGGACGCACGCAGCAGGGCGCGGCACTCGGCGGCGATCAGCGCCGGGCCGACGCCGTGGCCGGTCACGTCGGCGATAGTCACGGCCAGCGTGCCGCTGCCGAGCAGCTGGAAGTCGTAGAAGTCGCCGCCCGTCTCGTCGGTTGGTCGGTTCCAGCCGGCGATGTCGTAGTTGGGCACGTGCGGGGGCTGACGCGGCAGCAGGCCCTGCTGGATGTCGTGGGCGATGCGCAGGTCCTCCTTGAGCCGCTGCTTCTCGACGTACTCGTCCATGAGCAACTGCCGCTGCACGGCCACGCCGGCCTGCGCCCCAAAGGTCCGGACCAGTTCCTCGTCCCAGCTATCAAAGCTGCCGTCGCGTTTGTTCAGTACCTGCAGGACGCCGACCGCCCGGCGGTCGATCCCCAGCAGCGGGCACGTCAGCAGGTTGCGCGTGGTGAAACCCGTCTGGCGGTCGACTTCCCGGTTGAAGCGGGCATCGGCATAGGCGTCGGGCACGTTGATGACGCCTTGCGTGCGGAACGCCTCACCGGCAATGCCGCGGCCGGCGCTGAAGCGGATGTCGCCCTCGCCGGTGGCAACGCGGCTGTACAACTCATCGGACTGCCGGTCGTAGAGGAAGATGGTGGTGCGTTCGCAGTCGAGCACGAGCAGGGTGGCCTGCTCGATGGTCTGCAGCAGCGGGCTCAACTCGCTGTTGGCACCGAGCTGGCACGACACCTCGAGGAGGGCGTGCAGGTCGGCAAGCTTCTTGGCGTCACCGGCGGCGGTCGCGGCGCGGCTGGTCGGGGCACGCGGGTCGGCCATGATTGCGAGTCTCGAAGGTCGGGGAGAGGGCTGAGTGTGCGACAATACCCCACCCGGACGAGATCGTCAAGAGGCTGCGTGCTTCTTGCCCCCCTCACCCCCAACCCCTCTCCCCCGAGGGGCGAGGGGAGAAGAACTACAGCAGCGCCTCGAGGTCGGCGTCGCTCAGCTCGCGGATGAAGTTGCAGCCGACGTTCCACTCGCCGGGACGCGAGGTGACATGGACGACACAGGCCAGAATGGTGCGCGTCGAATGGGTGGTCGGACTGCGTAAATCGAGGTTCAACAGGGTGCCGTTCTCGACCGGCCGGTCGAGCACCAGGCCGATGCCGGCGGCGGAGAGGTTCATCACCCGGGCGGCCCAGCGCACGTCCTCGCTGTCATCGACGCGCTGGCAGGATGCCTCGACGTTACAGGGGAAGCGCACCCAGCTGCGGTGGTCGTCGGACCGGGCCGGTTTCTGCCGGCGAGCGCCGAAGGTTTCCAGGTCCGGGTCGCTCAACGACTCGGAGAAGGTACAGCCGGTGCTCCATTCGCCGGGGCCCTGTTCGCGGACGTGGACGACACAGGCCAGGACCGTCGACGTCTTCTGCGGCGTGGAACCGGGTAGTTCGATGCTGATCATTTCGCCTGGCTGCAGTGGGCGGTCGAGGAGCAGGTTGATGCCGCCGCGCGAGACGTTGCGGACACGGGCGGACAGGCGCGTGACGATGCAGTTGCTCATGCCCTGCACGACCGCCTGCGCCGTGGAAGGGTGACGCACCCACACGCGGCGGTCCTCCTCCTTGGAGTTGGCCTTTTCCTCGCGGGGCGCCTCGCCCCCTCCGCGGAGCAGCCGCTGCAACAGGTTTAGAACGCGTCGGAACATGGACAGTCCCTCTCCTCGACCCTTCTCCAGGGCTATCCCGAAGCTAGGTCACAACGGGACGGCTGTCAACCGGTGGTCGCGGGCGGGGTGCAGCCCTGCTCGCTTTGCATTCTCTGTGCTTCGGCGTGGTCGTGCTGGGCCTTGTCCAGATCCCCCCTGGCCTCATACAGTTCGGCGCGGGCGAGCCAGGCCTCGGCATCCTCGGGGTCGATGCGAATTGCCTCGGCGAGGTCGGCGAGGGCGGCGTCCTGTTCGCCCTTGCGGAAGCGGGCAACGCCACGGTGCCGGTACGCCTCCGGTAGCTTCGGGTCGAGGCGGAGGGCGTCGTCGCAGTCGGCGATGGCCTGGTCGTACTCAGCGCGATCGAGGCGCACCGCGGCCCGGTGGAGATAGATGCTCGCGTCATAGGGCGACAGCCGGAGCGCCTTCGACAGGTCACGCAGCGCCTTGCTGTGCTCGCCTTCGTCGTGGTAAAGCAGCGCGCGCTCGACGTAGGCGGCATGGTCCTTCGGGTCGAGACGGATGGCACGGCCCAGGTCGGCCAGCGCCTGCTCGACGTCGCCGCGGGCGGCGTGGGCGGCGCCGCGGTCGCGCCAGGCACAGGCGAAGTCGGGGCAGCGACGGATCGCCTCGTCGAAGTCGGCGAGGGCCGTGTCGTGGGAGCCGGCCGCGAGGTGGACCGCCCCGCGCTCGTAATACGCGTCGACCCGCTCCTCGCCGTCGCTCAGGCGGATCACCGCGTCCCAGTCGGCGAGGGCGTGGTCGAACTCGCCGAGATCGCAGTAGCAGCCGGCCCGGCCGCGGTAGGCGTCGAGGTAGTCAGGGCGCAGGCGGAGGGCGGCGCTGCACTCGTCGATGGAGTGGCGGATGTACTGCTCCTCCGCCTCCTCGGCCTGGGCGGTGATCTCCTCGTCCGCCTTCCACGAGGCCGGGTCCTGGTGATAACACTCCCCGAGGAGCTGGTACAGCTCGGGATGGCGCTGGCGCAGGGCGGCCGGCTCGAGGAAGAACGACTCGGTGGCGACGGCGAAGAACTCGTTCCGATTCGTGGCCCCGTAGGGGCGGAGAAGAGTGGGGCGGTCGTACTCGGCGTCTTCGACCAGTTGGTCGTACTCCTGCCCGACAACCTCTTCCCAGCGATCCTCAAGGGCGCTGTCCGTCATCGGGGGCATGCCAGTGACGGGGTCGCCCAGCTCCGCCAGCTTGTGAGCGAACTCGTGCAGGACGACGTTGGTGCCGCCCAGGCGCCGGCTGTCCCAGGACGTCTCCCACCACGACAGGATCACGGGCCCCTTGTAGGCTGCCAGGCCGAGGACATGCCTCACTTCACCCTCCCCGCCCCCCGAATCCTCATAAACATCCAGGAAGCCGCCCGGGTAGACCAGGACCGTTTTCAGCTCATCGAAGTAGTAATCGTCCAGTCCGAGGAGGAGAAGGCAGGCGTTGCCAGCGACGGTCACCTTGATCTCGTCAGTGATCATCAGCCCCGCGCAGCCTTCCCAGAACTTCTCGGCGATGAAAACGCGCACGGCGTCGTGGAGCCGGAGCTGCCAGCCGAGCGGCAGCAGGCGGGAGAGGAGGACGTTCTGGTGCAGGTGTTGCAGCCACGCTTCCGGCAAGGGATCGGCGAGGAGTTGCTGGCGCTTGCTGTGTTTGCGGGAGGAGAAGAACATGGGACGCGCTCGTGAGGAAGACGAGATCAGGAATGACGCCGGGGCGCGGCCGAGGTGATCCCCGCCCCGTCTGGTCGGGCGTCCCGCTTCTTGATGCCGCTCGGCCAGTCCCAGCGCTCCCATGTCGGTCCCGGAGCGGGGCAGCAACTCGCAACGAGTTAGCAACCCTGCTCCAGACTTTCCCACGCCGGCATGCGACAACTCCCCTGCTCCGCGCTCGGCAACTCGGGGAGAGGGGTGCGAACCACTCGCCGGCCCTGAAAAGAATCATCTGTCAGGAGAACAGCAGCATCACCCCGCGGATCACGCTGGCAACGATGACAAGGACACCGGTGGCCCCCATCAGGGTGAAGAACTTGTTCACGTTGTCCAGGGCTTTCATCAGGTGGTCGATGTCGTGACCCTGCGTCTTGTGGATCTGCTCGAAGGCACTCGAAGCGGTCAGCAACCACCCGCCGTGGGCGAAGACCAGCGCGACCACCACCCACGCCCCCACGGCGAGCCGCGGGCCGTAGGGGAAGGTCCCATTGAACATCTCCCGGGCCAGGTGGATGCCGAAGCCGATCGAGGCGAGCAGGATGATCGCCCCGGTCACGCCCAGCTTCCACTCGAGGGCCTTCATCACCTCATTCTGCTGCTCGGTAAACTCATACTGCGGCTGCGATGTGGGGGACGGGGTGTTTGGGTTGTCCTTGGGCACCTCGGCCACTGGCTGTGTGTGCTCTTCCATTTCGGGCTCCTCGGATCGAAGTTGGCGGAGAAGACGCGATGTACCTCTCCAATCGTATTCGGTGCCGAGGGCCTTGTCTTGTGAAAAAAGCCGTCCGGGAGCTTGTCCGGGACATTCCAGCAGTCCGAGCCGATTGGCTGTTACGTCCCCATTTCGTAGAGGCGGACGGCGCCGCCGAAGAACGGGACGGCGAGCGTGCGGCGGTCGGCCCGGAGGTCGAGGTCGCGGGCGTTGTCGGGCAGAGGCAGCGTGAAGAAGTTGTCGCCGCTTTGCGGCTTCCAGAACCACAGCGCTCCGCCGTTGCCTCCGCCGACGCCGATCGCGAAGCCGTCGGGATGAAACTTGACGCCCCACGCCGTACCTTGGAACGGCGTCTTCGGCCGTAGGAGCTGCGACCGCTGTCCCGTCTTCCAGTCGAACACCACGATCAATGGCTTGCCGATGCCGGCAAAGGCGTTGGTCACCTCGGTGATGCCGGCACAGGCCAGCAGTGCCCCGTCGGCGGAGAACGCCATGCTGCGCACGCCGCCGTGATCGGCGCGGAACGTCGTGTCATACTTGTGCAGGATGCTGGCGTCGAACTGCCGGACGGGGGGCGGGGTGCCATGCTTTCGCCGCGAAAGCATGCCACCCGCCGCGAGGTCCCACACCTTGACCACGCCCTTGAGGTCGCCGGACACCAGGGACTTGCCATCGGGATGAAAGGCGACGTTGTAGACCTGGCACTCATGCCCGGCAAACTCGGCGAGGCGCTTGCCGTCGACAGTCGACCAGAGTCGCACCAGCCCGTCGTTGCCGCACGAGGCAAGCATCTGGCCGTCGGGGCTAACGGCCAGCGCGCGCACCCATCCCTTGTGTGCGTCGAATGTCAGCCGTGGCGACGGTTTCTCGCCCTCGATCGGCCACGCCAGCACCTTGCCGGCCCAGTCGGCGGAAAAGAGCGTCTTGCTGGCCGGCTCAAAGGCAAGGGCACGCACCCAGCTCTTGTGGCCCGCGAAGGCGATGCGCTTGCCGGTCGCGATCTCCCAGCGCTGGACGCTGTTGTCCTGGGCGCCGGCGAAGACGAAGCGACCCGACGGGTCGAAGCGGCAGCCGATCAGTGGGCTGTTGTGCTTGAGTTCCTTGACCAGCTTCGTCTTCGCCGGGTCGACTTTTCCCTTTGGCGGTTGTGCGGCCGGTGCCTGACTCATGCCAGGACCTCCTGGATGGCGTCGGCCTTGGGATCGGCCATCGGGATGGGCCGTTGGTTGACGTAGTGATTCTTGCGCGGGTCGAGGCCCAAGGCGCGGAAGTAGGTGTGGAACAGGTGGCCGCCGTGGACCATGCGGTCGACGACGGCGGTGCCGTTGGCGTTGGTCTTGCCGATGACCGCCCCGCCCTTGATACCGCAGCCAGCCAGGGCAACCGACCAGGCGGTGCCCCAGTGGTCGCGGCCGTAGTTGCGGTTGATCTTCGGCGTCCGGCCGAACTCTGCCATCACCACCACCAGCGTCTTCTGCAGCAGGCCGCGCTCAGCAAGGTCTTCCAGCAGCGTGGCGAACGGCCGATCGAACTCGCCGAGCTGCTCGATATGGAAGTCGAAGTTCTCGTGGTGCGTGTCGTAGTTGGAGTGCGACACCTTGACGCAGGTGGCGCCCTGCTCGACCAGCCGGCGGGCGAGTAGGCAGTGGCGGCCGAACTCGTGGTTGCCGTAGCGCTCGCGCAGCGACGCCGGCTCCTTGCTCGTGTCGAACAGGTCCTTGCGCTTCATCAGCTGGGCGGCCTGGTCAAACGAGTGCGTGTAGGCCTCCGTCTCGGCAGTGCGGCGGGCCTTGGTGAAGCGCTGATTCATGCGCTCGCGGAGGTCGTTGCGCTGATGGTCCGACTGCTCGCTCAGGCCGTCGGGGCGGAGCAGGTTGGCGGGCGGCTTGCCGTCGGCGAGGGTGACCGAGGCGAAACGCGGACCGAGGAACGCGGCATTCTCCTTGTTGAATCCGCCGCCACCGCCGCGGGGCGAGATGTACAGGTAGCCGGGCAGGCCGTTCTGCTCACCGCCGAACAGCTTGGCGACGACCGAGCCGAGGTGGGGGTAGGTGAGGCCGGGCTCGGGCCGCCGGCCCGTGTGCATGATGATCGAACCCTTGCCGTGATCGTTCTCGGCCGTGTTGATGCCACGGACAAGAGCCATCCGATGCATCTGTTTTGCGGTATAGGGTAACAACTCCGAGATGTGGATGCCGGGCACAGACGTCGGGATGGCTTGGAACGGCCCGCCGGTATCGGTGCCGGGCTTGGGGTCCCAAGTCTCAAGCTGGCTGGCACCGCCGTCGAGGTAGAAGACGATGACGTGTTTCTGTTCCTTGTGCAGTTGCCGGGCCGACGCCGGATGGATCATCCCGGCGAAGCCGAGCGTCCCGGCCGCAACGCCGCCGATGAAATTCCGCCGCGACAGCAGGTGCTCCTGGGAGCCACAGGCGTACGTGCATTGCTTCATGGAAATCCCCCTCCTCGATGAAGAAGAATTAGCCACAGATGAACACAGATCAACACAGATAAAACATCAAGAGGGAAGAACCGGCTCGCCGCGTTCTCCGGCAAGGGCAGGGCAACTTCCTGATTGCTTCTTTTCCCATCTGTGTTGATCTGTGTTCATCTGTGGCCAATTCTTAGTGCGTTTTGCAGTCGGCCGTAGCACAGGCGTCTCGCCTGTGCCGAACCGCGACAGCGCACAGGCGAGACGCCTGTGCTACGCGCAAAT
>JACOUH010000453.1 GCA_016177925.1 Planctomycetota bacterium | reverse complement strand
TCTGCCGGCGGCGTTGCTTACGAACTGTCATCGAGCACCTCGCGCCTCCCGGCCGTCGCACCGGTCTACGGTAGCAGGAGGCCGTTGGAGCGTCAGGGGGGCGGGGCCGCGAGACGTTGAGGTGGGAGGGACGTGAAGGCCCCATCTGCTGCACCGAAAGCCTGGGCCTGATCGAAGCCGCAGGGCGGGGAGCGGGCGCTCGCTGGTGGCTCAAGCGGGGTGGCTGAGCGAATAGTGCGGTTCACCGCACTATGGCGTCCCTCCAGGGAGAGCAGCGGAAGGACGGCAGGAGGAACCCTCGCAGGAACAAGGAGTTCCGCTTCCAGAGAATAGTGCGGAATAGTGCGGTGATGGTGCGGCGAGGGAAGTCCCTCCAGACGACAGCACCGCTCACCCCTGGAACACAACTCCTGCCCGACCGCGCGCCCTTACCCTTCTGAGCCAGGAACGAATTGGCTCGATCGTTTGCGCGCGAGGCCGAGGCGCTGATCGAAAGACCGGGGAGCTTTATTCCAGCACCTCCTGCACGACGCGGGCTTTCGTCAACGAGGCGTCGGTAAGGGTTTCGTCGCGTCCCGAGTGGTTGAAGCTGAGCGTTTCGTGATCGAGGCCGAGCTGATGCAGCAGCGTGGCATGAAAGTCCGCCACGCTCACGCGATTCACCGCCGCCGCGTAACCGACTTCGTCGGTCTCGCCGTAGACGAAGCCGGGTTTGAATCCACCGCCAGCGGCCAGAAGTGAGAAGGCATTGCGGTTGTGGTCGCGGCCCGTGCCATTCTGGGACACGGGAAGACGGCCGAACTCGCCCGACCAGATGACAATCGTGGTGTCCAGCAGTCCGCGCTGTTTCAAGTCGCGGATCAAGCCGGCGGCCGGCAGGTCGGTGTTGCCGCAGATGTCGGTGAGTTCCGGCTTCGTGTTGACGTGGGTGTCCCAGGGCTGGAACGGCTTGGGGTGAATCTGCACGAACCGCACGCCCGACTCGATCAGTTTGCGAGCCAGCAGACAACGAAGCCCGTACGCTCGGGTGACGGGGTTGTCGAGCCCGTAGAGCCTCTGCGTGGCCGCGGTCTCCTTTGTGAGATCGAGCACGCGGGCGGTCGCCAGCTGCATCCGGGCGGCCAGCTCGTAGTTCTGAATGCGCGTCTCCAGTTCGGTCTCGCGCAAGTAATCGCCCTGGTGCCTCCGATTGAGCCGAGCCAGAAAGTCGAGGTTGTCGCGCTGCACGCCGTCGGGCTGCTCGCGCGCTGAGCGCAGGTTCAGCACGGGCGAGCCGGCCGAACTGAACTCGGTCCCCCGATAGAGGGCCGGCAGCCAGCCCGAACTCCAGGTCAGGGTGCCCGTGGTGTTGTAGCCGGCCGGATCGCGGAGCACGATATAGGCGGGCAGGTTCTGGTTTTCTGTGCCCAGGGCGTAACTGATCCACGAACCGAACGAAGGCCGTCCCTGGAAGATTTTGCCTGTCATGAACATGATCAGGCCTTCGGTGTGGTTGTTGTGGCCGGTGTGCATCGACCGGATCAGGCACAGGTCGTCGGCAACATTGCCGAGGTGCGGGATCACCTCGGACATCAGAGTCCCGGCCTTCCCATAGCGGCGGAACTGAAAGGGGGTGTCCAGCAGCTTGTTCTGTTCACTGCCGGTCTGAAACATCTCGACCTTGATGGAGTGCTGCCGTCCGTTGTACTTTTTGAGATCGGGCTTGGGGTCGAACAGATCCATCTGACTGGGGCCGCCATTCTGCATCAGAAGGATGACGGAGCGGGCCTGCGCCGAGTTCGGCGGCCGCTTGGGGCGGAGATCGAACGCTCGCGCCTTCTCGCCGCCTGGAGCCGCGTTCAGGGTCTGGCCCTGGAGCCAGGCCAACGCTACACTCCCCAGGCCCATGCCGGACAGTTGCAGCAGCTGCCGTCGCGTCAGTGCGTCTGCGGTCATGGTGGAACTCTCCGGAGTCATGGGATATACAGGAACTCATTCGTATTCAACAGCATCTGGCAGAGGTTCACCAGGGCCGCATCGGCCGCTTGCAGGGGCATCGCTTTCTTCTGCTGCTGATACCGCCGAGCCTGCCTGGTCAGCAGCGCGCGGCTGGCCGATACCTCCTCCTTACCAGGCCATCGACACAGCGACAGCCGGAACGCCGTTTCGATGCGGCGTTCCGGGTCTGCTCCCGCCGCCTGCTTGACGCGCTGGGCGAGTCGCTCGGCCTGGCTGAAGACGAACGGGCTGTTGAGCATGGTCAGCGACTGCAACACCACGGCCGTGCTTGTCCGGCGCGTACAGTTATGAGCGACCACTGGTTGGTCAAACACGCCCAGTTCGGTCAGCTGGTAGTTGCGGCGGTTGAACAGATACAGGCTGCGGCGGAACTGGCTGGTCGGGGTCGGCAGTTTCGCGATGTCGATCTCGACACTGCCGTCCGGATTCGGTTTGAGGGGAACCGGCGGGCCCCCCTGCGTCCGGTCGAGTACACCGCTGACAGCGAGGATGCTATCACGGACGATCTCGGACTCAAGCCGCCGTAATGGCATTCGCCAGAGCAGACGGTTGTCCGGATCAACCGACTCGGGATCGTCCGGCAGTCGCTTTCCGGAGTCGGTCGTGTGGGGTCGCACGACGGACGACTGCCGGTAGGCGGTGGAAGACACGATAAGCCGGTGCAGGTGCTTGATGCTCCAGCCCTTCCCAGCGAACTCGGTCGCCAGCCAGTCGAGCAGTTCAGGGTGCGACGGGCTGGCCCCGGAAGCTCCGAAGTTGTCGGGAGTCGCCACCATGCCCTGGCCAAAGTAATGCTGCCAGACGCGATTGACGAACACACGAGCGGTCAGGGGGTGCTCCGGCCGTGTCAGCCAGCGGGCCAGGGCCGCTCGATAGCCGTTGGTCGGGCTGCCTCGTGACGGGACGGGCAGCGCGAACGGCTGGGCCGGATCGTCCAGTACCGCCGGCACACCGGGCCGAACCTCGGCACCCGGCATCTGGTAGTCGCCGCGCCGATACAAAAAGGTCCGCGGGGGCGGGCCGAGGTCCCACAATGCCTGAATCTTGTCGTAAGGATGCTTCGTCGCGGTCAGCGCGACGACCCGCTTGTTCAACGCGGTGATCTTCCGGCGCACCGCCTCGTCCAGCACCCGGTCCACTTCGGCGGGCGTCACCTTGAGCAGCGGGCCCAGCTTCTCCGCAAGATACTTCTGGACAACGTTTCGCCTTTCGGCCGGCATTTCCAGGGCGTTCTTCGTGTCGACCCGGATCGAGTCCGGGAGCGTCGCGAGTTTTGCCTCGAACAGTTTGCGTTCCAACGGGTGGCGCAGCGCTGCGATTTGCTTGCGCAGTTCGGCCACTTGCCGATCCACCTCGGCATTGTTGGCGTCGATGGCTTGCTTGTCGTGTGCGGATACGTCGAACAGAACCCGCTCGTTGGAGTGCTTCCAGTTCTGCGGATCGTAGGCGGGCGCGAAGAATGCCGCCAGGCGGTAGTAGTCGGCCTGTGAAATCGGGTCGAACTTGTGCGAGTGGCACTGGGCGCAATGCACCGTCAGCCCCAGCAGATTGCTCGTCACGATCTGCACCGTGTCGAACAGGACCTGGTGGCGGATGTCCGACGTATTCAGTTCGGCAGCGTAGGTCACGTCCGAGGCTTGCCGGAGAAAACCCGTCGCGGTCAACAGTTCCTTGATCTCCGGGGTAAACGCCGCGGCGTTTCGCCAATCGACCAGCTCGTCGCCGGCGAGCTGCTCCAGAAGGAACCGATCGAACGGATTGTCCTGGTTGTACGACCGGATGACGTAGTCGCGGTACTTCCAGATACCTTCGCGCTCCGTGATGATGGCCGCGTCGTTGTCGGTAGCGATCGTATCGACGTAGCCCGCCGCATCCAGCCAGTGGCGGCCCCACCGTTCGCCGTAGTGGGGCGAGGCGAGCAACCGTTCGATCAGCTTTTCATAGGCGTCGGGCGAGGAATCGTTCAGGAACGCATCGACTTCCTGGGGGCTGGGCGGCAGACCGATCAGGTCGTGATAAACGCGGCGGACGAGCATGAGCCGATCGGCATCGGGCGAAAAGCTCAGCCCTTTCTCTTCGAGTCGCCGGAGCAGGAAGGCGTCGATCGGCGTGCGAACGCGGTCTTGCGAGCGCACCGAGGGAACCCGTGGACTTATTGGTTTCCGGAATGCCCACCAGTTGCGATCCTTCGGTTTGAGCGGCGGAGCTTCGCGCTTGGTGAGCGGTCCTCCCTCGTACTTCGCGGCCGCCCCGGTGTCGAGCCAGGTTCGGAGCGTCGCGAGGTGCGCCTTGGTCGGCTTCAGTCCGTTGCCGGGCGGCATCTGACCCGACGCGAGCTTCCGGTAGAGCAGGCTCTTGTCGGCGGAACCGCGGTTCACGGCCGGTCCGCTCTTGCCTCCCGCGAGCAGGAGCGGCAGGCTTCGCATATCGAGGCCAGCGGCCCGTCCCTCCCCGCCATGACACTTCCAGCAGTAGGCGCGCAGGATCGGGACGACATCGGCCTCGAAATGAACTCGTTTGGCCACACCAGCCGGAGCTGGTAATTCCCCCGCCCAGGTCGGCAAAAACGCCGTCCCGAGTAGGAACCCCGCCAGCACGGCTAGAAACGATCTTCGCTGGAGCATGAATCGCTTTCCCTCGCGGAGAGACGGTTTTCAAGAACCTCTCCCCCTGGCCCCCTCCCCGAAGCAAGAGTGTTCGACTCAAACCTTGCTTGGGCTGCCCCGGGCTTGGCCGGGGCAGCCCTGCAACCAGCGAGCCGATAGCGAAGGAGGCCTCTGTCCAGTATACGAACCCTGCCCCTGCTGATGGACTTCGCTGTTGCTTGCTCGGAATCCCACGCTCGACCAAGTCGAGCACCCGGCTTTGGGTCTTAGACACACCTGCCAGAGGGGACGTGGTGCGGGGTGTGCCATGCTTGGGCGGCCTGGTGCGGCGAGGTCGATGCCCCGGACCGCGCGGGCCGCCCAAGCATGCCACGCGGCCGCCAAGGGACCACTTGCCCCAATCCCAGGAGCGATTTTGGACCGGGTCAGGCACGCGGTCTTGGAAGTGCTGCGTCCGGGACCTCCAGAGGCTGGGAGTCCAGCCGAACGCGCCCAGCGTGGCGTCAGTTAGGACTGAACTCCGGCGGGAAGCGGCGCTCGGCAGACTGGGGAGCGGGCGGCGGCTTGTGCTCCTTGAGATAGGTTAGCAGCCGGCGGGCGCGGCGGGTCACATCGAGTTCTTCGAGCAGTCCTTGCTTGGCCTTGGTCGGCAGCGGCAGGGCGAAGCTGAAGATGTCGCACAGGGCCGATAGCGGCAGGCTGGCCTCCAAGAGTTGCTCTGCCTGCTGCTGGGCAGCGCCGTGGCCGGCGAACCACGCCGGCATCCGGAGGGCCAGTTCCTCGCGCAGCGCGCACTCCAGCCCGGCGGCTGATGCCGCGTCTTCGAGCAGTTCGACCCGCGCACAGCGGTAGAGCTTCTCCGCCGGCAGCTCCTCGACGATGCGGACGCGCTGTAGCCCGTGCAGCAGCAGGTTGTAGCGGCCGTCCGCCAGGCATTCCTCGTTGGCGATGGCGCCGAGACAGGCGACGGCGTGGACCGGCGGCCGCAAGTGGTAGTCCTCCTCCCAGCCTGGCCGCAGCAACACCAGCGCCAGCAAGCGGTCGTCGTCGAGGGCATCGGCCATCATCTGCCGGTAACGCGGCTCGAAGATGTGCAGCGGCTGGATCACCGATGGGAACAAGACGAGGTTCGGCAGGGGAAACAATCGCGCCGTTCCGCGGAAGTTCTTCAGCGATACTTGTGCTTCGGTCATGGACAGTTCCCCCCTCACTCCTCCTCATCGAGGAACTCCGCCGGGTCGGGCCAGGCGTCCGGCGGTGGGTCGAGCCGGATCACCGGCACCAGCGCCGGATCGGGACGCAGCGACCGTTCGGGCTCCATGCTTGCCAGCACCCCGGCGAAACATCGCTCCATCTGCTCCCAGAACGCGGTCACGTCGAGCCCCAGGAAGGGCGAGCCGCACGGCTCCATGTACGCCCGGCTGGAACGGTAGAGCTTGAGCGCCCCACGAAAGTTGCCGTTGCCAAAATGACACAGTGCGACGGCCGCCTGGATCAGCCCCTGGTAGAACTTGCGCTCGAGTCCAGACGACTCGATCCAGAGGTCTTCCCAGACCTCGTGCGCCTCGAAGAACTGCTGCTCATTGAAGAGCACGATGCCTGCCAGGTAGTTCGGATGATAAGGCACTCGTTGCGTCCCCCTCCGGAGGTTGCTCGCACGGCGGGTCGATCAAGCCGGACCTGGCGATGCTTCATCTTATTCTAGCACCCGCCGCGTCACGCCGCGCGCCCGGAAAATGCTCCCGACCCCTGCCGAAGAGGCCCCAGCGACAGTATTATTACCGCGGCACGAAAGAGCTACACAAGCCCGGAGCGCCAGCGACGGGATCCCGTCGCTGGCGCTCCGGGCTTGTGTGACGATCTTGCCGGGATAATACCACGATGTCTGGAGCAGCGCGGACGGGCAATCAGTGCCTGCGGCGGCCGGCGTCGCGCTGAAGCACGGTCCTGCCGAGGTAGGCCCTGGTCTCCTGCTGGTTAAAGCGGTCCGGGGAGAAGGCGGCAACGTCGCTACAGGTGCGGCCATCGGCGACGAACTCGGCCAGGAGCAGCCCGGACGCCGGGTTGTAGGCGAACCCGCCGGAGTGGAAGGCGACGCCCACGAATAAGCCCGGCAGGGCGGCCACCGGCCCCAGGATTGGTTCGAGGTCAAGCGAGAACGTGATCAGCCCTACCCGCTCGTATTCCCAGGAGGCGTCTCCCAGGGCAGGAACGGTGGGACGAAACCGACTCATCAGGAGGTCGGGCAGCCCCGGACTGGCCGACAGTTCCGACAGGTGGAAGTCCTGGGACGCGACCTTCCACTCGGACCGCTCCGGCGTCTCAATGCCCAGCAGCAGCCGCCCCCCCGCAGCCGGGCGGACATAACCGCCCAGCGGGTTGGCGTTGACGGCGGGGATGGCCACGGGCCGAGACAGCGGCCGGGTCACGTACCGCTGGTGGACGAACGCCTTGATGGGCAGCTGCAAGCCCGCCGTCTCGAGGACCTTGAGAGTCCAGGCGTACGTCGTACACACCACTGCGTCCGCACTCACGTCACCCGCGGCGGTGCGGACGCCTCGCACGCGGCCCCCGGCCATCAACAGGGCCGTGACCTGTTGTCGTTCGCGGATGTCCACGCCCAGCTGCCGGCACTTCGCCGCCAGTGCGGGGATGTAGTCGTCCGGTTCGCTGTAGCCGCCCTGGGGGTCGTGCAATCCGATGAAGTCTTCCGGAGGGCACAACCCCGGCCAGCGGTGGTTCATCTCCGCGGCACTCAGGACCTCATACGGAGCCCCCAGGCGGTCGTACAGCGGCAGCAGGGCTTCGCGTTCGGGCCAGGAGGCCCCGTCGAACCAGTTGAGGCAGCCGACCGCCTGGAATTGGTAGCCGGGCAACTCCTCGGACAGTTCGCGGTAGCGGCGCAAGGCGATCTGCCGCACGCGCACGCCCGTCTCGCTCCAGAGCAGGCCGGTGATGATGGCGGCGGCCCGGCTGCTGGAGCCGTCGCCGACCGGCCCCTTGTCCAGCAGGATGATCTGGCCGAACCGCTTGAGCGCCAGATGGTAGGCGGTGCTCAGGCCAGTGACTCCGCCGCCAATGATGACCACGGTCGGGCCGGACATGAACCTCCTCCTCAGTGGCAACCGCCCGGACACGGCGTAACTGCAAGCCAGTTGCCGGCCGAACTCGCCCCTCACCGCCACCTGCTTCGTCTACGGAGCGCGCAGCACAACGTCCACCGATCGAGCACGCGTGTCCGCCTTCGACACGGTGGTGGTGCGGACGATGCCACCGGGGTCGTTGGAGCAGGAAGTCTTCTGCAACGTTCGTCGAAGCCGCCCGGGCGCTGGCGAGTCGAATGATGAGGGCTGGCAGCGAGCCGGTCGCGCGTATCCGTCACGGCTTCCGTCGCGTCACCGGCCGCTTGCCGCAGGAGGATGAAATCGAGATGCTGGAAAAGCACTACCGGCGATGGCGTGACGAATACCGCGACAACCCGGCCGTGGCGCTCCAGCTGCTCGCCGTCGGTGAAGCGCCGCGCGACCCCACGCTCGACGCGGCAGAGCTGGCGGCGTGGACCTCCGTGGCCAGCGTCCTCTTGAACCTGGATGAAACGATCAGCAAAGAATGACGACCCCGTGGGGCAGGCTTCCAGCCTGCCGGGCAGCGGCAGGCTGGAAGCCTGCCCCACGAAGTCGACGAGGACCTGCCATGCTCTCCAGGGAACGGCTTCTGTTGCTCACTCGCCGGCAATTGTTCGGTCGCGCCGCGGTGGGAATTGGCACCGCCGCGCTGGCCGCGCTGCTGAAGCCGGAGCTGCTCGCCGCCGCTCCGGTTGGGAAGAGCCATTTTCCAGCCCGTGCCAAACGCGTCATCTACCTGTTCATGCACGGCGGACCATCGCAACTGGAATTGTTCGACCACAAGCCCGATTTGAAAAAGCGGCATGGCGAAGAATTGCCTGACTCGGTCCGAAGGGGTCGGCGACTGACGACCATGACCTCGTCGCAAAAAGCCTTCCCGGTGGTGTCCTCTTTTTCCGGGTTTACTCGGCGGGGCCGGTCCGGTGCCTGGGTCAGCGACCTGCTGCCGCGCCTGGGTGAGGTCGTGGACGACCTTTGCATCATTCGCTCCCTGCACACGGAGGCGATCAATCACGACCCGGCCGTGACCTTCCTGCAAACCGGCCACCAGCAGCCGGGCCGGCCGAGCATGGGAAGCTGGATCACCTACGGTCTGGGAAGCGAAAACCGCGACCTGCCCGGCTTCGTCGTGCTCCTGTCGCGTGGCAGCGCCGCACGCCCCGGCGACCCCTTGCAAGCTCGTCTCTGGGGGTCGGGTTTTTTGCCGTCCAGTTACCAGGGCGTCGGCTTCCGCTCCAGCGGCGACCCGGTCCTCTACCTCTCGAACCCCCCGGGCCTTCCCCGCGCCGGCCGCCGTCATCAACTCGACACGCTCCAGCAGCTCAACAGGAAGCATTACGACGCGATGCTCGATCCCGAAATCCAAACACGCATCGCGCAGTACGAGATGGCCTACCGCATGCAGGCTTCGGTGCCCGAGCTAACCAACCTGGACCGTGAATCGGCAAGGACGTTTGAGCTGTACGGGCCGCAGGCGCGCATTCCCGGGACGTTCGCTGCCAACTGCTTGCTGGCCCGCCGCCTGGCCGAGCGCGACGTCCGCTTCATCCAGCTTTACCATCGCGGCTGGGACCAGCACTACAACCTGCCAAGCGACCTGCGCCTGCAATGCCAGGACATCGATCAACCGTGCGCTGCCCTTCTCAAGGACCTCAAGCAGCGCGGCTTGCTCGACGACACCCTCCTCGTCTGGGGCGGTGAATTCGGCCGGACGACGTACAGCCAGGGCAAGCTGGAGCCGAGCAATTTCGGCCGGGACCATCACGGGGCCTGCTTCACGATGTGGCTGGCCGGCGGCGGCATCAAGCCGGGCCTCGTGTACGGCGAAACCGATGACTACTGCTACAACGTCGTCAAGGACCCGGTCCATGTTCACGACTTGAACGCGACGCTCTTGCACTGCCTGGGCATCGACCACACGAAACTGATCTACCGTTTCCAGGGCCGCGATTATCGGTTGACCGACGTACATGGCGAAGTCGTCCAGCCCATCCTGGCCTGACGTGCCTCTCGATGAGGGGTGCAGCGAAACATTACTTCTCCTCGATCTTCTTGCGCAGGGCGGCGACGTCGGCCCAGAGTTGTTGCCACGCGGCCCGCTCCTTCTCGGGCAGCGCGGCCAGGGCCTTCTCCTCGCGCAGCGAAATCAGGTCCGTATCCTGCTGCCAGTGGACGAGGCGCTGCTGGATTGCTCGTCGGGAGTTCGGATTGCCGTTCTCGGTGAGGCGAGTGTAGGCAGTCAGGTCAGCCCGCAGCCAGTCGAGGGCCTGTTGGCGGAGGCGGGCACGCTCCTTGTCGTCGAACTTGCCGGCGTCCGCACCCTTGCCCGCGGCGGCGAGGGCAGCGGCACAGGCGGCGTTGTAGCGGTGCTGGGCTTGCAGGTCGTCGGCCAGCTTCGGCTCGGCGGTGAAGGCGTCGGCGAAGAAGCCGACCGCGGCACGGTAGCGCTCCTTGTAGTCCACACAGAACTGGGCGCGTTCAACCTGCTCCTGCGGGCTGCCGGGCTTCGCCTTGCCGGCGAGAAAGGCGGGCAGTTGCTTGTCCAGGTCGAGAAGTCGTTCAGTCTGGCGAAGATCGTCGCGGATGCCGGAGTGATTCGGCAAGAGTTGATGGGCTTTGCGGTAGGCGGCGACCGCCTCGCCCAGCTTCTTCTGCTCACGCAGGGCGTGGCCGAGGTTGGCATACGCCCAGGCGTAATCCTGCTTGAGTTCGATGGCCTTGCGGTAGGCGGCCTCCGCCTCCACCAGCTTCTTCTGGCCATACAGGGCGACGCCGAGGCCGTTGTGCGCCAGGGCGTAATCGGGCTGGAGGTCGATAGCCTTGCGGTAGGCCGCCTCCGCCTCGCCTAGCTTCTGCTGGTCATACAGGGCGCTGCCGAGGTTGTAGTAGGCCAGGGCGAAATCGGGCTTGAGGGCGATGGCCTTGCGACAGGCGGCGACCGCCTCGTCCGGCTTCTTCTGGTCACGCAGGGCGATGCCGAGGTTGGAGTATGCCTTGGCGTCATCGGGCTTGAGGTCGATGGCCTTGCGGTAGGCGGTGACCGCCTCGTCCAGCTTCTTCTGGCGATACAGGGCGCCGCCGAGGTTGTTGTGGGCCTCGGCGAGATCGGGCTGGAGTTGGATGGCCTGGCGGTAGGCGGCGACCGCCTCGTCCAGCTTCTTCTGCTCATCCAGGGCGAGGCCGAGGTTGTAGTGAGCCCTGGCGTCATCGGGCTGAAGTTGGATGGCCTTGCGATAGGCGGCGACCGCCTCGTCCAGCTTCTTCTGGGCACGCAGGACGTTGCCGAGGTTGTTCCAGGGCGCGGAGCTTTGGCGCCGCACGGCCAAAGCGGTCCGGTAATAGCCGGCCGCCTCGCCAGGCTTTGCCTTGGAGATAGCCTCCGCCAGAATGAAGCTCAGCCAAAAGTCGCTGGGGTGAAGATTCTGAGCCTGGCGCAGCCAAACCTCGGCCCTTCCCCCTGTGTCGATCAACAGGCCTCCGACCAGCACCAGTATCTGACGTGACAGCTGGCTGAAAGCTGCCTGGTCGGCTAGCAGCGTTTCGGCCAGTTCCTGCACTGCCTGGGGCTTCTTCCAGGTATCCGGGTCGCGAACCTTATCTCGCCAGGGGTCCGGGTCGGCCAGACGCACCACCCGCAGCAAACGCCTCTGCAGGTCGTTCTCTTTCTGCAATCCGGCCACGAGAACCCAGTCGTCCAGGGCAGCCACGAGCTGCTCCCGGATGGTAGAACGCTGGACCAGGGCGGCGTCCTCGGCCTCCTGAGCGGGCCGCAGCTTCAACCCCAAACAGCCGAAGACGGCGGCATAACCCCGCAGGGCCCCGGCAGTGTCGAACTTGCCCTCGACAATCACCGACCGGTTTTCGCGGACCTTCTCCAGGTCCAGCGCCAACTCCCGGTCGGCCTCGGCCCCGCGGTGCCACGCTTCCAGGGTCTGGATCTCTGTGTGCAACTCCTCGGCGAAGGGGCCCTCGGGACCGTTTGCCAGGTCCCGAGCGTGCTGGAGCGCTGCCTGCGCCAGGTCGAGTTTGTGCTTCCACTCGGAAGGCCGATCCAGCAACTGGAAGACGCCGCCGTTCGCGAGTTGCGCTTGCAGTTCTGCTCGGATTTGCTGGACCTGCTGTACCGCCTGGGTGAGGGTGTGCTCGATCCGCTCGTGGCGGTTGGCCTGCTCCGCCCGCTGCTTCTGCCACAGCCAGGCGCCACTGCCGCCAGCAAGGACGAGCAGCAGCGCGGACGCGGCCAGCCCCAGCGTCAGCCGGCGCGCCCGCCGCTCCGCCGCTGCCCGCGCTTCCGCGGCCGCTCGCTCCAGCTCCGCCTGGCGAAGCCGTTCCTCGACGCTGGCCAGGTACGCTTCCACCGCCCTTGCCACCTCGCCGGCGTCGTGCGGCCGTCCGTTCGCCTCCGCCGACAGGCAGCGCCGCGCCAGGCCGACCAGTTCCTCGTCGGTCTCACAGGCATCCAGTCGCCCCAGGGCCTCTCCCAGCTCGGCGCGCCGCGCCTGCCGCAGCACGGCGATCCGGTCCGCGCTGGTGTAGGGGGGCAATCCCGTCAACACCTCGCATAGGATGGCGCCGAGGCTGAACACGTCGCAGCGCGCATCCAGCCGATTGACCTCGCCAAGGGCCTGCTCCGGGGCCATGTAGGCCGGTGTTCCCAGCACGTCTCCTTCCTGCGTTTCCGCGTTGCCCGAGTCGGCCCGCGAAACCTTGACCACGCTGGGGACGGCGAGCGGGGGGTGTGAACCCCCCGAGGAGGGCTCCTCGGGGGGCTCACGCCCCCCGCTCGCCAATACTTTCGCCAGTCCCCAGTCCATGACCTGCACTTCGCCGAAGGCACCCACCATGATGTTGCCCGGCTTGAGATCACGATGGATCACGCCCTTCGCATGGGCGTAGGCGACCGCCTGGCAGACCTGCTCGACCACCTTGAGGAAGCGCGGTCGGTCCTGCGGAGGGCTGGCCCGTTCCTTGAGTAGCTGGGCCAAGGTAACGCCCTTGACCAGCTTCATCGTGAAGTAGGGGCGGCCGTCGTTGGCGCGGCCCAGTTCATAGACAGGCACGACGCCGGGATGCTGCAACTGTCCGCCGACCTGCGCTTCCTCGCGGAAACGCTGGACCACGTCGGGGCGCCCGGCGGAGTCGCCGAGCATCACCTTGAGGGCGAGGTCGCGGCCCAACTCGGGATCGCGGCCGTGCAGCACTATCCCCATGCCGCCGCGGCCGATCTCGCCGAGCACGGGGTAGCGGCCCACCTGCTCGGCGGACCTCCCTGCCAGAGGGGGCATCACCTCGTCGCGCTCGGCGGGAGTGCGCCCGGAGTCAACGCGCGTATCGGGGGCCTTGCTCCGAGGAGAGTCCCCATCCCCTTGCGCTGCGGAGTCGTTCTTGCTCTCCGCGAGATCGGGGCCGCCGTTGGTGTCCATCGTCGGCTGGATGCTGTCAGGCTCGGGCATGGAAGAACTCCTGGGCGGTGTGACCTGTTGAAGCCCATCGGGACGCGGCAGGGCTCGCATCCGGTGACACGGACGCAGCCCTGGCCCTGCACTTCTTCTTCGCTCGGTTTCTTTGGATTCAGTGTATCCCGTGGCGGCTCCCTCGGATACTACCCCGGCACGAAAGATCCACACGAACCCTCGCTGGCGCTTCGGGTTCGTGTGAGACGATCATCCGTGCCGGGGTAATACCTTACACTATTGCTGGAGGGAGGCAGGGAGGAAAGAGGACCGCCGGAACCATTGCCATGCCGCAACTTTTGCCCCCGGATAGATCCGTTACTTCACCACGACCACCTCGACGTCGCCCTCACGCTTGAGCACGTTGACGCCAACGTCTTGCCCGTGACGCTCCAGGTACAGGTCGACGCTCGCCTCGCCGACGCGCACACCCGTTATCTGGATCTCCTGGAGTGACTCCGGTAGCAGCGGATACGAGAACAGGACGCGGCGCTCGGCCCCGAAGATGCGCAGTCCCAGGCAGGCTTGCAGGACCATGAAGACGCTGGCAGCGGACCAGGCCTGCGGCGAGCACGCCACCGGGTAGCCCGTCGGCCCCTCTCCGCCTCGCCGCGGAAAACCGCAGAACAGCTCCGGCATCCGGCGCAGGTCGAGGAACAGGCTCGCGTCGAACAGTCCCGTCAGCACCTTCCCCGCCGGCTCCAGCAGCCGATAGCGCGACAGGCCGTAGGCGATCAGGGCGTTGTCATGCGGCCAGATCGAGCCGTTGTGATACGACATCGGGTTGTAACGCACCTCCGATGCCGCCACCGTGCGAATGCCCCAGCCAGAGAACGAATCCTCGCGTAGCAGCGTCTGCGCCACCCGTTTGGCCCGCTCCGGACCGACGATGCCGGTGAACAGGCACTGCCCCGCATTCGACGTCCGCACGCGGCAGGGCCGCTTGCTGCCGTCCAGCGCCAGCGCGTACGTCGACAGGTCTTCGCACCAGAAAACCTCCTCGAAGCGCTGCCGTAGTGTCTCCGCCTGGGCCAGCAACTGGCTGGCCCGCTCTTTCTGCCCGAGCACGCCGGCGAGGTTGGCGGCGTACCGCTTGGCCGCGTAGACGTACCCCTGCACCTCGCACAGCGCGATCGGCGCCTCGGCCAGCGTGCCGTCGGCGTGGAAGACCGAGTCGTGCGAGTCCTTCCAGCCCTGATGCACCAGCCCGTCGGCCGACTCCCGGCAGTATTCGACGAAGCCATCGCCGTCGCGGTCGCCATACCGGTCGATCCAGGACAGCGCCCGCTCGACGTTCGGCCAGATGCGCTGGATAAAGGCGGTGTCGCCGGTGCGCTCGTGGTAGGCGCCGGCGAGCAGCACGAACAGCGGCGTCGAGTCGACGCTGCCATAGTAGCGGCCGAAGGGGATCTCGCTGCACGCCGCCATCTCCCCGTTGCGCGTCTCGTGCAGGATCTTGCCCGGCTCGGCGTCCTGCTCGGGCCGCTCTTCGATCGCCTGCATGGCCGCCAGGTACCCAAGCACGCCGCGCGCCAGGGTCGGGTTGACCCACAGGCACTCCAGGGCCGTCAGGATGCCGTCGCGGCCAAAGGCGGTGCTGAACCACGGCACGCCGGCATAAGGATAAGGGCCCTCCCGCGTGTCCGTGATCATCATCTGCACGTCGGACAGGCTGCGGTTGACCCAGTCGTTGAACTGCTCGTTGGACGTGAAAATGTGGCAGAAGCGCTTGCGGCCGGCGCGACCTTCCTCGCGCGTCAGGACGGCGGCGCTCTCGTAGCCCGGCGGCGCGGGGAGGTTTTCTCCGACCTCGCAGCTTGCCGTCATGTAGAGGGTCATCTCGCCCTGCGGCGGCAACGTCACCTCGAAGGAGGCCTCCGATCCGCTCAGCCGCGCCGGTCTCGGCACGAACTCCAGCCGCGTCCGCCGCTCGACTCGGTCGAGGCCGCGATAGGACAGCACGACGAAACCATCGCCAACGATCGGCGGCAGGTCATCGCCGCGGCGCTCACGTTTCATACCGCGCACCTCGAAGATGTCGGCAAAGTCAGCGCGGAACTGCAGCGCAAACGACGTCGTCACGGGGATCAGGCCATAGTTGCGCAGGCGGAGCCGCTCGTAGCAGCGGCCGTCGTGGAGGAACTTGGAGCGAAACAGGTGCAGCGTCCCCCGCGACACCATCACGCCGTCGCGGAAGATGTCGGGATTGGTCAGGTCGACCGTGAGCAGGGCGTTGTTGTCCTGCACGGTCGAGCTGAGGAAGAGCGGGCGGCCTTTGCCCAGGCGCAGCACCGAGGTGGACAGGAACCGCGTGCCCTCGTGGTAGAGGCCCTCCTCGCCGAGCCCGGCGGGTCGAATGTCGCCGTGGTGGTCGAAGACGACGAAGGTCTCGCCGTGCTTGAGCACCCGGTTCTGTTCGTCGGCCTGCGGCGACGGGGCGACGATGTAGAACGGGTCCTCGACGACGACGACGTTCGTCTGCCCCTCGGCCGCCGCGGCGACCGACAGGGGCGGCGCCGCTGCCTTTGGCGTGCCATCTTTCATCAGGATCGGCTCGATGCTTTCCCAGAGTTCCCTGGAGACTCTCCAGACGACACTCGCGGCCATTCCGTTGGCGGCCATCCTTGGCCCTCCTTGAACGAAACCCAGCGCGCATGGTAGTCCGCCGCGGTCGCATCGATCAAGTCGGATTCGAGGGCCAAGGACGAACGCCTCGTCCCCGGCGCGAGTGTAACAAGCTTGTGACAATCCGAACGGCGCACTCGTCCGTCTGTAGAGAGGAAGACCGATCTCTCGAACACGAAAGGGGAGAGCGATGCGCCTTACCGGAGTGGTGTTGACCGTCCTGCTGGCCTGCACGCCCGCGGTGCGGGGCGCTGGCCTGTTGATTCCAGAAGAGAAGACGCTGCCGCCGCTGGCGATGCTAGACCACAAGGTCACCATCCGCATTGACGACCAGGTGGCCACGACCCGCGTCGAGCAGACCTTCCGCAACCACACCGACCGGCCCCTGGAGGCGACCTACCTGTTCCCGGTGCCCAAGGGCGCCAGTGTCAACAAGTTCACCATGTGGGTCGCCGGCAAGGAGGTCAAGGGCGAACTCGTCGAGGCCGACAAGGCACGCTCCCTCTACGAAGCCATCGTCCGCCGGACGCAGGACCCCGGCCTGCTTGAATACATGGGCAACAACCTCTTCCGCTTGCGTGTCTTCCCGATCCCGCCGCGCGGCGATCAGAAGGTCGCCCTCAGCTTCACTTCCGTGGCCCAGTCGGACAATGGC
>JACOUH010000054.1 GCA_016177925.1 Planctomycetota bacterium | reverse complement strand
GGCGGGGGGCCTTGTCTCGCAGGTCAGCCTGGGCATCTTCGTCGACTTCATGAAGTCCCAGGGCTATAGCGGCCGCGCTCAGTGGGACCCGGCGTTCTACCTCTTCGGCGGCGTCCTGCTGCTCGGCGCGGCCTGCTGGCTATTTATTGACCCCGAGCGGCCCGTCGTCGCAGATGACGCGACCTCCACCTGACCCCTGCAAGCTGATGGCTCGCAAGCTCAGGGAGAGACCGTTCAGGGGGACGAATGCCGCGGTGCAAGGGGAGGCCGAACTGCTGCGCCAGCACCTTGTTGGTTGTACAGCCGGGTGGTTCAACTCGGCGCCGGCGGTAGGGCTCCTTCCTCGACGGCGGCGACAAGCCGGTCGAGGAAAACCGTCTGATCGGGATGCACTAACTCCCTTGCGCGCGGCAGCGACACGAAGCAGGCCTGGTCGATCTCCCACGAGGCACACCGCGGCGCGGCGCCGGCGGGGGCGGGACCGGCGAAGCAGTGGACCTCCTTGCGGCTCTTCTTGTAGGTCATCGATCCCAGCGCAACGAGTGGCCCGTCGACCTCGACACCCGTCTCCTCTTGCGTCTCGCGGCGGGCGGTCGTTTCGAGGTCCTCGTCGCTGTCGGGTTCGCCCTTGGGGATGCTCCAGGGGGCGCGTCGATTGTACGAGCCGGAAGGGTGGACAAGGAGCACCTCGAGCCCCTCGTTCCCCCCACGATACAACAGGGTTCCGGCAGACTGTTTCATGGCGGGGTAGACGCCGCGACCGAAGGATGAGATCGTCGAATGAGCAATGTACCGCAGAGGCGATGGGCGCGGCAACCCCGCGGCTGCCCTCGTGAAGTCGAAGGCAGCCTGCTCGCTTTCCCCGCTCATCCCATAGAATTGTCCCATCGGTGTAGAGCAAAGCCCCGGAACCCCTGGTTCCCGCCCTCTGAGCATATAACCCCGGCCCGAAAGTAGGTCAGGCTTTCCAGCCTGACGCGGCCTCAACGTCAGGCTGGAAAGCCTGACCTACGCAGGAGATCGACCATGATGAGACCCGGCCTCGTTGTCCTGTTGACCGCTCTGTCCGTGGCGACCGCTTTCGCCGCGGACGCCGCGAAGGCTTCTTCCCCGAAACTCTCGCTCCAATTGCGCAGCCGCGTTGAGACGAAGGAGAGCAGCGGCCGCTTCCACACCGTCGTCCGACCCGCCGAGTGGGACGCGAACAAGACGGCCCTCATCGTCTGCGACATGTGGGACCTGCACCACTGCCTCAACGCGACACGCCGCGTCGGCGAAATGGCGCCGCGCCTGAACCGGCTCCTGAACGAGGCCCGCGCCCGCGGCGTCCTGATCATCCACGCCCCGTCAAGCTGCATGGCCACCTACAAGGACCACCCGGCACGCAAGCGCGCTCTGCAAACGCCGCGGGCGAAGGACCTGCCCAAGGACATCGGCAGCTGGTGTACGCGCATCCCGTCGGAGGAGAAGGGCAAGTATCCCATCGATCAGTCCGATGGCGGCGAGGACGACGACCTCGCCGAGCACCGCGACTGGGCCAAGAAACTCGAGACGATGGGCCGCAACCCACGCGCGCCCTGGAAGTCGCAGATCGACACGTTGAAGATCCACGATGACGACATCATCAGCGATAATGGCGAGGAGATCTGGAGCGTCCTCGAGCAGCGCGGCATCGGCAACGTCATCCTGGTCGGCGTCCACACCAACATGTGCGTCCTTGGCCGGCCGTTTGGCCTGCGCCAGATGGCGAAGAACGGCAAGAACGTCGTGCTCCTGCGCGACATGACCGACACGATGTACAACCCGGCCCGCGCCCCGTACGTCAGCCACTTCACCGGCACCGACCTGATCGTCGAGCACATCGAGAAGTGGGTCTGCCCGACCGCGACGAGCGATCAACTGCTCGGCGGCAAGCCCTTCCGCTTTGCCGGCGACAAACGCCCGCACGTCGTGATCGTCATGGCGGAGGACGAGTACAAGACGGAGCAGTCGCTGCCCGAGTTCGCCCTGAAGCACCTCGGCCAGGCATTCCGTGTTAGCCAGGTCCACGGCAGCGACAAGGACCGCTACGACATCCCCGGCCTCGAAGTGCTCGAGGAGGCCGACGTCGTCCTGGTCAGTGTCCGGCGGCGCGTGCTGCCCAGGGCCCAGTTGGACGCGATCCGCAAGTTCGTGGAGCGCGGCAAGCCGGTGGTCGGCATTCGCACGGCGAGCCATGCGTTCTCGTTGCAGAAGAAGAAGCCGCCGGAGGGATTCGTCTCCTGGGAGGAGTTCGACCGCGACGTCCTGGGCGGCAACTACACCGGCCACCACGGCGCTGGCCCGAAGGCCGTACTGCGAGTCGCCGAGGGAGCGACGGGGCATCCGATCCTCGCCGGGGTGGAGGTCGCCGAATTGAAGGGCTGCAGCTCGCTGTACAAGGTCCGCCCGCTGGCGAAGACGACGACTGCGCTGCTGATCGGCTCGATCGAGGGCAAGCCGGCAGAGCCGGTCGCCTGGGTCAACCGCTCGAAGTTCGGCGGGCGCGTCTTCTACACCTCGCTGGGCCACCGCGACGACTTCAAGCAACCGGCGTTCAACCAGTTCTTGCGGAACGCGATCGCCTGGGCAGCGGGCCTCTCGGGCACCCGCGAGAGCGGGTCGGGGAAGCCGACGACCGGCCGTTGAGGAATCGTTACAAAGACCCCTCCCCCCAGCCCCCTCCCCGAAGCGGAGAGGGGGAGCAGAAGGTCT
>JACOUH010000452.1 GCA_016177925.1 Planctomycetota bacterium | reverse complement strand
GGGGCAGACCAGCCAGGTCTGGGAGGTCGTCGAGGTTGCCAGCGGCCGTCACTTTGCAATGAAGCTGCTGCTGCCGGAAAAGGCGCGCGAGGCGGCCCAGCGCCGGTTCCTGTACCACGAGGCGGAGGTGGGCAAGTCGCTGGCCCATCCGAATATCATCCGGATCGTCCACATCAACCGCACCCACGCGACGCCAAACTTCGTCATGGAATTCTTTCCGTCGGGTAGCCTGAAGATGCGCCTGATGCGCAAGGACGACGCCTTCGTCCGCGAGAAAGGACAAGACATTCTCAAGCAGACGGCGACCGCGCTGGCGTTCATGAATGCCAAGGGGTGGGTCCACCGCGACATTAAGCCGGACAACATCCTGGTCAACAGCGCCGGCGAACTGCGGTTGATCGACTTCGCCCTGGCCCAGCGCATGCAGACGGGGTTCTTCCAGAAGCTGTTCCGGCGCAAGGGCAAGTCGCAAGGGACGCGCAGTTACATGTCGCCGGAGCAGATTCGAGGCTTGCCGCTGGACGGCCGGGCCGACATCTACAGCTTCGCCGTCACCGCCTACGAGATGGTGACGAACCGCCCGCCGTTCCGCGGGATGTCCTCGCAAGACCTGCTGTACAAGCACATCGCCGAGAAACCGGTGACGCCCAGACAGTACAATCCCGACGTGACGGAGGACTTTGCCCAACTGATCCTCCACATGCTGGCCAAGAAGAAGGAAGACCGCCCGCGCGATTTCCACGAAGTGCTGATGGCCATGCGCGGCATGAAGCTGTTCAACGAGTCGTCGGCGCCGGCGTGAGGACCGGGTGCTCTGGACGGCATCCGGAGAGGTGGCTAAACTGCCCGTTTGATCCGGACGGACGCCCTCGTTTGCTGGTGGAGAGGGTCCCGATGCCGCCGCTGTCCCGCTTGCCCTTCGAGCGTGAGATTTACGAGATGGAGGAACTCCTCGCGCGCCTGGAGGCCAACGCCGGCGGCGAGGTCGGCAGCAGTGAGGAAGTCCGTCGTATTCGCCGTGAGCTGGTCAACCTCAAACGGAAGATCTACAGCAACCTGTCCGCCTGGGAGACGGTCCAGGTAGCGCGGCATCCGCAGCGGCCGCAGACCCTCGATTACATGGACCTGATCTTCGAGGAGTTCGTCGAACTGCACGGCGACCGCGCCTTTGGCGACGACCGGGCGATCCGCACCGGCTTTGCCCGCCTGGGCGATTTTCGCGTCATGCTGATCGGCCAGCAGAAGGGCCACACGGTCGCCGAGCGAAACGAATGCCTGTACGGCTGTGCTCACCCGGAGGGCTACCGCAAAGCGCTAAAGAACATGCGCCTGGCGGCGAAGTTCCGTCTGCCCGTTATCTGCCTGATCGACACGCCGGGCGCCTTCCCCGGCATCGGCGCCGAAGAGCGCGGGCAGGCGCAACTCATCGCGGTCAACCTGCTGGAGATGTCGCGCCTGGGGACGCCGGTCGTCTGCGTAGTGATCGGGGAAGGGGGTTCCGGAGGCGCGCTCGGCATCGGCATTGGCGACCGGGTGAGTATGCTGGAGCACGCTTATTATTCGGTCATCAGCCCGGAGGGATGCGCCGGCATCCTGTGGAAGGTGGCGACCGAGGAGACGAAACCTCTCGCCGCCGACGCTCTCAAGCTGACGGCGAAGCACTTGGGCGCTCTCGGCGTGATCGACGATGTGATTCCCGAACCGCTCGGCGGGGCCCACCGCGACCACCGTGAGATGGCCAACACGCTGAAGGGCTACCTGCTCCGTTACCTGCGCGAGTTGCGGAACGTCCCGGCCGAGGAGTTGCTCCGGCGGCGCTACGAGAAGTTCCGCCGCATGGGGATGTTCGAGGAGGGCTATCGCACCGACCCGAGCCGCAACGGCGAGGCACCGTCCTGATCGGGTGCGCGAGCCGTCTCTTGTTGCTGTCCCGGATGTCCGTTGTTCCTTTCCGCGAATCCGTTCTGTCCCGTGTTTCCAGCACATCCCGTCCCCCGAATGGGCAATCGAAGGATCTCCTTACAAGAGAACGACTTCTGTCGCACAGCTTATTAAACATAATGATCATTATCGGACTATAATGGGGCGGCCTCGCCTCTTGCTGACTTTCCGTTCACCCGGGCGGCGAAACGGCTAACATCCGATAATAGACCTTATGTTTATTTAATCGGCTGCCTCTGAAAACCGCCGGGCTACGATCT
>JACOUH010000053.1 GCA_016177925.1 Planctomycetota bacterium | reverse complement strand
GTCGGCCGTAGCACAGGCGTCTCGCCGGTGCCGAACCGCGACAGCGCACAGGCGAGACGCCTGTGCTACGAGCAAATGCAAACCGCTCTAAGTGCGATTTTGGATTTGCGATTGAAGAAGTTACCAGGGCGACCTGCCGGTAAATCCAAAATCCAAAATCCAAAAACGAAAATCAGAGGCTTGGATGTCGTTTCGCCTGTTCATCTACTACTGTGCCGTTCTCGGGGGCTGCGCCGCCTTCGTCGGTTGGGTGCTGGGCCGTATCCCCGACATCGGGCACCACGTCACCGAGCAAGCGGTCAAGGCGCTGTTTCTGGGCATGGTGGTAGCGCTGGCCCTGGGACTGCTTGACGCGCTGTGGAACGGCCACGCCGGGCGGATCGGGGGACTGCTGCAGCGCGTCGTCGTGGCCGTCGTGGTCGGCAGCCTCGGCGGGTTCCTGGGCGGACTGTTCGGACAGACGCTGTTCGCCGCGACAGGGCTGACGTTCTTCTACTTGACGGGATGGATCATCACCGGCGCCCTCGTCGGCGCTGCCCCGGGGGTCTTCGACTATTCGCACAGCGTCCTGTTGGGGGAACACAGCAGCGGTCCGCGGCGGAAAGTGTTGCGCGGCGTCCTCGGCGGGGCGGTTGGCGGCCTGCTCGGCGCCGTGCTGTCGCTCCTGCTAGAGGCGGCCGGCAAGGACGTCCTGGGCACGACGGAGGGCTTCTGGATGCCCAGCGCCACGGGCTTTGTCGCCCTGGGGTTGTGCATCGGCCTCTTGATCGGGCTGGCCCAGGTGATCCTCAAGGAGGCGTGGCTGAAGGTCGAGGAGGGCTTCCGGCCAGGGCGCGAGCTGATCCTGTCGAAGGCCGAGGTGACGATCGGCCGTGGCGAGGGGAATGACCTTGGGCTGTACGGCGACCCCGGCGTCGACAAGTCCCATGCCCGCATCGTGCAGCAAGGCGACCGCTGGCTGCTGGTGGACTACAGCGCCGGCGGCGCGACCTACCTCAACGGCCAGCTCACCCTTAGCCCGACGCGCCAGCGAGGATTTTTTCTTTCTCCTCGCTTGCGCGTCGGGCTAAGAGGTCCTCGCTTGCGCGTCGGGCTAATCAGCCGACCGCGAGGTCCTTGAAGCCCGCGCCGACCCAGACCACATTCGCCGTGGCGCCGTTGTCCAGCCCCGTGCCGATCAGGCGCACCCGGCGGATCTCGTGAGTATCATATCCGGCCAGGATGCCCGTGTACGGACGAGGCGCGCCCTCGTCGGAGCGGCGCAGCGTGTTGAAAGCCAGGTCGACGCCGGTGACGTCGCCGCCGGTGTCAGCCACCGCCAGCGATACGTCGTTGCTCTCCAGCACGTTGCCGCTGATCTGCAAGTTGATGCCGTCGTCGACGCGGTCGAGCACCAGCGCCTTGGCGCGGAACGATTCGTCCGGCGTCGACACGATGGCCTTGATGAGATTGCCCTGCAAAGTGATGCCTGCGTTATCCATCGCGCCATCGTTGTTGGCATAGCTGATGCGCACCGCCTGGGCCTCGTTGAGCTGGCCCGGCCCGGTGCGGGCGATGAACGTGTTGTTCGTGATGTTCAGAATCCGCTGCACGCCGCCGGCGCCAAGGTTGTTGCGGAGCCGCAGGGCGACCGCCTCCAGGCCGCGCGGATACTCGCGGTTGGCGACTTCCTGGACGTCGACGTAGTTGTCGTGAATGTTGCCGTCCAGCAGCGGGGCTCCAGCGTAGCCGTCGAGGTCGATGCCCTTGCCGTTGGCCGGGACGATCGTGTTGCCGGCGATCTCGAAGTTCTGCGCCGCCGACAGGAGGATGCCGTAACCGTTCGTCGTCACCGCATTCTGGCGGAACTCGTTGTTGCGAATGACGACCGTGAACTGCGGATCATTGCGGGCGATCACAATCCCTGCCTGCGGTGAGCCGAGCAGGTGGTTGCCCTCGATGTCGATCGGCGCACTGGTGTTGTTCAGTTTCAGCGTCGCGAAGTTCAGCATGCGGTTGCTGATGTTGTCGATGTCCTCGCGAAACGTCGAGTTGAGGATCGTGACATGAGCGGTGGCGTAGGTGGCGTCCAGGCTTTGCGTGTCCATGCCGGTGGCATGCGTCTGGACATTGTCGACCGTGACACCGGCGAGTTCGCGGAAGAACAGCGGCGAACTGGCATAGCCGTTGCCCTGGCCCTGGACGACGGAGCCGTTCTTCACGGTGAAATTAGTAGCGTTTCGATAGACGGCCTGCGCCTCGGGCGACAGGTGTACCCAGCCCGGCAGCCCACCGCGGCTGATGTGTGAGGCGACGATGCCGTAATCGTTCGAGACAGTCAGGGTGGCCTGGTCGAGGTCCAGGGAATCGAGCGAATTTGGCGGCGGGATGACCTCGATGCGCAACTGCACGGGATCAGTCGTCAGCGGCGTGAAGGAGGCGACGGCGGAGTAGCCGCGCGGTGTGCTGTCCGAGACCCCGCTGCCCAGTACCGCTCCGGTGATCGCGTCGAGGACCGTCAGTCGCAGCGTACTGCGCGCGTCGATGCCGGAAGGAGTGATGGTCGCGGCGTAGGTGCGGCCGGCCGCCGGGATGGCGACGGGATCGGAGACGATGCGCTGGATGCCGCGGAACGGTCCCAGGTGCAGCACCTGGTTGCCGAAGAGATGGCTCGTGTTCGAGGTCAGACTGGCTGCGGGCGCGTCGCTCAGGTCCCAGCCGGGCACATCGCGGCCGGACCCCTCCTCGAAGCCGCCGTTGCGCAGGCCGAGCGGGGCGCTGTCGCCGTAAACGACCGTGTGTCCGTTGAGGTCGAGCGTGACATCCGGGGCGGCGACGACGAACGCGGTCCCCTCGGTGCGGACGTCCGTGCCCAGGACATAGGTAGCGCCGGCCTGATCGAGGACATAGGGGCCAGGACCGCGACCCGCTCGCGCGGGTGCCCCGGCCAGCCAGTCGGCATCAATGGCGATCGTGTTCATCGCTGACGGGGGCGGGGTGCCCCTCGTGGCGCCGCTGTCCTGGCGCAGGAGCGCCAGGAAGCCGCCCTCGTTGCCGGGGGCGATGAAACGAATCCCGCTTGCCAGGGGGTCTTGCCTGTTCCCTGCCACCGCTGGAGGGGCGTCGGTATCGACCTGGAGGAATCGCGTCCCGAGGTCCGTCCCGGGCGGCAGGAACCGGGTGACATCGGAGGGCATTGGGAAGCGGCTCTCGTCAGGCTCGGAGAGCAGTCCGGTCCCGAAACCGGAGAGGACCTCGCGTTTCTCCAACTCCTCTACCGCGGGCCTCGGCCGCAGGCCGTCGGACCGGCTGCGCCGCGCAGGCCGCCGGAACCAGGAGCGCCAGCGGTCGATCATGGACATGGCCCATCCTCTTGGCGCAGGCGGGCGGCTGCGCGCGGCGATTGGTTGCGTCTGCCGGAAGGGACGAAGTCATAGCAGCCGTGGCGAGATTTGTAAACGCCGAGCGCCTGCTCCCCAGCCTTTGCAAGGCTGCCCCGCTTGCCCGGCTCTCTTTTTCTGCCCGAGCATTCTTGACCATTCGTGGCGGGACGTTTAGCATGACATCAATCGGATCGCACGAACGTGGTGCGACTTCCTGGAGGCCGGGTTCGTTGCGGCTGGTTCCTGACGAATTCCGGATGGCTCGCACGGAAGGAGGTGGTCCCTTATGTGTAGCGGTAACCAGGTGAGGCTGCCGTGACGCAGCCGACGGGCTGCCCGTCGGAGCAGCCTCAAAGTTTTCGGTAGGGAGCCCCGGCGCGTATCTCGCCGGGGTTCCCCGTTTGCATCAGTTTCCAGACCGCCTGACACCAGACGAGGAAATCTCCTTTCGCCATGCGGCCCTTCGCGTTCGGCTACTGGTTTTATTTTGCGAGCCCTGCCGCGTGGATCGAGGGGACATGATCGGCGTCTGAATTGAGACAACGATACCAGGCCCTGAGACCCACGCGGTTTCAGGGCCTTTTTCGTTTCATCGCACCCAGGTCGAATGTTATCGACCCCGGCCGGCCGCCGGTTGACTTCCGGGGCCGTCGCGCGGAGAAGTTCGGCCCCGCGGAGGGGGGCGCACCATGATCGTCGTCATGAAACCCGGTGCCAGCCAGCAGCAGATCGAGCACATGGTCGAGCGCGTCCACCAACTCGGCTTGCGCAGCCAGGTCATCGTCGGGACCGAACGAACGGTGATCGCTGCGCTGGGCGAGAAGCGCGACGGTGCCAAGCAGTCGCTCGAGCTGGGGGAGGGAGTGGAAAAAGTGGTCCCGATCCTGGCGCCCTACAAGATCGCCAGCTACGAGGTCAAGAAGGAACCGACGGTTGTCGAGGCATTGGGACTGCGCGTCGGCGGCGGACAGCTCGGCGTCATCGCCGGCCCCTGCTCGGTCGAAAGCCGCGGCCAGATCCTCGAGCTCGCCCATCTCGTCCGCGAAGCCGGGGGCCACGGCCTGCGCGGCGGTGCCTACAAGCCACGCACCAGTCCCTACAGTTTCCAGGGCCTCAAGGAGAAGGGCCTCGAACTGCTTGCCGAGGCCCGCGCCGCCACCGGCCTCGCCGTCGTCACTGAAGTGATGGCGACCGAACAGGTCGCTCTGATCGCGAATTATGCCGACGTCCTGCAGGTCGGCGCCCGCAACATGCAGAACTATCCGCTGCTGGAGGCGGTCGGCGAGAGCGGTCTGCCGGTGCTCCTCAAGCGCGGTCCATCGGCCACCATGGACGAGTTCCTCCTCGCCGCCGAGTACGTCCTCAAGACGGGCAACACGCGCGTCATGCTCTGCGAGCGTGGTATCCGTACCTTCGAGGACCACACGCGCTTTACGCTTCCCCTGGCGAGCGTCCCCTACCTGCACCAGACGACGCACTTGCCGGTTGTCGTCGACCCCAGTCACGGGACCGGCAAGGCCAGCCTGGTCGTGACGATGGCCCGCGCCGCTGTCGCCGCCGGCGCTGACGGCCTGATTGTCGAGGTCCATCCCGACCCGGAGAAGGCGCTCAGCGACGGCTTCCAGGCGCTGACGCCGGCCGCCTTCAGGCAGATGATGGCCGAGTGTCACAAGGTCGCCGAGGTAGTCGGCCTGAAGATGTAGGCGCCGGGCAGGAGAAAGAAGTTTATTCGCCCTCAGCAAAGGAAAGTCCGGGGGAGGGTGTGCGCGTGCCACGCCCACGCGACGGGACCGACGCCTCGGCAGCCCCGTCGCCGCGTGGGCGTGCGGAACTCCCCCAGGCCGCACGCCCACGCGGCGACGGTCCCGCAAGTTTGCCGGTCTCCGCGCGTGGGCGTGGCACCCAACGCCCTGCCGACCCGGACTTTGCTTTCCTCAGCGCCGATAGCCGCGAGCCGCTGGCGAACGCAGGGTGTCGCACTCGCCCGAGGCTCGCGGCGAAACCAACGTTAATTTCGGACTCGGCGTTACATCAGGCCCGCGATCGGCTTGCCGTAATAGATGTGGTGCGGACGGTCCAGGGCATCGTGCCACATCATCGTCTGCGGGATGCCGAGGGAGCTGTAGATCGTTGCTGCCATGTTCTCCGGCGTCTGCGGCTCGGTCGCGGGATGGCCGCCGATCTTGTCCGACGAGCCGACCACCGTGCCGCCCCGCACGCCGCCGCCGGCGAAGAAAACGGTCTGCACCGCGCCCCAGTGGTCGCGGCCCGGCAGCTTGTAGTACTGCGGCAACCGCGTGACCTTCGGCGTCCGCCCGAACTCGCCCGCCATCACGAGCAGTGTACTCTCCAACAGCCCGCTCTCGTTCAGGTCGTCCAGCAACGCTGAAATAGCCCGATCGGCTGGCGGAAACAGCTTCTCCTTCAGGTGCGGGAAGGCGTTGCCGTGCGTGTCCCACGTCTCGTTGTTGCCGAGGTTCACCTGCACCATGTTGACGCCGGCCTCGACCAACCGCCGCGCCATCAGCAGCGACCAGCCGAAGGCGTTGCGGCCGTAGCGATCCTGCACGTGCGGCTCGGCGTTGGTCACGTCGAACGCCTTGCGGGTCCGCGGGTTGGTCAAGAGGGCGATCGACCCCTGACGGAAACGGTCGAAGTTGCCGACGGTCGCGGCCCGCTCCAGGTCGCGGCGCTGGACGTCGATCTGCTTCAAGAGACCCAGCCGGTCGCCGAGCCGGCCGGCGCCGACGCCCTCGGGCAGTCCCAGGTTGGGCGCCTGGAAGCGCTTGCCGCGCGAGTTGAACGGCCGCTCTTGGTGGTCGAACTCGTACTCGGGATAGGCGCCATACGCCGCCGGGTCGTAGGGCGAGGCCTCGATGAACCACGGATTGTGGCGGGGGCCCATCAGGCCGGCGAAAGCGCCGGGGATGACACGGCCGGAGTAGTGGACCAGCCGGTCGGGCAGGACTGCCGCCGGCGGCAAGTTGTTGCGCGGTCTCGTCGCGGCGCCGGCGACGGCGGCGATTGCCGGCCAGTCGGTCGGCCGGGGCGCGCTGGGGTCGAAGCCGGGCGGCAGCGGCGAGCGGCCCGTGAGCATCATCAGGTGCCCGGCGGAGTGGTCGTTGGACGGGTGCGTCAGCGACCGAACCAGGGCCCACAGGTGACTGCGAGCGGCGAGCAGCGGCAGGTGCTCGCAGATGCGGATGCCGGGCGTGCGCGTGGCGATGGGCTTGAACTCGCCGCGGATGTCGGCCGGAGCGTCCGGTTTCATGTCGAAGCTGTCGTGCTGCGCCAACCCGCCGGAGAGGAAGATGTAAATCGCCGTCCGCGCCGGGTGTTTGCTCGGGGCGGCAGCTCGCAATGCTTCGAGATGGTTCGTGCCGAGGCCGAGCAGCCCGACCGCCCCTGCCTGGAGGGCCGTGCGGCGCGTGAACACCGGGTGCTGCAACGGTGACGCGGCAGGAGGTCGCTGTCTCATCGTGGCCCCCTTGTCAGGCAGCGAGAACGATCTCGTTCCCTTCGCCCTACCCTATCAAGAATCCGGCTCATTCGCCAACCAAAACAGCTGACTGCGGCGACGGACCGCGCGGATCTTCGGAGCAATGGGGCCGGAATGAGAGAGAATGAGAGGCAAATTGGGTACACGCGCACGGTTGGGGAGCCGCTCGCGGTGCTGCCGGTCGACATGTCGGGACGGCTGAACAAGAGTCTCCCATCGCAGGGCCCGGTTGGCAAGGCAAACGGGAAAATGGTCGGAAACGCGAAAATGATGTTTGCACGCCTGGTGTCGGGCTGTTTATGATACATAGAACCAATCGGGAGGTGCATCGACCCACGCCTGTCCATTTTTCGCAAGGTGCGGCGGAGTACCGTTTATGGCGACGAAGACGAGCTTCAAACAGCAATGCCCCAGCTGCGAGGCAATGGTGCCCATTCGGGACCCGAACCTCATTGGCCGCAAGATCGACTGTCCGAAGTGCAAGTACCGCTTCGTAGTCGAGGAGCCGGCCGACGCAACGCAAGAGGAGGCGCCGGCCAAGCCTGCGAAGAAGGCTACCGGCGTCAAGGCCGGGGCGAAGGGCGCCGCCGCGGCGGGCGCAACCAGCAAAAGAGGCGACACGCGCGACAAGCCCGAAAAGGGCGACAAGGAGGAGAAGAAGATCAGCTCCACGATGATGATCGGCGTGGGGCTGGCCGTCATCTCCCTCGCCCTGGTCGGCCTGGGCATCTGCCTCCTCGCCGGGGTCTTCGACAGCAAGCCCGACAAGAAGCCTGAGACGAAGACCACGAAAACGGACGCGCCGAAGCAGCCCCAGTGGGATAAGCCGGCCCCCACTGTCGACAACCTCACCAACCTGCTGCCCAACGACAGCCAGGCGGTCCTCTACTTCAACAACTCCGGCAAGGACGGCGTCCCGCCCGTCCTGCCCAATAGCAACCTTGCCGATGCCCTGTTCACCAACGGCGCCTTCGATCCCGCCGCGTTCCGGAGCAAGTTCGGCTTCCTGCCCGGGGATATCGACCTGCTCATCCTGGCGATCAACATCGAGCGCGGCTGGTCGTTTGGCGTGATCCGTACCAAGACCGCCGTCACCAAGGATACGCTGGCCGGCCTCAATCTCGAGCCCATGAAGGCGAAGATCCAGGACTTCGAGTATTTCCGGATCAAGGTCGACCTTGACCCGCTTGGCGTCGCCCTGTTCAAGAACCTGAAGATCAAGCCGACCACCCTGCACCTGTACGACTCCAATACGCTGGTGTTGGCCGACGAGAACCCGATGGAACGGTTCCTCCAGGCCAAGCGCAAGCCGAGCAATCTGACGCAGCCGCCCGGCCCGTCGTCGGGCGGCAACCAGGACGGCGCGCAGGGTGGCCCGGGCGGCGCAGGCGGTGGGCCTCCGGGTGGCGGCATGATGGGTGGGCCTCCGGGTGGCGGCATCATGGGTGGCGGTGGGCCCCCGGGTGGCGGCATCATGGGTGGCGGCGGGCCTCCGGGCGCCGGCATGCGCGGTGAAGCCTCGCCTTCGCCTTCGAGTGAGAAACAGGCGACCGCGTCCGAGAAGCAGCTCCCGGGCGGCGCCGGCGGCATGATGGGGGGCGGGCCCCCGGGCGGCGGCATCATGGGCGGCGGGGCTCCCGGTGGCGGCATGATGGGGGGCCCTCCCGGTGGCGGCATGATGGGCATGATGGGTGGCCAGGGCAGCAGTGCGGCGGCGACGCCGTCCGACTCGTTCCTGACGATCCAGTCGGCGATGAAGCGGGTCTTTGACAACATGGACTTCAGCAAGCGCGCCCTGACGATTGTCTTCGACAAGAAGACCACCGACGCGCTGATCATCCGGTATGCGATCCTGCCGCTTCTCGCCGCCCTGGAAGTCGATGTGAGTCCTCAGCTTCTCATGCAAGTCCTGCCGACTCCGGGCGCTTCCGCCCTTGCCCTGCGCGACTTCACCAAGGATCGGTTCAGCGTGGCGGTCGCGGCAGAGTTTGACAGGAAGGAAACCGCGTCCGGGATTATTGCAAAGAACATCAAGTCCTTCGCCCCCAGAATCCTGAAGGATGTCGAAGACGAATTCGGGATCAAGATTTCGCTCGTCGGGGGCGGAGGCGGTGCCATGGGCGGCCCGCCGATGGGTGGGGGTGGCATGGGGGGAGGAGGCCCTCCTGGGGGCGGCTTCGGCGGTGGCGGGGCTCCGGGTGGAGGGATCATGGGCGGTGGCGGGGCTCCGGGTGGGATTATGGGAGGCGGCGGGCCTCCGGGTGGGGGGATCATGGGGGGCGGCGGGCCTCCGGGTGGCGGCATGATGGGTGGCGGCGGCGGACAGAACGAGGGGAAGGGGTCCAAGCTCGAAGTGAAAGTGCGCGACAAGATCGTCATCACGGAGCTTGAGCTGCACCTGGTCGACCTCCCCCAGATCGTCGACCGCATCAAGGATTTCCTCGGCGAGGGCGCCATCGTCCTGAAGAACGAGGCATTGATGGTCTACCATCGTTCGCACGTCCACCTCCTGGCCGACGGCCTGAAGCATTACGTTGAGTCGCGGAACCAGTTCCCACGCGGCACGGCGAGCCGGGCCCTCAAGGGGGGGACGCTGCCGCCCCAACCCGACGAGCGCATCGCCTGGACGGCAGAACTGCTGCCCTACATCGATAAGTCGTTCGCCAGCCTGAAGGTGGACCCGGACAAGTCGTGGAAGGAGGGCGACAACGTCCACGCTGCGGCCCTGGCCATCCCCTACTACCTGGCGGCCGATGAGCCGAAGGGAGCGTACCCGCTGGGAAGCTGGCGGCGCCTCGTGCCGGGCCTGCGCTCGCCCGTTGCGACGATCCACTTCGTCGCCATCGCGGGCATCGGCCTCGACGCCGCCGACTATCAGATCGGCAACCCGGCGACGGCGAAGAAGCTCGGCATCTTCGGCTACGACCGCGTGACGAAATTGGGCGACATCGTCGACGGCCTGGACCGGACGATTGCGCTGATCCAGGTGCCGCCGACCTTCCGCACCTGCTGGCTGGCCGGCGGCGGCAGCACCGTCCGCGGCGTGCCGGAAGAGGACAGTGTGGCGCCGTTCGTCTGCATCGCGTTGTCGGAGAAACTGGGGAGGTACAGCAAGGGGACGAAAGGCACCTTCGCGATCATGGCCGACGGCAAGGTGCGTTTTATCCCCGCGGACATGAAGCCGGAGACGTTCAAAGCGCTCTGCACAATCGCCGGCGGCGAGAAAATCGATGATCTCAACCACATCGCTCCGGTGGTGCCGGACAACACGGTGACGCTGAAGCCGACCCTGCCGGCCGACCTGCCCAAGCCGCCGGCCTCGCCCCCCGAGGTGGGAGGGAAGCTTCCGGAAGGATGGGAACGTATCGACGACACGGCGGGCCGTTATTCCGTCGCCCTGCGGACGAACGGCAAAGAGGTCCAGCTGCAACAGACCCTCCCGACCCCGGCCGGAAACCTCACGGTGTACCTACGGGGGAAGGAGTTCGGCAAGGACGAGGGGGCCCTCGTCGTGGCCTACAACGACTACCCATCGGTTATTCCGACGGGCGGAGTCAAGGCCGCCCTCGATGGTGCTGTGAAGCTTGGGGCGGCCAACCTCGGAAAGGTCCTCAGTGAGAGGGAGATTACGATCCAGGGCCATCCTGGCCGTGAAGTGCAGGTTGATACCAAGAACGGTCCGATGAAGGTCCGAATTATCCTGGCCGGAAAACGTATGTACCAGCTATGGGCAGGCGGTAAGCCGAGCCTCGTCTCGGACAAGGATGCGCAAACCTTCATGGACTCGTTCAAGATCACGAACTGAGCGCCCGGCTCGACCGTCCGAGGTTCTTTCCAACAGGGTGTTGTTCCCCGGCCGGGGAACAACACCCTGTTGGCATTGAACGACCGTCCTTGCAGTGGTCTGCTTGCCGCTGTACTCGACGCGGAGCGGGACGGTCGGACAACAGCCCGGAGCGCAAGCGACGGGACCCGCCGTCCCCGCGCTGGCGCTTGGGGCTTGTCTCAACCGTTGCGCCCGCCTGCAAACCGCTCTAGCCCTTGATGAGATAGAAGATGCCGACGGGGAACATCAAGACCCCCAGGGCGACCACGCCCCACTTCAGGATCTCGACGTCGGACTCCTGCAGCCGCCCGAAGAACAGCCCGAACGCAAGGACACCGAAGCCAACGACAATGCTCACCACCCCACGGATGCGGTTGGGCGAGAAAGGGCCCTTTTCCTCATCGTCTTCGTCCCAATCCTCGTCCTCTTCGTCCTCGTCTTCGTCGCGGCGAGCCCTGGCGCGGCGCGAGCGCCGGCGCGGCTCCTCGTCTTCGTCCTCGTCCTCGTCCTCGTCGCGGCGTCCCCTGGCGCGGCGCGAAGGGCGGCGCGGCTCCTCGTCTTCTTCCTCTTCGTCACGGCGGGCAGGTGCCCTGGTCTTGGCCGCTCGCGGCGGTGGCGCTTCGTCGATCGGGTCGACCTCGACGAGGTCCTCCTCCGCGGGGCGACGTTTCGCGGGTGGCGGCTTCGGCAGCGGTTTCGCAGCGGGGACCGGTTTCTTCGCTGTCGTTGCTCCTCCGGCTGCCTGCGACGGGATGCGCACCTTCTCGCCGCAGCCGGGGCACTTGACCCATTTGCCGGCCTCCGTGTCGGCGATGGCGAGCTTCTTGTTGCAGTGATTGCACTCGAACCGGATAACCATGATCCCCTCCGCGTGCTGGCGTGAGAAGAATTGGCCACAGATAAACACAGATGAACACGGATTAACAAAGAGAGTTACTCCTCCGCCCGAGCGAGAGAACACGTCTCCCTTCCTTTTTATCCTGTTTTGTCATCCGTGTTCATCTGTGTTTATCTGTGGCCAATTCCTCTGCCTCAGAAGGTTGGCAGCACGACGCGGGCGCCGCCCTTCATCGCCGACTGGTGGGCGCAGATGCCGACCATCGTCCAGTTCGCCGACGTGGCCGCGTCGGGCAGCGCCGGCTTGTCGCCGAGGACCGCCATCAGGAAGTTGTGCGCCAGGTGCGGATGCGAGCCGCCGTGCCCTCCTCCCTGCAAGAACGACAGGTGCTCCGCGTCCTGGATCGTTGCCGGCTGCGTAAACTTCCGGATCGGCTCGGGCAGCAGGTGGGCGTAGTCGGGCACCTTGACGCGCTTCGGGATCTCCGCCTCGGCGAGCGGCTGCTGCGCCGTACTCTTGGTATGGATCACCGGCTCCTCGTTCTCGACCTGCTGCCACTCGAAACTCTTCTTGCTGCCGTAGACGTCGAAACTCTCGCGGTACTGCCGGGCCGTGTCGAACAGGCTGCGTGTAACCTCCGCGACCACGTCCGCATCTTTGATAGTGAAGGTTGCGGTTTCGATGGCGAATGGACTGCCGTAGCGGCCGATCAGGTCCTCACGGATGCGGCCCGAGCCGTGGCAGACGACGCTCTCGGCGTGCTTGCCCAGGATCGCCAGACAGGGACTGACGCAGTGAGTCGCGTAGTGCATCGGCGGCAGGCCCGGCCAGTAGTCCGGCCAGCCGTCCATGTCCTGCTGATGACTGCCGCGCAGGAACTGGAGGCGTCCCAGTTCGCCCTTGTCGTAGAGTTCCTTCACGAAGAGATACTCGCGACTGTAGACGACGGTTTCCATCATCATGTAGACCTTGCCGGTCTGCCGTTGCAGTTCGACGAGCTGTTTGCACTCGTCGACGCGGGTGGCCATCGGGACCGTGCAGGCGACGTGCTTGCCGGCCTTCAGGGCTGCGATCGACTGCGGGGCGTGGTCGGGGATGGGCGAGTTGATGTGGACGGCGTCGACGTTGGGATCTTTGAGGAGGTCGTTGAAGTCGGTATAGCGGGCCTTGATGCCGAAGCGGTCGCCGCACTTGTCCAGTTCGGTCTTGTTGCGGCGGCAGATGGCATACATTTCGGCGTTGGAATGAGCCTGGTAGATCGGGATGAACTCCGCGCCGAAGCCGAGGCCAACGATGGCGACGCGTATCTTTTTGTTGGAAGCCATGAACCCTGCTCCTTTTCCCAGGTGCGTGGTGAACGGGTGAGAGCAGAATAAGGCAGCGCCGCGGCGAACGCAAGGGGCAGCCGCGGTCGCGTTGTCGGAGAGAACCTTGCCCCTCTATAATGAGGGGGGGAAATCGTACGGCAGCCCGCCCATGCCGCCGTCCCATGGAGGTCCCCGAAGCAGAAAGAAGGGGAGAGAAAAAATGGCAAGCGCAAATGTCGTCGAGTTGACGTCGGCCAACTGGGAGAATGAGGTCGTCAACAGCCAGGTGCCGGTGATGGTCGACTTCTGGGCCCCCTGGTGCGGCCCGTGCCGGATGCTGGCGCCGACCATCGACCGCATCGCCGACCAGTTCAGCGGACGCATCAAGGTCGGCAAGCTGAACACCGACGACAACCAGGACGTGGCGGTCCGCTACGCCATCTCGGGCATCCCGCAGTTGCTGTTCTTCCAGGGCGGCGATAAGTCAGGGGGCTCACGCCCCCCGCTCGCCAACATCCAGGGGCGGAACGATTTCCCTTTGCGCCGACGACGTTTCGTGCTATGCAGGAGCAGAGGCACAGGACGGCCCGCGGGCGTTCCGCGGTGTGACGTGCGGTCTCTTCTGATGTAGGCGAGCGCCAGCCATGTTCAACCCGACCGAGGTCCTGATCGACGCTTTCGGGGAGGAGCTGCGAGCCGGCTACCGGCGCATGTACGGCGGTCTCAAGCCCGATTACGAGGACATCATCTACTGGTCCGGCGGCATGTCGCTGGAAAACATCGCCAACAGCGACGCCCTCTACCACAACGTCGAGCACACCATCCTCGTCACCCTGGTCGGTCAGGAAATCCTCCGCGGCAAGCACATTCGCGAGGGCGGCGTCACCCCCGAGGATTGGCTGCTGTATATCATCTCGCTGTTGAGCCACGACATTGGCTTTGTCCGCGGGGTCTGCCGCGCTGACCGCCGCGACCTCAACCAGTACGCCACCGGCCGCGACGCCCAGATGGTCTCGCTGCCCGAGGGCAGCTCCGACGCCAGCCTCAACCCCTACCACGTCGACCGCGGCAAACTGTTCATCCGCGAACGCTTCGCCCAGCACAAGCTCATCGACGCCGAGGTCATCAGCCGCAACATCGAGTTGACGCGCTTTCCCGTGCCGTCCAGCGAGGACCACCAGGACACCAGGAACTTCCCCGGCCTGGTCCGTGCCGCCGACCTGATCGGCCAACTCAGCGACCTGCGCTACCTGCGCAAGTCGGTGGCGCTTTTCTACGAGTTCGAGGAGATCGGCACGAACAAGGTACTCGGCTACAAGAACCCGGGTGAGTTGCGCCAGAACTATCCGATGTTCTACTGGCGCAGCATCTACCCCTACGTCCGCGACGCGCTGCGTTACCTGGCGCTGTCGCAGTATGGCAAGCAGATCCTCGCCAACTTGTATTCGCACGTCTTCGTCGTCGAGCACGACATGGTCGACGACGGCACGTTTCGTCAGGAGCTGATGCCACAGTAATTTGCGGGGCAAGTTTCCAACTTGCCCGGACGAAACGGGCAAGTTGGAAACTTGCCCCACTTCGAGGTTGGTGCATGCAAAACGGTTTCGCCGACTCGCTTGTTGCGGTCCTCTTCTTCGTCGGCGCGACGCTGGGACACTTCACACTAACGGTGCGCAGTCACAACGGGTGGTATGGTTCGGCGCTGCATCGTCATCTGACCGACGTCATCCAGGTGCTGCACGGGCTGATCTTCCTTGCGGGGCCGGTCGTCTTCTGGCAGGCCGGCCCGGACCTGCGCCCCCTGCTGTTCGGCCCGGACGTCAGCCCCTGGGACCGGGTGCTGGGGACCTACGCGGCACTGTGCTGGCCGGTCGGCGTATTCGTGCTGCCCGCCGTGACGATCGCTCGCCTTCGCAAGCGCTGCCCTGCCCTGGAGTCGAACCACACCGAGACGGTCGACCTCGTCGCCGAACTGGGCCGGCGCCCTGCCGGCACGGGCAAGTACCGGCTGCTGACCTACCTACCCGGCAACCAGGTCTTCCAACTCGACGTCGTCGAGCGCACCCTGCGATTGCCGCGCTTGCCGCCGGAGTGGGAGGGCCTGACCATCCTGCACCTGACCGACCTGCACCTGTGCGGCACACCCGACCTGGCCTGGTTCGAGCGTGTGCTGGAGCGCTGCCGGCGGCAGGAGGTCGACCTCGTCGCCGTGACCGGCGACCTGGTCGACACGCTCGAGCACCGCCGCTTCCTGGTTCCACTGCTAAGCGGGCTTCGCGGCCGTGCCGGGTCGTTCGCCATCCTTGGCAATCACGATCAGTGGCACGAGCCCGAAGCGATCCGCGCCGAGCTATGCCGCGCCGGGTTGACGGTCTTGAAGAACACCTGGCAGATAGTGGAAGTGCGGGAGCGGCCGATGGTGGTGATCGGCCACGAGGGGCCGTGGCTGAAGCCGGCGCCGGATGTGACAAACTGTCCGGAGGGCGTCTTCCGCCTGTGTCTGAGCCACACGCCGGACAACATGCCGTGGGCGCGGCGGCACGGGATTGATCTGATGCTCTCCGGTCACGTCCACGGGGGGCAGGTCCGCCTGCCGCTGCTGGGTTCGTTGCTGGTCCCTAGCCGCTACGGCCGCCGTTACGACTGTGGCGTCTTCCGCGAGGGGCCGACGGTGCTCCACGTCTGTCGCGGACTGAGCGGCCAGCATCCGCTGCGCTATAACTGTCGCCCCGAGGTGACTCGGTTGGTCCTGCGTCCGTAGCGAGAGGTTGTAGGACGGATTTCCAATCCGTCCGAGCTTCACGCCCGGACGGATTGGAAATCCGTCCTACAGAAAGCGAGGGGTGAAGGTGTCCCTCGCTTGCGGTTCGGGCTGGCGTCGGACGCGCCAGCGAGAACTGCACTTCAGCCTTTCGCCGCCTCACCGGCCAACGGGATGACGAGAGGATACAGGCAGTGCGGACATACCGCCGACTTCCTCGCATCAGACGGACGACTGCGCAAGGCCCAGCGACAGCTCGGGCAGGGAAAAACGAACCAGGTGTGGTCGGGCTGCTCGCGCCGCTCCCCTCGGGTTGTCCTTTGTCGTTCCGATGCACCCTCAGTCGGCCTCCTGCAAGCCAAGGGCGAGGCCGATGTAGCCGAACGGCCGCAACGACTCGTCCCACTCCTCGATGGCCTTGTCGGTGCCGCTGTCCTTGCGGGCATTGTGGCGAGCCAGTTCCACACGCATCAGCCGATTCGCCAACGTCCCCTTTGCCACCTGGTCGGCCAGCGACTCCTCTGCCTTGCCGCTCTCGCGCTCGAGCCGCGCCCGCACTACCGGCAGCTGTGCCCAGCCCTTTAGCCGGTCCTTCAGCGGGTCCTTCACGCCAATCTTCCCGGCCAGCGCCAGCAGCCGGTTCTCCTCGACGCCGGCCCGAAGACCGATCGGCACCAGGCGTAGAATGGCCCACCCGGGGGCGCCCTGTCCGCCGAAACCCGTCTCGGCCAGCGCAATCGCCTGCTCCACCGTGGCCTTGGTCTCGCCCTCGTCGCCCGGCGCATCGGCCGCCGCAATCAACGCCTCCAGCTTCAGCGCGGCGGTGCGGGCCTTGAGGGCCTCGGCCCGGGCCTTCGCGGGCTCCTTCTTCCAGGCGCGCGCCGCGGCCTGCCCGACCTGGTCGATGTCCATCTCCTCGGGCTTGATCGCCTTCGGCAACTCTTTCCCCCGGTCGTGGAACTCCAGGAACGTCACCAGGTCGGGTGTCACCTTGAGGGGGGGTGGCAGCGGCATGTTCTTCTTCGGCCTGGCCGCGACGATTTGATCCGTGATCTGCTTCAGCAGCTTCTTGACACGCTCGTCCTCGCCGGCACGCAGGAACTCCAGCCCGACCACGGCGAACGCGCCCGGCCCGTTGCTCAGCTGCTCCGCCAGTTGCTCCGCCAACCCAGCCTGTCCCTTCTCGATCAGCTTGCGCGTCACCCGGCGCAGTCCCTCCGTCCGCGCGTCGGCGTCGGGGATCGCCCCAAGCGTCACGCCCACTTCCTTGCGGACCTCGGGCCAGGTAAGCCGCTTGCCCTCGGACACCTGGTCCTGATTGCCGCCGAGGTCGACCTGGGCGAGGGCCAGCTCGATCAGCATCGCGAGGCACTCCAGATTGTCCTTGGTGCTGGTGTTCAGTCGAACCCGGGCGATGCCGAACTGATTCCAGGCGCCGGCCTCGCCCTTGTCGGGCTTGACGCAGTCCTTTTCGTTGCGGCGCAGGTGATAGATCCCCGCCGCGTAGTGGACGACCGCCGTTTCCTCTCCCTTCAGCGTGCCGTCCTTCGAGACGGCGGCCATCGCCTTGTCGAACAGCTTCTCCTTCTTCTTGCTGCTCATCCGGTGGAGCACGAACAGCACGCCGGCAACGACCAGGCCGACGCTGGCGCCGGCCAGCATGATCCGCACGGCCCACTGGCTCAGCGTTAGCGGGTCCTGCTGCTGCGAGGGCAGAGCCTCGGCCTCTTCGAGAGCCTCCTTGCTGACGTACGACTTCTGCGTTGAGCCCCACGCCCCCTCGGGCACCGGCTCGGTGGGCCGCCTCGCCCCCGAGGGCAGTCCCGATGCCGTCTTGCGCCAGTCGACCTTCTCCTGCTTGGTCAGCGGTGGCACCTTGAAGATCCGGCGGCACTCCGGGTTGGGACAGGGAGCCTGCTTGCCGGCCAGGGCGACGTCGAACTGCACCTGCTCGTCACAGTAGGGGCAGGTGGCGGTGAGCGTCTTGGGCTGCTCGACCGGGGCGGCCCGACCCACTGACGCGGGTGCCCCGGGCTCGTCGGCGAGCAGGGACATGGCTAGCTCGTCGGCGTCGGCGGGAGCCCCGTTCGTCGTGGCGGTGGAGGCATCGGTGGTGGTGCCGGCCCCGGCCGGCGCCTTCGGCGCCGGGGCCGGGCCGGACGAGGCACCGGGGATGGTCAGGACCTGCTTGCAGGCCGGGCACGTGACCTTCTTACCGGCCTGCTGGTCCTTGGCGCTGAGCACCTTCTGACACTTGGGGTTGGGGCACTTGAATCGGATCGGCATGATCGTCCGCCCGTGGTGGTGGTCCTGGGAGATGGCGCTTTGGGGATTGTACCACGCCTGCGCGGCGCTGTGCTACTGTCCCGGCGTCAGGATGCAGGCGATGCTCTTGTTCTGTGCCGGCCGGCCTGCTTCCGTTCGCCGTCGCACTCTCCTGCCGTTCTTCAGCCCCGAAGGGGCGGCCGTCACTAGCCAGGGGCGTCAGCCCCTGGTGCGGAACCGGCCGCCCCTGGTCTTCAGCCCCGAAGGGGCGATCGTCACTAAATAGCTCCCCCC
>JACOUH010000410.1 GCA_016177925.1 Planctomycetota bacterium | reverse complement strand
CCCGCGGCGGGTGGCATGCTTTCGCCGCCCTCAGCGTCTTGAGAGCTGGGCCGGGGCCGGATGGGCGGGCGGGTGGCATGCTTTCGCCGCCCTCAGCGTCTTGAGAGCTGGGCCGGGGCCGGAGGGGCGGCGAAAGCATGGCACCCTCGACCCCCGCCACTCCAACACAAACCGCTCTCGCTTCGTCGTTGGCCCGCGGCGGGTGGCATGCTTTCGCCGCCCTCAGCGTCTTGAGAGCTGGGCCGGGGCCGGATGGGCGGCGAAAGCATGGCACACCCTCTCGCCTCCGCGGCGTCACACGTCGCCCCTTGTGCCGCGAGCCTCCCGCCGCAAGACCGGCGCGGGGCTTTTTTCTTGCGCCGGACGGTTGAGGTAGCAGTGAATGCCCGGCAGAGATACCATCTCCCGACGAGATCGAAAGGAGGATGCACATGCCGCGCGGATTGCTCATTCGGGATAGTGAGTTGCGCGACTCGCTCATCGAGCAACGCAAGAAGACGGGCACGGACCTTTATGACGAGGTCTGGGACGGAATGTACGTCATGCCATCCATGCCGAACCTGGACCATCAGCAGATCGTGGATGACCTGGGGGACGTGTTGAGCGAGGTGGTCAAGAAGGGGGGCCTCGGGAAAAAGTACCCAGGAGTGAACGTCAGCGACCGGCGGAAGCATTGGAAGGACAACTACCGCGTCCCTGACATTGTCGTGGTCCTCAACAACAGCAAGGCCGTGAACTGCGGCACTCACCTGTTCGGCGGTCCGGACTTCCTCGTCGAGGTCGAGAGCCCCGGCGATGATACGGAGGAGAAGGTCCCGTTCTACAGCAAGATCGGGGTGCGCGAGTTGCTGATCATTCACCGCGACAAGCGCTCCCTGCAACTGCTCCGCCACGACGGGGAAGAACTGATCCTGGTGCGGCCGACGGCGCTGGAGGGCAAAGAGTGGCTGGTCAGTGAGGTTCTTCCACTCGCCTTCCGCCGCACCGTGGTCAAGAGCGTTCCGCGCACGCGGGTCCGCCGCACCGACGGCCAGCCAGGGCAGTGGACTGTCTGACTCAATGCTGGCCCGGCGGCTGGTTGAAGCGGGCGTCCCCCTTGTGGCGGTCAGCGGCACGTTCATCCCCTCCGCGGCTATCTTCGTTGGGCTGGCTCTCTTTCGGCCTCATTCCCCCTCTGCTTCGTCGCTGCGGCTGGAGGGTCGCGAGCAGGCGGTCGGCGGGGTCGGCGCGGGGCTTGCGTCGGGGCCTGTCAGCCTCCAGAATGAACGCGGCCAGCGCGGCGGCGAAGACAAGGGCCATGCTACCTCCGGGGTGAGACACGTCCGTTTTCGACGTTCCCTTGCCGCCCTCGGGGCCACGAACAAGGAAGGCGATCATGAGCCAAGGCGAAACGAACGCCCTGCGTCTGGAAGTCCTCGAGGGCAACATCGCCCTGCTGACCATCGACCAGCCGAACAGCCGCGCCAATACGCTCGGCCAGGGGGTGCAGGACGACCTGGAACGCGTGCTCGGCGAGCTGGACGCCCTGCACAGGCGGACGCCGTTGCAGGGGCTGGTCTTTCGCAGCGGCAAGCCGGGCATGTTCGTCGCCGGCGCCGACCTGAACGAACTGGGCCGTCCGGCGCCGGGCCGCGAGGAGTCGCGGCGGCGGGTGCAGCGCGGCCTCGACCTCATCGCCCGCTTCGAGTCGCTGCCCTATCCGACCGTGGCGGCCATCGACGGCGCCTGCATGGGCGGCGGACTTGAGCTGGCGATGGGCTTCGACATCCGCGTCGCCAGCACCAGCCCGAAAACCGTCCTCGGTCAGCCGGAGGTCAAGGTCGGCTTGATCCCCGGCTGGGGCGGGACACAGCGACTGCCGCGCATCGTGGGGGCGCCGATCGCCACTGAAATGATCTGTTCGGGCGAGCCGGCCAGCGCCGATCGAGCCCGTCAGATTGGCCTCGTCTTCGACGCGGTGCCGGCCGAGCGACTGCTGGACGAGGTGAGGCGCGTCCTCGAGTGGGCGCGCGCGAGCGGGGAGTGGCAGGAGGCGCGGCAGCGCAAGCGACAGCCGGTTGGCCTGACGGAGGAGCAGCACTCCTTCACTTTCGGAGTCGCGCGGGCTCAAGTGCTGGCCAAGACGAAGGGGCAGTACCCGGCGCCGCTGGCGGCCGTCGAAGCGATCGCGAAAGGCTGCAACCTGCCGCTGGAGGAGGGCCTGAAGGCCGAGATGGAGGCGTTCCTGCCGCTGGTCGGCAGCCCGATCTCGCGCAACCTGATCGCGGTGTTCTTCATGGACCAGGAGCTGAAGAAGGACACCGGCGTCGCGGATCGGAACATCAAGCCGCGCGACGTGAACCTCGTCGGCGTGGTCGGCGCGGGGCTGATGGGGGCCGGCATCGCCGGGGCGCACGTCCGCCGCGGCATCCCCGTCGTGATGCTCGACAACGCCCCGGCAGCGCTGGAGAAGGGCGTCGCGGCCAACGTCAAGGTGATGCAGGCCCGCGTCGAGATCGGCCGCATGACGCAGAAGGAGGTGATCGAGTCGCTGGCCCGGCTGAGCACGTCGTTATCGCTAGGCGCCCTGGCCGACCGCGACGTCGTCGTCGAGGCGATCGTCGAGAACGAGGAGGTGAAAACGCGGTTATTCCAGCAGTTGCAAGGAATCCTGCGGCCCGACGCGATCCTGGCGTCGAACACGTCGACGATCTCAATCACGCGCATGGGGCGGGCGGTGAAGAACCCGGAGAACTTCGCCGGAATGCACTTCTTTAACCCGGTCGACCGGATGCAGTTAGTCGAGGTGATCCGCGGCGAAAAGACGGGCGATCAGACAGTCGCGACGCTGGTGGCGCTGGCCAAGCGCATCGGCAAGACGCCGATCGTGGTGCGCGACTGCCCGGGCTTTCTGGTGAACCGCATCCTGTTCCCGTACATGAACGAAGCAATGGCTCTCCTGGAGGAAGGAGCGTCCCCGCGCGAGATCGACAAGGCGGCGACGGTCTTCGGCATGCCGATGGGGCCGGTGCTGTTGCAAGACGTCGTTGGCCTGGACACAGCGGTGTATGCGGGGCGGGTAGTGAACACGGCGTTCGCCGACCGGGCAGTGCCGACGCGCATCCTCGACGAGTTGGTGGCGGCAGGACGGCTGGGGCAGAAGTCGGGCGCCGGCTTCTACGTCTACGCGAAGGGGCCGAAGGGAGCCGACGACCCGGCCCTGGAGGGCTTTCTGCAGAAGGTGCGGAAAGGGACGAGGAAGATCGGGCAGGAGGAGATCACCGATCGGCTGTTCTTGCCAATGCTGACGGAGGCGAGCCGGGTGCTGTCGGAGGGGATCGTGCGCGGGCCGGCGGACGTGGATATGGGCCTGATCCTGGGCATCGGCTTCCCGCCCTTCCGCGGCGGCATCCTGCGCTGGGCCGACCAGCAGGGATTGCCAAAGGTGCTGGAGAAGCTGAAGAAGTACGAGCCCCTCGGACCACGATTTCGTCCGACTGAGCAGATGGAACAATTGGCGTCCGCGAGCAAGGGGTTCTACAGTGGCTGAAATGCACGACGCAACTGCCGGAAATGAACTTGCTCTCGGCCTTGTCGCCAACGGCTCGGCAGGCTCATGGGACGTTGCCGTGGACGAGACAACGACGGGGGAACAGCGCTGGTTTGTTCAGATCGAGGGGGCTGTTGTTTCGCTGTACTTCGAGATCGATTCGCCGAGAGTTGTTGACACAATCGTTCATTTCCTCGAACAGCGAGCCGTCCTCGGATCAGAGCCCTCCGGTTCGGCCACAGCGGATGAACGAGTCTCGGTCGGACGTTTCGGTCAATACGCGGTCCTTCTGAGGCGGGACAGCGAATACGAGGACCGATGTTTCTTTGTGATTGGCCCCTCCGCGAACTCAACGATCTGGATCGGACTGGTGGGTAAGGATATCGCTCTGTTGACGGCGGCCTTTCGTCAGGCGAGAGACGATCTTCAGGAAAGTGGTCTGCTGTAGGGGCGCAGGCAGGCCCTCTTCGCACCGGGGCGCTAACGCGGTCCTTCCGACGAGAACCTCCCGCCCGTTGCTAATGTTGCAACAGAAACTCGCGCGTATTCAACAGGCCCCACATCACGCCTTGCAGTCCCCTCTCCACCGACTCGGCTTTCTGTAGATATTTTAGACATGCCTGCTTCTCTGCATCACCAGGCAGCCGGCTCAGCGTGCAGAGGAACAGTTCCTCGATGCGGCCGCCGTCGTCCTTGATCTCCTTGACGATGCGGGCGACTCGCCCTTTGCCGTCGGTTATTTTCTGCCAGACGCGCGGATGGTTGGCCAGGCTCAGCACTTGCAGGATCGATACGCTCGGGTCACGCTCGCAGTCGCACTGGGCGGCGGAGTTGCGGGCCGGCCGGCCGAACTGCTCCAGCACGAAGTTGACAAATTCGTTCGCCGGCTTGAAGGGGACCTCGACCGTCTTGAGATTGTCGGGCCAGTGCCAGTACTTCATGTTCAGGTTCTCGCTCGTCCCGGTCGCCTGGTTGAGGGCGTCGAGCAGCACCTCGGCGGGAAGCCGGCGATAGGAGAAGTACGCGTAATTGGTCCGGTCCATCGCGTTGGCCGGGCTGGCCTGGCTGCTCTGCTGGTAGGTGCGGCTGGTCAGGATGATGCGGTGCAACCACTTCAAATCGTAGCCTTGCTTGATGAACTGCTCGCACAGTTCTCTCAGCAGTTGCGGGTGCGATGCGGGGTTGAACGGCGACAGGTTGTCCGGCGGATCGACAATGCCGCGGCCGAAGTAGTGAGCCCAGACGCGGTTGACGATCGCTCGCGCAAACCAGGGATTGTCCGGCCGACGCATCCACGCCGCGACCAACAATCGCGGGTCCCTGTCCTTCGGCACGTCGACCGCCTTGCTCTCGCCGAGGAGGCGGAACTGCTTCGACGTCTGCGTGCCTAGCGGGCTGGTGACCGTGGCGAAGCGGTCGTGCTCTTTGGCGAGATGCTGGATCTCCGAATGCATCATTCGCCGGCCGATCTCCGGCAGCATCTTGCTGCGGCGATCCAGGGCGGCGACTTCTTTCTGGAATTGCTCCAGGGCTTTCTGGGCGGCCTCGACTTCCGGCTTTGAGCCGCTCAGCCGTGCTTTCTTCAGTGCGGCATCGAGGGCCTTCCCGCGCGTCTCCCGCAACTTCTTGACCTGCTCGGTGAGCGTCTTGGCGTCATCGGAAAACTTCTTGATGTACTTGGCGACCTGGGGGAACTTCTGCTCGTTGTCGCCCTGGAAGCCGGAGGGACGGACGTGCATGAAGAAGTTGGCGAAGCTGAGAAAATCGTCTTGCTGCCAGACGTCATGCGGGTGGCGGTGACACTGGGCGCATTCCAGGCGCAGCCCGAGGAATGCGTGTGCCACCTGCAGCGCTCCCGGCACGCCCGTCGCCGACTGACGCTGCCAGTAGAGGTCGAGCGTCTTGCGGTGACTGTAGACGGCCAGATCGGTGCGCGGCGTGGTGAAGCCCTCGAACAGGGCGCTCACCTCGGCGGACCATTCGTCGAGGCTGCGGCCCTCGCGGCTGGTGGCCGTCAGGATGCGCTCGGCGAACTGGTCGTACGGCAGGTTCTCTTCGAGTCGGGCGCGGACCCACTGCTGGAAGCGCGGCGCGTCGGCCTCGAGCGTGATGGCGTCGGCGTAGACGCCGAAGTCACTGGCCTTGAGCAGGTCGCAAAACTTCAGGGCCCACAGCGCGGCGTAGCCGGGCCGCTTCAGGAGTTCGTCGATCTTGCGCGTCCGCTTATCGGTGGACTTGTCGGCGAGGAAGGCGCGGACCTCGCTGGGCATTGGCAGTTCGCCCGTGACGTCCAGCGAGATGCGGCGCAGGAACGTGCTGTCGTCGGCCAGGTACGTGGGAGGAATGTTCAACCGGCGCAACTTGGCGAGGACGTGCTGGTCGATGAAGTTGTGTCCCTTCACGAAGGGGAAGGGTTCCTTCGAGGATCGGGGCACGACGACGAGGGCAATCGCCGGCTCGGCCCGGTAGCGCACGAGCAGGGCGGTGTCGCCGACGCCGCGGGCCTGGACCTGGCCGCTGCTCTCGACCGAGGCAACCTGCCTGTCGAGGGATTCATACGAACACAGGTCCGAAACATCCTCGATGGAACCATCGGCGAAGGAAGCCTCGACGCGGAGTTGATACCGCGTGCCGGGGTTGACGGTCTGTTCGGCAGGAGTGACACGGAGGCGGGTGACGCGAGATCGGTCGAGCGGGTCGAGCGCTGCGCCGCCAGCGATCCAGCGGCGCAGGATGTGATACTCGCGGTTGCCGGTATCCATGCGCTTGCCGCCCTCGTGGCGGACGCGGGCGGTGGCCTTGAGCAGCAGGAGACTGGCGTCGGGGTCGGCGCGGTTCAACCGCCGGCCCCCGAACTCGCGCCGCAGCCGGTCGTGATCCAGGTTCGGGTCGGCACCGAACAGCGTCAGCCGGAAGCCGCCGCGTCCCTGCACCGCCCCGTGACAGGTGCCGCCGTTGCAGCCCAGCCGGCTGAACACGGCCGAGACGTGTCGGCTGAAGAGGGGCAGGCTGCGCTCGGCCACGCGCTCGGTGGGAGCGGCGGCCTCGGCAGGACCGGACATCAGAAGCACCCCAGCCCCGAGCAGGATCGACAAGTAGCGCGTCACCAGGGGAACCTCCGGGAGGAAGTGCATGAAGAGCGGTTACGAGGGCGGGGCAGGGAGGGATTGCTCTTCGAGACGCTCCAGTTCCTGCAATTCTTCCGGGCTGGCCTGCCCGCGCCGGGCCTTCCGGCTGAGTTCCGCCAGACGTGCCACTCGCTGTTCCACCAGGCTGGCTCTCTGCTCGGCTTCGTCCGCCTGCTGCTGCGCTTCGGCGGTCTGCCGCTGCGCTTCGGCGGTCTGCCGCTGCGCTTCGGCGGTCTGCCGCTGCGCTTCGGCGGTCTGCCGCTGCGCCTCAACGCGGGCCGTCTCCAACTCCCCGAACGTCAGAAACTTTCGACCATCCGGATGGTAAACGATCATTTCAGGTCCCGATAGATCGAATCGGATCTTCAGGCGCGGGCTGATGAAACCGTCCGCCGGTCGCACGCGCCGCAGCACCTCCCCGCGGCGGACGTACACCCACAAACGATTGGTGTCCGGGTCGTACAGGTAATATTCCTCGACACCGTACTCCTCATAGAAGATCAGCTTGTCGTCCATCTCCGCGTAAGTGTTAGTCGGCGAGAGGATCTCGAAGACAACGGTGAGCGGGATGCCAGCTTCCTCCCAGTGCTTGTAGGAGCTACGGTCCCCCTTGGGACGCCCGAAGACGACCAGCACGTCCGGCGCGGTTCGGATCTCCGGCTGTCCTTCCACGGGATACCAGAAAAGGTCGATGGCCACGAAGACATCGATCCGGTCGCGGAACAGGGCGCACAGGTTGCCGAACAGTACGACGATCCAGCGGGCCTGCTTGGTGTTCTCGGCCAAAGGCTTGCCATCGCTGTCGGGGTAAATGATCGGGCCGGGCGGTTGCCCCGCTGCCTTCTGGATCATTGCGTCCTCCTTGCGGTCGCATCTCGCCCGTTCCCTTACATCCACTCGCGGATGGGCCGGCCCTCGTTGAGGCGGATTGGCCGCTCGTCCGCCGTGTAGGTGATCAGGTCGAGCGGAATGCCGAGCTTTGTGTAGACCGTCGCCGCCACATCCTTGGGGTCATACTCGGCGTCGGTCGGCACACCGCCCTCGCGGTCGGTGCGGCCGACGACGCTGCCGCCGGGGATGCCGGCGCCAGCCAGGATCGCAAAGCCCGCCGACGCCCAGTGGTCGCGGCCCGAGGCGGAATTGATCTTCGGCGTCCGGCCGAAGTCGGTCAGCCAGACGACCAGCGTGCTGTCGAGCAGGCCGCGTTGCGACAGGTCTTCCAGCAGCGCCGGCACACCCTGATCGACGCGCGGCATCAGGTGGTTCTTCAGCGACTTGAAGTTGTCGGCGTGCGTGTCCCAGCTCGGATCACTGACCGTCACGAAGCGGACGCCCGCCTCGACCAGTCGGCGAGCCAGCAGCAGACTTTGCCCGAAGCGGTTGCGGCCGTAGTCGTCGCGCAGCCGCGGGTCCTCCAGGCCGATCTCGAAGGCCCGTTTCGTTTCTGGGGCGGTGATCAGGTTCAGCGCCGCCTGGTAGTGTTTGTCCAGCGAGTCGAACGCGGCGGGCTGGCGGTTGCCCTGGCGCTGCAGGCCGTCGACGACACCGAGCATCGCCCGGCGGCGGCGAAGCCGGCCAACGTCGACGCCCGGCGGCGGCGTGATGTCACGGGCGGAGAACTTGTCGACATTCGGGTCGGCGAGGATCTCGAACGGGTTGTGGACGATGCCGAGGTAGCCCGCCGTGCCGCCGCCGTAGCCCTTGTCGACATACGAGCCGAGTTGCACGAACGGCGGCATGCGCGTCTTGAAGCCCTT
>JACOUH010000409.1 GCA_016177925.1 Planctomycetota bacterium | reverse complement strand
GTGGGGGTGAGGGGGAGACGACGTCATACCCCCTCACCCCCACCCCCTCTCCCCCAAGGGGCGAGGGGAGTATCCGTCAGGCCGCCGCCAGTGTCAGGAGGTCGATCTCCGGACGGCAGCGGAAGCGGAACGGCAACCCGGTCGTGCCCAGGCCGCGTGAGACGAAGACCTGGGTGTACGGCGTGCGGACGAGCCCGTGCAGATACTTGGTGCCGTACTTCGAGGGCAGACAGTGATAGCCGAGGCCCGGCACGACAATCTGTCCACCGTGCAGATGGCCGCTCAGGACCAGGCCGACGCGGCGGTCGCGGAGTGTCTCGACGTAGTCAGGATTGTGGCACAGCAGCAGGCAGGCGTCGTCGGCCGTCGCGTCGCCCAGCGCGGCGCTGAGGTGCTGCTTGCCGGTCCACAGGTCGTCGACCCCGCCGACGCGGAGCCGGACGCCGTCCCATTCGACCCAGCAGCCTGCGTTGGTCACGTCGATAATGCCGTTGTCGCGGATGGCCTGGTGCGTGAGGGCGATGTCGTCCCAGTGGTCGTGGTTGCCGGGGACAGCGAAGACGCCGAGCGGGGCGCGAAGGCGTCCCAACTCCCGCAGACAAGGGGCGATGTAAACGTGACCACGGCTCTCGACGACGTAGTCGCCGGCCAGAGCGACGAGGTCGGGACGCAGGGCGTTGGTCGTATCGACGATCGCCTCAATCTGTTGGAGGCTGGTGAAGGGACCGTGGTGCGGGTCGGCGAGCAGGGCGACCGTCTTGCCGGCGAACGGCGCGGGCAAGCGCGGCACGGCGATGGTCTGCCGCTGGACGCGCAGCCAGCCGGCCTCCAGCCGTGCGTAGCCCAGGCTCAGCGCGGAGGTGCTGGCCGAAGCGCCGAGAGCGATCTTGAGGAATTGTCTCCGATTCATCGTGCCGTCTTCTTGTGTTCCCGGCCTGGGTTCCGGACCCAGCGCGGCGGATCATAACACGACGGGACGACACGACACGAGAGCAATTCCTTCCGGTTCCCCAGGGCGTTGTCCTGGGATAGCTGCGACGATCAGGCGGCCGCGCCAACGGCCAGCGCGGTCTTGCCGTCGCGCTCGGCGGCGCGGGTGGCCCGCTCCCGGCGGGGCGCCGCGGTGCTGTCCTTGCCCGGGACCTCCCCCGCCTTGTAGGCCGCGATCACGTCGTCGATGGGCCCCTGCATGACGACTTTTCCGTGGTCAAGCCAGATGCCCCGCTCGCAGAGCCGCGCCAGCGAACCGAGGTCGTGGCTGACGACGACCATGAGTTCGGCCTGGGCCATCATTTGCCGCATCCGCTTGCGGGCCTTCTCCTGGAAGGCACGGTCCCCCACGCTCAGCACCTCGTCGACAAGGAGGATCTCCGGCTCGATCGCCGTTGCGATCGAGAACGCCAGTCGGACGAGCATGCCCGACGAATAATAGCGCACGGGCATGTTCAGGAAGTCGCCCAACTCACTGAACTCGGCGATGGGTTCGATCTTTTTTTGGATGCTGCGGCGCGTTTCGCCTTGCAGATAGCCGCGATAGCGGATGTTCTCCCAGCCGCTGGCCTCCGGCTCGAACCCCAGCATGAGATCGAACAGCGAGCTGATCTTGCCCTCCACCACGCGCTGGCCGTTGGTCGGCTCGTAAACGCCGGCGAGCAAACGCAGGAGCGTGCTTTTGCCGGCGCCGTTGGGGCCGAGGATGCCGACTCGGTCGCCGGGGTGGATCTGAAGGTTCACGTTTTGCAGCGCACGCACGACCATGCGGGGAGCGCGGCCGCGCAGGAAAAGTCCCCGAATGAGATATTCCTTGAGGGTCATCCGTCCCTGTTCGGTGCGGACGCGGAACGTCAGGCCGACATCCTCGAGTGCGATCTTCGCCATGCTCGTCTTTTCTCCTCCGATCTGGCCGCCCTGCGGGCAGCCAGTTCCTTCTGCGGCCCGGAGCCCGGGCTGCGATGTGCGGAAGGGATTCTAAGGGCGGACGTTGGCGCCGATCAATGTCGAATCCACGGGGCGGCCGTATCGGGGGACCCGGCGAATTCCACCTTGACAGGATTGCCCAGTTTCTGGGATGATCCGCCCTCGACAAACCCAGCAGTCGGCGCAGTTTCCTGCTCGAGTCGGGGTGAAGGATCACCGCGCGACTCACGGATGGGCCCGCTTGAGAGGATCAAGGAATGATCATCTGCCGGACGCCTTACCGCATCTCCTTTTTCGGCGGCGGGACGGATTACCCAAGCTGGTATCGAATGCATGGGGGCGCCGTCCTGGCGACGACGATCGACAAGTACTGCTACCTGAGCTGCCGCTACCTCCCGCCCTTCTTCGAGCATCGCATTCGCATCGTCTACCGCAAGATCGAGTCGTGCCGGACGGTGGACGAGATCAGCCACCCGGCCGTCCGCGAGGCGCTGCGTTTCCTCGACTTCGACCGCGGCCTCGAGCTGCACCACGACGGCGACTTGCCGGCCCGCAGCGGCATTGGCAGCAGTTCGGCCTTCACGGTCGGGCTGCTGCACGCCCTGCACGCTCTGCGCGGCGAGATGCTGTCGAAGAGCCAGCTTGCGCGGGAGAGTATTCACCTCGAGCAGGACGTGTTGCAGGAAACCGTCGGCTCGCAGGACCAGGTGATGGCGGCCTACGGCGGATTTCGCCACGTCAAGTTCCATCCCAACGGCCAGATGGCGATCGACCCGCTCATCCTGTCCGGGTCGCGGCTGGCGGAGTTGAAGGCCCACCTGATGCTCTTCTACACTGGCATTGCCCGCACCGCGTCGGACGTCGCCCGCAGCTACGTCACCGACCTGGAGCCGCGCCGCCGTCAACTGCGGATCATGAAAGAGTTGGTCGACGAGAGCATCGACCTCCTCGCCAGCGGCACCGACATCCGCGCCTTCGGCGATCTGCTGCACGAGGCCTGGCTGGCCAAGCGCAGCCTCAGCACGAAGGTGTCCCCCTCCGAAGTCGACGATCTCTACGAGCAGGCGCGGTCGGCCGGGGCGCTGGGCGGCAAGCTGACCGGGGCCGGCGGCGGCGGGTTCCTGCTCCTGTTCGTCGAGCCCGAGCGACAGCCGGCGGTCCTACAGGCACTGGACGGGCTGCTCCACGTCCCGTTCCAGTTCGAGTCGGCGGGCAGCCAGATCATCTTCTGCGAGCCGGGCGTCGATTATCAGGAGGAGGATCGAAACCGGCGGTTCGAGCCCGCCCTCGTAGGACGGATTTCCAATCCGTCCGTGCGTGAAGCCGGGACGGATTTCCAATCCGTCCGTGCGTGAAGCCGGGACGGATTGGAAATCCGTCCTACAACCGCCGCCCGTCGCTACGGAGGTCGCGGAGGCGTCGTGAACCGGGATTCGCCTATCTACGTCGCCGGCGGCGAGACCCTTCTCGGCGCCGCGCTGCGAGAGCGCCTCCGCGGCGAGGGGTTCGCGAACTTGCGCGGCGTCCCGCCGGACGAACCGGACCTGACCTCGGCGGGCCAGGTCGAGGACTTCTTCAGCGAGGCCCGCCCCGAGTACGTGTTCTTCGCCGCCGGCAAGTCGGGAGGCATTAGCCTCAACGAGGCGCGACCGGCCGAGTTGATGCTGGACAACCTCCTGGCGACCGCGCACATCCTCGACGCGGCCCGCCGCTACGGCGTGACGAAACTGCTCTATCTCGCCAGCTCGTGCGCCTACCCGCGCAAGGCGCCGCAGCCGCTGCGTGTCGAATCACTGATGACCGGGCCACTCGAGCCGACGAACGCGGCCTATGCCACAGCGAAGCTGGCGGGCTGGCAGCTATGCGACGCCTACCGCCGGCAGTACGGCGACGGCTTCGTCACCGCCATCCCGGCCAACTCGTTTGGGCCGCACGATGACTTCAGCCTCGACCGGGGACACGTCATCCCCGCGCTGATGCGTCGCATGCACGAGGCGAAGGTCCGCGGCGAGCCGGAGCTGCCGGTGTGGGGAACAGGAAGACCGCAGCGTGAGTTCCTCTGCTCGCGCGACGTGGCCGACGGCTGCGTGTTCGTCATGCAGCACTATGGCGGGCCACAGCCGATCAATCTTGGCGGCGGGACGGCCCTGTCCATCACCGAGGCCGCCGCCGCGATCGCCGAGGTTGTCGGCTACCGCGGGCGCTTGTCGTTCGACAACAGCAAGCCCGACGGTATGATGCTGAAAATGCTCGACGCGACCCCGCTGCGGCGGCTCGGTTGGAGACCGTCCGTCGACTTCCGCACTGCCCTGGCCGAGACATACGTCTGGTTCCTGCAACACGCGGTCAAGGAGGGCCCCGAGTATGTCTGCGCGGCTATATAGACTCCTTTACCGAATCCGCCGCGTCGAGGAAGAGATTGCCCGCGTCTACCCCACCGACCGGATTCGCAGCCCGGTCCACCTGTCGATCGGCCAGGAGGCCGTCTCGGTCGGGGTGTGCGAGGCGCTCGAGCCGCGCGACGTGGTCTTCGGCACCTACCGCGGGCACGCCCTCTACCTGGCCCGCGGTGGCGACCTGCGGCGCATGATCGCCGAATTGTACGGCAAGGCTACCGGCTGCACGAAGGGCAAGGGCGGCTCGATGCACCTCATCGCCCCCGAGCGCGGCGTGATGGGTATGTCCGCCGTCGTCGGCACGACGATCGCCAACGCCGCCGGCTACGCCTACGCACTGAAGTTCCGCCGCGAGCCGGCGATCATCGCCAGCTTCTTCGGCGACGGCGCGACCGAGGAAGGCGTTTTCGCCGAAACGCTTAACTTCGCGGTCCTGAAACGATTGCCGATCCTTTTCGTCTGCGAAAACAATCAGTACGCCATTCACACGCATCAGAGCCGCCGGCAGGGGACACCGGCAATCTGCCAGCGGGCGCGGGCTTTCGGCATGCCCGCGGAGCAAGTCGACGGAGACCTGACGGGGCTGATTCAGCGAGCGCGTGAGGTCGTGGCGGAGGTGCGGGCCGGCGGCGGGCCGGCATTCCTCGAAGTCATGACCTACCGCTGGCGCGAGCATGTCGGCCCCGGCTTCGACTATCACCTCGGCTTCCGCGACGAGGGCGAGGCCGCGCCCTGGATCGTCGCCGACCCCGTGGCGCGACTGGCAGCGGAGCTGCGCCCGACCGAGCGGGCGCGGATCGAGAGCGAGGTGGCGGAGGAGATCGCCGACGCCTTTGCCTTCGCGGAGGCCAGCCCATTCCCCGCCGCCGCGGAACTGACCCTGGACGTGTTCAAGGAGGAGCACCATGTTGCAGCCACTCACCGTGAGGCCGGCGCGGAGTGCTGGTGAGTCGCGCATCGAGCGGACCCTGTCCTACGCCGACGCGATCCGCGAGGCCGCTGACCAGGAGATGGCTCGCGATCCCTCGGTGATCGTGTTCGGCCTCGACGTCGACGACCCGAAGGCCATCCAGGGGACCACGCGTGGACTGCTCGACACGTATGGGCCGGAGCGCGTCTTCGGCACTCCCCTCTCCGAGGACGCGATGACGGGGGCGGCCGTCGGCATGGCGCTGGCCGGGCTGCGACCGATCCATGTCCACATCCGCATGGACTTCCTGCTTTTGGCGATGAATCAGCTCGTCAATGTCGCCGCCAAGACGCGCTACATGTACAGCGGGCAGGTCCACCTTCCCCTCGTTATCCGTGCCATGATCGGCAAGAGCTGGGGCCAGGGGGCGCAGCACTCGCAGGGGCTGCACAGCTTTTTCATGCACGTCCCGGGCCTGAAGGTGGTCGCGCCGGCCACGCCGTTTGACGCCAAGGGCTGCCTCGCCGCCGCTGTCCGCGACGACGACCCGGTCCTCTACGTCGAGCATCGCCTGCTGCACTTCCAGCAGGGGCCAGTACCGGAGGCGCCCTACGCCGTTCGCCCCGGCAAGGCCCGCGTCACGGCGGCGGGCGAGGACATCACGGTCGTCGGTATCTCGTGGATGCAGGTCGAGTGCCTCCGGGCTCGCCACTACCTCGCGGAGATCGGCATCCGCGCCGAGGTGATCGACCCCGTCTGGCTGAGCCCGCTCGACCTCAACACCATCGCGGAGTCGGTGGAGAAGACGGGCCGGCTGCTGGTCGTCGACACGGCCTGGACCTGCTGCGGCGCCAGCGCCGAGATCGTCGCCGCGGTGGGCGAACGGTTGCAGGGGATTCGCGACCTGAAGCTGAAGCGCCTCGGCTTCGCGCCGACGACCTGCCCGACAACGCCGTCGCTGGAGGAACTGTTCTACCCGAACGCCCGAACCATCGCCGCCGCCGCCCGCAACCTCGTCGAAGATGCTGACACTGGCTGGATGCCTGAGGAGCGTCCCGAGTTACAGGAAGTCGCTTTCAGGGGGCCCTTCTGATGAGCACCACGACTCACGCTGCCCGTCTCAATTGGCCGCTGATGAAGAACAACATCGCGCGCGAGGACCTCGACGCGGTCTGCGCCCTGCTGAGCCGCGACGACCCCGTCCTGACCCAGTCCGCCAACGTGCGCGCCTTCGAGGAAGAGTGGTCGAACTGGCTCGGCGTTCGCTACAGCGTATTTGTCAACTCCGGTTCATCTGCAAACCTGGTGACGCTGGCCGCGCTGAGGGAGTTGCACGGGCCTGGTGGCGAGGTCATCGTGCCGACGATCACCTGGGTTTCCGACATCGCCGCGGTGCTGCACTGCGGTTTCGAGCCGGTGTTCGTCGACATCGACCCGCGCACGCTCGGCATGGATAACGAACAGGTGCTGACGCGGATCACGCCGCGGACGCGGGCCGTCTTCCTGACGCACGTCCTTGGCTACAACGCCCTGACGCGCCGGCTGCTGGACGAGTTGGCCCGCCGCCGCATTCCGCTCTTGGAGGACGTGTGCGAGTCGCACGGGGCGACATTCGAGGGCCGCAAGCTCGGCACATTCGGCCTCGCCTCCAACTTCTCCTTCTACTACGCGCACCACGTGAGCACGATCGAGGGCGGCATGGTCTGCACCAACAGCGCGGACTTCTACGAGGCAGCCCGAATGCTGCGCGCCCACGGCCTTGTCCGCGAACTGGATTCCGACAGCCGCAAGCGCGAGCTGGCCGACGAGCACTCCGACCTCAACCCCGACTTCATCTTTGCCTGCGCTGGCTACAACGTCCGCAGTACGGAGATCAACGCGGTAATCGGCCGCTCGCAGCTGCGGCGACTAGACGCCGGCATCGCCCGCCGCTCGGAGAACCTGCGCCTCTTCCTCGCCAAGCTCGACCCGTCCGCTTATCAGACCGATTTTGCGACGGAGGGCAGCAGCAACTACGCTCTGACGCTGGTACTGCGGCGGCCCGACGCGAGTCTGTGCGAGCGCGTCATGGGGTGCCTGCACGAGCACGGCGTCGAGTTTCGGCGCGGCACGGCGGGAGGCGGCAATCAGGTGCGCCAGCCCTACCTGGGTCGCGTCGTCGGCCCCGAGGCGTGGCGGCGGTATCCGCGCGCCGATCACGTCCACTTTTACGGCTTCTACATTGGCAACTACCCGACCCTGGACCGCGAGCGAATCCTGGGCCTGTGCGGCCTGCTGAACGACTTGGCACGGCAGCCTCATTAAGTGGGGCAGGCATCTTGCCTGCCGTCAGTCTGGCAGGCAAGATGCCTGCCCCACGAGCAAGCGGAGCAACGTCGTCATGGGAGCAACGAACCTCGACCTGCTGCTGATCAACCCCTCGAGCCGGCGCCAGGTATACCAGTCGCTCGGGTCGGAGCTGGCCGCCGTCGAGAACCCCGTGTGGGCGGGACTGATGGCGACCTTCTGCCGGCTCAAGGGATTGTCCGTCGAGATCATCGACGCCGAGGCGGAAGAACTCGGTCCCGATGCCGTCGCCGATCGCGTCGAGTACCTGCGGCCCGTCCTGGCTGCTGTCGTCGTCTACGGACATCAACCCTCCGCCTCAACTCAGATTATGACCGCCGCGGGGGCTGTCTGCTCGGCGATCAAACAGCGGACGCGGGAGCAGAGAGTGTTGTTCGTCGGCGGGCATGTCGCCGCCCTGCCCGAGCGGACGCTGCGCGAGGAGGACGCCGACTTCGTCGCGGCCGGCGAGGGGCTGCACACCCTTGTCGACCTCGTCGCGGCGCTGAAGACGCCGTCCCCGCGGCTGGAGAACGTCTCGGGGCTGTGGTATCGCACCGACGACGGCATCCGCCGCACGCCGGACCGGCCGCTGGTCAGCGACCTCGATGCCGAGATGCCGGGTATCGCCTGGAACCTGCTGCCCGTGGCTCGCTACCGCGCACACAACTGGCACTGCTTCGGTGGCCTGGACCGCCGGCCCTATGCCGCCCTCTACACGACGCTCGGCTGTCCGTACCACTGTTCGTTCTGCTGCATCCAGGCACCATTCCGCAGTGGCGAGCGGGCCGCGGGACTGAAGCAGACTGTCAACAGTTATCGCTTCTGGAGCCCCGATCGCGTTATCGAACAGATCGATTCCCTCGTCGAGCGCCACGGCGTCCGCAATCTGAAGATCGCCGACGAGATGTTCGTGCTGAACCGCCGACACGTCCTCGGTCTCTGCGACCGTCTGATCGAGCGCGATTACGGGCTGAACATCTGGGCGTACGCGCGCGTCGACACGGTCAAGGAAGATATGCTGGATCGGCTAAAGGCGGCGGGCTTCAACTGGCTGGCGCTCGGCATCGAGGCCGGTTCGGGCCGGGTGCGGGCCGACGTCGACAAGGATTTCGGCGAGGACGAACTGCACCGGGCAATCGAGGCGGTGCGCCGGGCCGGCATCAACGTTATCGGCAACTACATCTTCGGCCTGCCCGAGGACGACGCAGACACGATGCAAGCGACGCTCGACCTGGCGACGGACCTCAACTGCGAGTTCGCGAATTTTTATTCAGCGATGGCCTACCCCGGCTCGCCGCTGTACGAGCGAGCGGTGCGCCAGAGCGTCCCGCTGCCGGCGCGGTGGACCGGCTTTTCGCAGCACGCGCGCGACTGCCTGCCGCTGCCGACGCGTCACTTGCCGGCCCGCGAAGTGCTGCGATTCCGCGACCAGGCCTTCGTCCGCTACTTCACCAACCCGCCCTATCTCGACATGCTCCGCCGCCGTTTCGGCCCGGAGACGGCCGCGCAGGTGGAACGCATGTCGAGCCACCGCCTCGAGCGCGACCTGCTGACCGGCAAACTCGCGGTGCCCGACGTGCTCCTCTCAGTGAACGACGCTGAATCTCACCGGACACCCTTGGTACAGCTCGAACTGACGCCGGCTTGATCGGCGGGCGCGACAGTGACTCGCTCAACCGCTGAGCGACGTTCAGCAAACGAACGGCTTCGCGGCCGTGTGCGAGTCCTGCTTGGTTTGCTAGAATCTCCTGACTGACGGGATTGCCCGATGATCTTCAGAAGAAAAGGGATACTCGCATGGATTTCAAGGCGGGACTGGAAGCCCGGTTCAAGGATTTCTTCAGCCTCGTCTCTACGGACAAGGGCGACTGGACCGTCAAGGGCTTCATTGACGTTTACAAGAACATTTATACGATCAGCATCGACACCAAGGTCGTCTCAAAGATCGTCGAACTGATGATCTTCCCTGTCATCCTTGACTTTGCGACTGCCAACAACTTCCAGATCGTTCTGGCGACTCACCAGAACCACTACCCGGATGTCACTTTCATTCCACGTGGTGGCGGCGACAAGATCGCTCTCGACCTGAAGAGCACATATCGCATCACGGGCATAAGGTGAACGGTATGACCTTGGGCGCGTTCACAGGCTACTTTCGCAATAGAACGTCAAGGAAGAACATCAGCTTCCCTTATGCGGAGTACGGCAAGCACTACATCTTGGGCATCATCTACTCAAGGGCGGATCTCTTCAATTCCATCGGGAAGCTACAAACATCTGGTTACGAGATCACGACAGACGTCCGAAAGGCGTTAGGTTTGTACATTTCGCAGCAATCCGACGAGGCGTTCGATGCATTTGTCAAAATTAGTGGGGGAAGAGAAGGACAATGAGAAGCGAGAGCAACTCAAGGAATGGATTGACAATTGCCTCATCGACGAGAAGAAGCGATACACCATTGATGATTTGCCAGAGATCATGTCAGTCGTGCGCGACTTTGACTTCTTCTTCCAGGAGAAGTGGAGGATCGCAAGCGACCGACCCGGTAGTGGCAATACAAAGAACATCGGGTCAGCGACTACGACTGACGAACTCAAGAACGGCACTGGTCTATTTACGAGGCAGCCGAATGGCGAGGCTGTGTTCAACGACTACTGGATGTACTACCTGACGAAAGATATGGCGAAGGCAATTGATTCCAAGCCCCCGTACAAAAACATTCAGACGTACCTTGAATACAAGCGAGGGACTGGACAATGAGTGGCTCCTTCCTCCCAAAGAACATTAGGAAGATTCATGTCCCTGCGGTGAAGTGCCAGGGCATCAAGACGAAACTCGTTCCGTTTATCGCCGGCAACATTCAGTGGGTCGGGCAGGGTCGGTGGATTGAGCCCTTCTTGGGAAGCGGGGTCGTCGGCTTCAATCTTGCCCCGAAACTTGCGAAATGCTCTGACACGAACAAGCACATCATCAACCTCTACCGGGCAGTACAAGACGGTCAGATTACCGAAGGTATTGTTCGGGAGCGTCTCGCTGAGATGGGAGATCTTCTGCGAAAGCAGGGCGACAATTACTTCTATGAAGTACGCGACCGATTCAACGCAAGCGCGGACCCGCTGGATTTGCTCTTTCTCAACCGCTCGTGCTTCAACGGAGTGATGCGTTTCAACTCCAAGGGAAGGTACAACGTGCCCTTCGGAAAGAAAACCGACCGCTTCCGGAAGGCTTATATCACGAAGATCGTCAATCAGATACACTGGTTGCGGCATGTCTTGAGAGAGAACCAGTGGCAGATAGAGTGCCTCGATTGGAAGGAGTGCTTAGCTGATGCCCAAGCGAGTGACTTTGTTTACCTCGATCCGCCCTACATAGGACGACATACGGACTATTTCAACCAATGGGACATGCAGGATGCCGTGGAAATGGCCCATGTCTGTCACGCATTGCCCTGCGGATACGCCCTTTCCATGTGGAAAGGGAATAAGTACCGTGAGAACGAGTACCTCGCGGAGTGGTGGAAGGACGATGAGATGCGGACTTTCACTCATTTCTACCACGTTGGGTCTAAGGAGTCGCTGAGGAACGAGATGACAGAAGCACTGGCGATCAGAAAAGGGTATGCGGCTCCAGCCGAGTTCTGGGACAGAGTAGCGGCGGATAGCAAACGCTGCGCCGATGTCCAACTCTCGTTGTTCGACGATGCCGAGCAAGGTGATCAACTTCTATGACAGGTTTCGGTTTCTGGGCAGAATCGACTTCCCAAACACTTGTCCAGAAACCCCTGTTGTTGGGCAAAGCCCCGGGCTGCCGATGCTGGACGACATCGATCTTTTGGTTGCGGGGGCCGGTCCGGCCGGATGCACGGTCGCGGAGCGCGCGGCCAGCGTCCTCGGCTGGAAGGTGCTGGTCGTCGACCGCCGCGACCACCTCGCCGGCAACTGTTTCGACTCGTGCCACCGCAACGGCGTCCTCGTCCACAACTACGGCCCGCACTTTTTCCGCACCAACGACGCCGACCTCCTCGCGTACCTGTCGCGTTTCACCGAGTGGGTTCCGGCCCGCTACGAGGTGCGCAGCCTCGTTCGCGGCACGCTCTACCCATTTCCGATTAACCTCGACACGCTCGAACATTTCTTCGGCTGTAAGCTCGATGCGGCGGCCGCCAGCCGCTTCCTCGACGAGATCCGTGTTCCCATCGCCGACCCGCGCAACTCCGAGGAGTTCGTGCTCAGCCGCGTCGGCCGCGAATTGTACGAGGCCTTTTACCTGCACTACACGCGCAAGCAGTGGGGTCTGCACCCGCGCGACCTGGTCCCCGGCGTCTGCGGCCGCATCCCCGTCCGGCTCGACCGCGATCCCCGCTATGTCGATCACCGATTCCAGGTCATGCCGCAGTTCGGCTTCACTGCAATGTTCCGGCGCATGCTCCATCATCGCAAGATCCGCGTCCTGCTCGGCTGCGATTTCCAGGAAGTGCGCCACCTGATCGTCCCGCGCCGGGCCGCGCTCTACACCGGCCCCATCGACGAGTATTTCGATCATCGCCTCGGCAAGCTACCT
>JACOUH010000052.1 GCA_016177925.1 Planctomycetota bacterium | reverse complement strand
ACTGCATCGGTGCGGGGCCGCTACGGGGAAAGGGACGCTGAACGAGGCCGCGCGAAAAAATGTCGGCGGCAGGACGAACCTCTCGCCCGCCGCGCCCGTCTACCCAATGCCGGCGAGAAAATCGCCGCGGGGTTGAAACGAACCCCGGTCGGCGGCGTAAGAAGGGGCAGAGGACACGATGGCAGCCACACACGCGAACTTCTGTTACCCGTGGACGCCTGCGGCGAAGGCCGGGAAGCCGACTTCGACACCCGCCGTCCGTCCGTTGCGCTTGTGAGGCCTGGATTCCTGGAGCAAGTCATGCACAGGCCAGGCGTCCGACGACCCTGGCCTTTTTCGTTGGCGGAGCGATGACACGATCTGGATGTGGGAGAGCCTGGTCCAATCCGCCGGCTTCGGGAGCCGGAGAACGCTGGTTCAAATCCAGCCATCCAGACTGACCCAGCTGAAAGGGCCGACTCTTGAGGACGCCGGGGCCGGACGGCCAGGCGGTCGGCTGCAACCCGATAGAAGCAGGTTCAACTCCTGCCGGCGTCTCTGACATTCCGGTGTAGCTCAGGCGGTAAGAGCGTCCGCTCGAAAAGCGGAAGGCCGCTGGCTCGAACCCAGCCGCCGGAACTGGCGACCGTCAACTGGCTCTGGCGACTTGCGCGACCCCAATCAGGATGTGGGAAAGCCTGGCAATCCGCCGGCTCGGGGGGCCGGAGAGCGTCGGTTCAAATCCGACCATCCTGACTGCCGAAGGTCCGGTGACAATCGTGCGGCAGAGTAGCCTAGCGGCCAGGCAGCGGACTGTTAACCCGCTCGACGTGAGTTCAACTCTCACCTCTGCCTCTCCTGCTTGCCACCCCCGTGGCCCAGCGGCGACGGCACCTCCCTGACGTGGAGGCAATCATCGCAGGTTCGAGTCCTGCCGGGGGTATTACTCCGGCACGAAAGCAACGCACGTAGGTCAGGCTTTCCAGCCTGACGTTGAGGCTGCGTCAGGCTGGAAAGCCTGACCTACTTTCGTGCCGGGGGTACTGACAACAACGCCTCGCTGCGCGTTTCTGCAATGTTTCGCCCGTCGCGGGGAGCCGCGTTCTGGCGAAGGCGGCTCCCCGCGACGGGTGGAGAAGCGGGGCGGGGCGGGACCTCGGCGGCGGACGGGCCGACGTCCCAGAGCTGCACCTCCGCGGGGGCGTTCGGTGTGCCGCCGGCGCTGACGAGAGTGTGGCCATCCGGAGAGAAGGCGACGGACTCGACCCAGCGGGCGTGACTGTGCAACGTCAGACGCTCCTTGCCGGAGACGTCCCAGAGCGTGACCTCGCCGAAGCGATCCCAGCGTCCTCCGCCCGAGACAAGGGTGCGGCCGTCCGGGGCAAACGCGACGCTCAGGACCATGCCCCGCGGCCCGCGCAAGACGGCGCGTTCCGTGCCGTCCCTGTCCCACAGCCGCACATGTCCCTGGGCGGTGTCCCAGTCGCGGCCACCTGCCGAGTCCCGGTCCTTGCTAGGCAAGTTCTCCGCCGTCGCCAGCATTCGGCCGTCGGGTGAGAAGACGACACAGTTGACCTCGTAAGGCTTCGCTTGCAGGACGAGCCGGGGCTCACGCAGGGCCACGTCCCACAGGCGGACGGTCCCGTCGAAGCTGCCCGAGGCGAGGGTCCGGCCGTCGGGGCTGAAGGCGACCGAGCGCACGGCATCCTTGTGGCCGCGCAGGACGGCAAGCTCCTTTCCCTGGACCGGGTCCCACAGGCGCACGACGTTGTCCCAGCCGCCGGAGGCAAGCACTCTTCCATCGGGGGAAAACGCGACGGTGAACGCCAGGGCGGAATGTCCGCGCGGGCTGGGCAAAAGTTTCCCGGTCGGGACGTCCCAGAGCTTCACTTCGCCCGGCTCGCAGTGCCGGTGCCAGTCGCCGGCGGCCGAGGCGAGCGTCTTGCCATCCGGGCTGAAGGCGACCGACCAGACACGACGTGCGCCGGGCTGTGCCTCCTCGCCCAGGGCGCCTCGCAAGCGGTTCGTCGACAGGTTCCACAGCCGCACCATGCCGTCGTCGCAGGCCAGGGCCAGCACCTCGCTCCCCGGCGAGAAGGCCGCAGTGAGCACGGGCCCGCTGCGCAAGAAGTTCAGCCCCCGGCGTGGGCGGACCGGCACGGCGGTCGGGCTCCGAGTCTCCCAACTCGTCTCCGTCTTGTTCCTGCGCCCCGGCGTCTCGTGCTTCCGCGTACCGATCCAGCGTGCGAGGCCTAGCAGCCCGAGTCCCGCCAGCAGTAGCATCACGGCCAGAGACCCCGGCCAGCGGCGCGGCGCCTTTCGCCGTGGGGAAGACGGAGGGGGCACGCGCTGCGGCTGGCGCAGGTGGGCCAGGCCACGCTCCAGCACCTCTGCCACCTCGGCCGCCGACTGAAAACGCTCTGCCGGGTCCTTGGCGTGCAGGGTCGCGATCACGTCCTCCAGCCACACCGGGACTTCCGGGTTGATCTCGGTCAGGGGCCGCGGCAAATCCTCGCAGACGCGGCGCAGCACCGCCAGGGTCGCGCTGGCGCGGAACGGCGGACGGCCGGCGCACATCGCGTACAGGACACTGCCGAGGCTGAACAGGTCGGCACGGTGGTCGACCGGCTCTCCGCGCGCTTGCTCCGGGGCCATGTACTGGGGAGTGCCGGCCAGCACGCCACTCTGCGTCAGGCTCGCATCGTCGGCGGCGCGGGCCAGGCCGAAGTCGGTCAGCTTGACGCGCTCCAGGCCGCTTTCCAGCAGGATGTTCGCCGGCTTGACGTCACGATGCACCAGCCCCTGCGCGTGCGCTGCCGCCAGCCCCGCCGCCGCCTGCCTGCCGATCCGCAGCACGTCGGCCAGCTCGAGCAGGCCGGTGCGCTCGATGCGTTCCTGCAAGGAGATGCCGGCGACGTACTCCATCACGAGGTACGGCAGACCGTCGGCCTCGTCGACGCCGTAGATCGCGACGACGTGCTCGTGACTGACCGCGGCGGCGGCCCGCCCCTCGCGGGCGAAGCGCTTGCGGGCGGCGGCGCTGGTGGCCAGCTGCGGCGCCAGCACCTTGATCGCCACGAAGCGGTGCAAGGCGGGGTCGAACGCCTTGAGCACCACGCCGAAGCCACCGCGGCCGAGGACCTCCGTCACCTGGTAGTGGCCGAACCGGCCGAGGCGCCCCGGCTCGTTCGGGCAGAGCAGCGTGAGCAAGTTTTCCTCTTCGGGGGCCGGCGCCGGGCGTCGGGCGAGGATGCGTGTGTCGGCCTTGAGCGCACTCATGGCCCGCTCGAGGGCCTCGCCGAGCGGGGCCTCTGCCGCTGCCCCCTGCCACGCTCGAGGGGGTGGCAGACCGGCCACCCGATCCAGCGCCTCGCGGCAGCGGGCGCATTCATCGAGGTGGCTCGCCACGCAGCGCTCCTCCTGGGGAGAGAGCGTCCCCTCGAGCAGGCGCTGCAGCTGGGCCAGCTCCAGGCAGGACGTCGGCGGCGTCATGTGCTCCTCCCGATGCTCATTCGCTTTCCAAGAGCTGGATCTGCTCGCGGATTCGCGCCAGCACTCGCGTCCGGGCGATGTAGACGGCGCCCACGGACATCCCCAGTGCCGCGGCGACGTCGCGGGCATTCTGGTTCTCGACGCTGGTGCGCCAGAATGCTTCCCAGGTGGCGGGGCGGAAGCGGCCGCGCACGCGCTGGGCCGCGTACTCGAACAGGCGCTGCTGATACTCCTGCTCCCAGCGCTCGACTTCCTCAGGCGGGGCCGGCTGCTGCTCGAGCAGCTCCTGCAACGCGGGATCGCCGCTGGCCGGCGGATGGCGACGCCGGGCCCGGGCCGCGCGACGCAGGAAGTTGCGGGCGACGGTGAACAGCCAGCCGCGACCGGCAAGAATCCTTTCAGCAATTCGCGGCCCACAACGGCTCCTTGCAAGAACCCCCTCAAGATAGTTTCCGCTGGAGACACGGCCGGCCCGTCGAAAAGGAGAAGAAATAGGCCAGGGACGGTTTCTACATAGCCGCACGCAAGAGGGAAAGTGCTCGTCCGTCGTGTGCCACGCCCACGTCCTCGTGGGCGTGAAGGCAGGCACGCCCACGCAGACGTGGGCGTGGCACACGACCCGTTCCCTGTTGCAGGGAGGTAGTTAGCGCGGTGCGGTGGATTCGGTGCGGACCTCCGCCCGCGGCGCCAGCCGGGCCCGAAAGGCGTTGATGGCCTCGTGCCGCGACGCATACTTGCCGGCAAGGACCTCCGCCGTGATCCCCTGGATGATCGCCGTCCCGCGTGCCAGGACCTCCCGCACCTTGGCCTCCTGCGCCGGCGTCGGCTTGATGGCCTGCTCCAGCACCGTCACCTCGACCGGCCGGCCGTCAGGCCCTTGACGGACCGCTTTGGTCGTCTTCGCGGCCGTGAAGGGTAGGTGCAGTTGCAGCACCCAGCCGCTCTCTTCCTGGACGACGTTGACCACCTCCTCGGTGATCCGGTCCTTGTCGTCGGGTCCCGGCCGCACCTTCCACAGGGTGAGGCGAATTTCCGTCTTCAATTCCTGCCGCCCGCGGATGTCGATGCGCTTGACTGCCCGCATCTCCTCGGCGGGGTCGAACATGCGACGATGCTCCGGGTCCTTGTCGAACTGCCGGTCGAGGGCGGCCTCGAACCCCTGCGTTGCCCGCACCATCGTGACCGTGGCTCTCCAGGCGCCGCGCACCGACCGGCTGACGTAAGCGAGGCCCCCCTCCAGGTCGCCCGCCCGCACGGCCTCGTGGTAGAGCCAGACCGCTTCTTCCGGGCTTGTTGCGGGCTTCGGATCAGCCGGGCCCTCCGCCCGCAGAACGCCAACGCCCAGAAGGACCACGCCGGCGGCGACGGCCGCCACGTTTCGGTAGACAGTGTGCGACATGAAACCTCCGGATCTCGGTTCCAGCCAGAAGGGATCACAAGAGAGGGGGCTGCGCGAGCACGCGGAGGAGAGGAAAGGCAGAGCAGTGGAGGGCCCGCGCGGTCCCGGAAAAATCAGATCGCCAGCGAGGGAAGCCTGTCGCCCCCCGCTGGCGATCCCCATTCAGAGTCTGTTCCAGAAGCCAGCACTTCGGGAGGGCGAGGCTCCTGCCGAGCCGGTTTTTCCCGCGGCTGGCGGCTCGGCAGGAGCCTCGCCCTCCCCTTAGGGAACAGACTCTCAAGCAAATCGTTCAGGCCCCGGCAGCGGGGCTCAGCCAACTTCCGATTCGACCAGTTCGTCCGCCTCGGCGGTCGTGCTGGCGCCGGCCGGCAGAGGCTGAGCCTTGAGGCCGCGGTGCCGCAGTACCTTCGCGCCCGGCCGGCGGATGTCCCACACCAGGCCGAGCAGGCCGAATAGGCGCAGGATGTAATAGCAGATGTCGATTTCCCACCAGAAGAATCCCTGGTTGGCGGCACTCTGGTAGTGGTGGTGGTTGTTGTGCCAGCCCTCGCCCAGCGTCAGGATCGCCACCAGCAGGTTATTGCGGGAGTCATCACGCGTATCGTAGCGACGACTGCCGAACAGGTGGCACAGTGAGTTGACCGCAAAGACGGCGTGGTAGAGCAGCACGGTGCTGACCACGAAGCCCCAGACGAGGCAGGTCCATCCGCCGGCCCCGGTCCAGACGCCGAACAGGAAGCAGAGCCCTGCCAGGATCAGGCCCGGCAGCCAGTGCAGGCGGTCCAGCCAGCGCAGCTCCGGGTAGCGCATCCAGTCGCGGACGACGTGCTTGGGCGTCTCCTCGTGGTCGGGCGCGAGAATCCAGCCGACGTGCGACCACCAGAAACTGGTGGCGTGCGGCGAGTGCGGGTCCTCGTCGGTGTCGGAGAAGCGGTGGTGCTGGCGGTGGTGGGCCGCCCACCAGAGCGGTCCCTTCTGCAGGGCACTGCAGCCCAGGCAGGCCAGCAGGAACTGGAACGGACGGCTTGTCTTGTACGACCGATGAGCGAAGTAGCGGTGGTAGGCGCCCGTGATGCCGAACATCCGGATGAAGTAGGTCACGCCGCACAGCGCCAGGGCCAGGGGAGGCGCGCCGGTGACCAGGGCCCCCAGGCAAGCCAGGTGCAGGAGAATGAACGGGACCGAGCGAACCCAGAAAGGCAGGTGCTGCTGGGTTGCGGGCGGATGCCCGAAAGGATGAGGACCGGGCCTCGTGGAGAATGTCGACGCAGTATCGATTGAACGGACTCCTCTCTTCGATTCCTGCCCTCGTTCGTCCCGAGGGCTCTCGTAGGGACGGCCGGCTCGGCTGTCCCCCTCGTGTCAGCCCGACAGGCGAGCCGCCCGTCGCTACGGCCACCCAACCCAGACCGTCGCGCTCAGGGCTTGCGCGTGGGGCCCAACTTGGCCTTCCGGATGGCGCTTTGCTTGCGCAACTCCGCCCGGCGCCTCGCCTCGCACGGCTTCTCGTAGTATTTCCGCTTGCGAAGTTCTTTCTGGATTCCGCTGCGTTCGAGCAGCTTCTTGAACCGGCGCAGGGCCAGTCCGATTGGTTCTCGGTCATGCACACGCATCCGCAAAGGCATGCTCTTTTCTGACCTTCCTTTCCGAATCAACCCTCACTGGGTGGACACTATCTCCGTACCGTTTCTCACGGCCTAAGAATGCAGAGGCAACCTAGCCGATTCTTCCCACACAGTCAAGCACAAGCGCAAGCGCTTGCCCCGTAGACCCGTAGGTTGCCGGTTGTCATGGCGGCGGGGCGGACGTAAGGTGACGCCAGCAACGAAACGCTGGTTCCGGCGGTAGGGGCCGCGAGCCGAGCGACACCGGTCCGGCTCGGCTCGCCGGACGTACGGGGGCGGTCCGTGCTCGCGATCAACAACGTTCCTCTGGAAGACACGTTCGCCGAGGCCTTTCCCATGACGGCGGCCCGGCTGATCGTCACCGCTGAGACCGCGGAGTGGGCTCGCATCGCCGGGCAGACGACGACCGGCTACGCCGCCTCGGTCATCGGCTGCGACGCGGAGGCGGGCATCGAGCGCGAGCTGCCGCCCGACGAGACGCCCGACAGCCGGCCGGGCGTCAGTCTGCTTCTGTTCGCCTTCAGCCGCGACGCCCTGCAGAAAGCGGTCCTCAATCGCGTCGGTCAGTGCGTCCTGACCTGTCCGACGACGGCCTGTTTCAACGGTCTGCCGGTGGTCAAGGAACGCAGTCTTCGCATCGGCGGCAACCTGCGCTTTTTCGGCGACACGTTCCAGTTCAGCAAGAAGCTGGAGGGCCGGCGTTTCTGGCGGGTGCCGGTGATGGACGGCGAGTTCGTCTGCGAGGATCTCTTCGGAACGATCAAGGGCGTGGCCGGCGGCAACTTTCTGATCGTCGGCGACCGTCAGGCGTCCGCGCTCGCCGCCGCCGAGTCCGCCGTCGCCGCGATTCGTCAGGTGCCGGGTGTGATCCTGCCCTTTCCCGGCGGCATCGTGCGCAGCGGCAGCAAAGTGGGCAGTCGCTACAAGAAGCTCCGCGCCAGCACCAACGATGCCTACTGTCCCACGCTGCGCGGGGTGGTTTCGAGCGCCCTGCCCGAGGGTGCCAACGCGGTTTACGAGATCGTCATCGACGGCATCGACCTGCCGAGCGTCGAGGAGGCGACCCGCGTCGGCGTACGGGCCGCCTGCCGTCCCGGCGTCTTGCGCATCTCCGCCGGCAACTACGGCGGCAAGCTCGGTCCCTTTCACCTGCATCTGCACAAGTTGCTCATTCCATGAAGGCGAACGGTATCCGTTCACAGGGGACAGACAATCCGCGAGTGGTCCTCGATAAGAGTATCCCCGGACGCAGACGAATCCCGACGCAGTTTCCTTGCCGTGTCCCTCGTTCTCAACGACCGTTGTCACCTCGGGGTCAGCTCCTCCCGCAGGCGCCGGCCCAGGACAGCGGTCCGCTCGTCGTTCAGGTGCTCGTCCAGGGCGACCTCCAGGAGCGGCAAGCTCTGCCCGTCAGCGAGGGTAATCACGCGCCAGCGGACCGGCAGGCCCTCGAGGGCGGCAGCAATCTGCTCCAGCCGGCGGCGCTGGGCGGGCAGCGCGTCGTCGTAGGCGCCGCTGACGAACAGCCGCAGGGCCGTCAGCAGGGCGACGATCTGCTCCTTGGACACCTTGAGGGCGCGGCCGATGCCGTGACGAGGGATGCCGCCCAGCCGGTGTTTGTCGATCAGCTCGGGCGGCGGCTCCCACAGCTCGTAGTGGTCGTCCAGGTCGAGCATCTGCACGGCGGCGGCGCCGACCAGGTCGCGGCGACCGCACAGGATGCCGGTCGCCTGCGGGCCGCGAATGGCCTTGCCGCCGCTGAAGGCGACCAGGTCGGCGCCAGTCGCCACGAGGGCGCGCAGGTTCGAGCGGGGGGGCAGCTCGCCGGCGGCGTCCACCAGCACCGGCAGCCCGCGGGCGTGAGCCCGCGCCACCAGCTCGGCCAGCGGCGGCCGCGAGCCCGGATCGTAGACATAGAAGATCCCCGCCGTCTGCGGACCGATGGCCGCCTCGTACTCCCACGCCTCCGTTCGGCGGACGCCCGCGCCGGCCACGATCTCGTTGAAACCGACCTCCACCAGCCGGGCCCCGGCCGCTCGCACGGCATGGTCGTAGCCGTTGCGCTGCTCGCGGGCCACGACCAGCTCGTGGGGGAAGCCATCGCAGCAGGGCAGCCGCTCCATGCGGCCAAGGTCGTAGCCGGTGAGAATGGCCGCGGTGCCCAGCGTCAGGGCGGCGGCGGCCCCACTGGTGACCAGCCCGGCCTCCGCGCCGGTCGCCTCCGCAAGGGCCCGCGACGCCACGGCCTGCAACTCGTCCAGCGGCACCGACTCGCGGGCCGCCGCACAGAAGGCCTCCAGGACCGCCTCCGGCATGGGGGCGCCGCCGAGGCGCGTGACGGCGCCCGAGGCGTTGATGATCGGCTCCAGGCCCCAGTCGTCGTAGATGCTCATGTGGCTCCAGGAAGAGGGTCGGTGGCCAGGGCGAGAGCGGTTTGGGTTTGCTCGTAGCACAGGCGTCCCGCCTGTGTGCTTTCGCCGTTCGACACAGGCGGGACGCCTGTGCTACGGACCACTGCAAAGCGCTCTAACCGTGCAGGGCCGTTCGCAATTCCCGCAGGAAGGTTTCGATGTCGGCCAGCGTATTGTAGCCGTGGATGGCAACACGGAGGCGTCCGGCATGGCTCATCAGGTGGATGTTCCTGGAGCGAAGATGCCGGTGCAGACGCTCGGCCTGGGGGTGGCGGAAGGCGAGGATACCGGCAAGAGTGTCCGGGTTGCGGGGCGTAAGGAGTTCGACCGGCAGTCGCGCTAGTTCGTCCAGGCAGTGCAGGACCAGCGGACGGGTGGTTGCGGCGATGGCGTCGATGCCGACCGAGCGGATGTAATCCAGGCCGGCGCGGATGGCATAGACCGCCGGGTAGTTCGGCATGCCGACAGTGAAGCTGGCCGCACCCGGCTTGCTGATGGCCTTCTCGAAGCGGTGGGGCCCGAACGGGTCCTGCAGGTTGAACCAACCGCCGGCAGGAACGGTCCAGGTGCTGGCACGGCGGCTGGGAACGCCGACCAGTCCGCCCCCGTGACTGGAGAGAATCCACTTGTGCGTGCTGCTGACGATCAGATCGATCCCGTCCAGCGCCAGCGGAATCCGACCCAGGGCCTGCGTGACATCGACGGCCAGGAGCGCGGACGAATGCCGGCGGACGACCTCGACGACCTGGGGCAGCGGGATCAGCAACCCATTGAAGAAACTGACCAGGGACGTTGTCACCAGTCGCGTCTTCGGGCCGAGCAAGGGGATCAGGTCTTCAGGGAAGAGTGCCCCGTCGCGGTGCCGCCAGAGCTTGACGGCGGCCGGATTGTCTTCCTGGAGCCACGGTGTCACTCCCGCGGGAAAATCGAGTTCATTGATGATGACCTCGTCGCCGTCCCGCAGACGCAGCGCCTTGGCGGCGAGGTTGTACGCCTCGGAGGAACAAGAGCAGATACTGACTTCGTCCGCTGTCAGCCCGAAGAACCCGGCCACGACCTCCTTGGCGGCCTGCCACTGGACAGCATGACGTTCGCGGCCGTCCATGCCGAGTTGCTTGTCGGCGAAGTATTGCAAGAGGGCATCACGGACCGACAAGGGAGGAATTCCCTCGGCGGCGGAGTTCAGATAGACCATGCCATCAAGCGAAGGAAAGTCGTGTCGCCGGGTTGCGTCCGTGAGCATCATCGGTCTCCGTCTGGCCGCGCCTGCCGCTACGGTGCGGCGGGTTGAACCTGACTGTACGGGCGGACGCGAGCCATGTCAAAGGGGAGGGATACGCGACGCGGGACGGCCTGACACAACCCCGAAGCGCCAGCGCGGGGGACATCAAACAAGCCCGACGCGCCAGCGCGGGGACACCATACAAACCCGAAGCGCCAGCGCGGGGCAACGTCGCCCCTCGCTGGCGCTTCGGGCTTGTGTCAACGCTCCCCGCGTTGCGTATCGCAACGCCCTCGCAAGCGCTCTCTGCCGACAGTTGCACGCCAACTCGTACAATCGAAGCAGTCACAGGCCCCGCCCACCAGAAGACGGACTGATCCCGAAGGAGAACGAGATGCACCCACAACGCAAGAGGATCGGGAGCTTGGCGTTCCTGGCGGCAGTAGCCGTGCAGGTCTCCCCCATGCAAGCCGTCGACTACTCGCCGCCGAAGGAGAAGGTTGCCGCGCAGAAACAGGACGTCGGGCATACGACCACGTGGTCGAAGGCGGGGGACCTGGAGGGGTTTGAGAGCCATTCCGGCACGCTCGTCCAGGTTGCCGAAGGGGGCAATCCGGGCGGTTTTCTCAAGACCGTCAAGACTACCTCGTTCATCCCCAAGCCGTATTTGAGGAACAACCTGGGCAAACTCTTCGGCACCGGCCCGGGTACCATCTCCTTCGACCTCAAGGCGCTGGACGATGGCAGCATCTCAGCCGTCAGCTTATTCCTGTCCACGGGAGGCGAGGCCTTCCGGTACACGATCCCCTCGAAAAAGATCCTCGGCCATGATCAATCCCGCGCCGACGGTTGGGTTCGTTATTCCCTTCCCTGGAAAGCGGACTGGACGGAGGAGCAGGCCATCCGCAATGGATGGCAACCCTTCAGCGGCAAAAGGGACCACTGGTCGGCGGTCATTGCCAGCCCGATCTGGTCGCAGGTGGATGTGTCCCTGGTCGCCGGCAAGGGAACAGGAGACCAGGCCGTTGGCATCGACAACTTCCGTGTGGAGGCGGGCAAGGTCCTTGATCCGAAAAGTCGGAAGTGGATCGAACCCGATCCAGCGCAGCAGAAACCGGTCGCGCATTTCGCTTTCGATGAGGGGGCCGGCAAGGTCCTGCATGACCGCAGCGGCAACAACGCCGCTGGAGTAATCCGCGGCGCGACCTGGGTTCGCAACGGCGGGCGCTGGGCGCTCGAGTTCGATGGTGTGGACGATTGGGTGGACTGCGGCGACGTGAGAGTCGTCGGGCCCCAGACCCTGGCAGCATGGATCTATGCCGAACCGATCTATTCCGTCTGGCTTGGCGTTCCCATCGTGGGCGACGGGAGCTGCCAGATCGATCAACACGTTCACGACATCCGTGCCGCTGGCTCCTCTGGGTTTCTGCCGTTTCGGAAATGGGTTCACGTGGCCCAGACGTGGGACGGGAACTCCGCCCGCTTGTACGTGGACGGCACGCTGGTTTCTGTTTTCATGTCCAAAGAACCGGTCGCGCGCGGGAACTTCCTGCTGGCAGGCCCCCGACGTCGCACGGAAGAAGAGCCGGCCGACTACGAACGGCGCTTCAAGGGGAAGATCGCGTCGGTGATGCTCTACAACCGCGCGCTGGCGCAAGCAGAGATCCACGAGGACCTTCGCACCTCCAACATCACGAACAGCCCGCTGTCGATGTCGATCCCTCAACCCGGTCTTGGCCGGATCAAGGTCGAAGTCGACGCGGCCCGTCTCGGGAAGCCGTTGCAGAACGTTACCGTGACCGTGGGCCTCCTCAAGGCAAAAGGTGACGGCAAAGCCCTGCACAGTGCCACGGTGCATTCGTTCGACCGCCTGGGCAGAGCCGTCGTGGACATCGACGCCCCCGCCTTGGCACGCGGCGATTACGTCCTCCGCACCACCGCGAAGGATGGGGCGGGAAAGCCGCTGGGCGTCGCCGGCGAAGAGCCTCTTGCCTGGGCCGGGTCGGTCCAGTTCCCCTCGGGACCGCCGGGCGCCCGGAGGCTGAACAACCTGGTCACGGAACTCCTGCGGGTTGCCGGTCCCGACGATTCAGGGAGCGCGCGCCAGTTCGTCAATCCGCGTGCGGGTTTCGTCTTCATCTCCAACCGAGGTTCCAAGGCGGTGAAGCTTACCGCCAAGGGCGCCGCGGACGGGGCCCTGCTGGTCTTCTCCCAGGACTACGGCGACGCCTACGAGACGATGCGCTACCTGCCCAAGGGGAGCTACACGATCACCACGCCGGTCGCCAAGGACCTGATCGTCCGCGCGGTGGCACAGACCGTCCACGATTATGCCAACACGTACCCGCATATTGCCTCGTTCAGCCCCTACGCGGGGACATTTGAGGAACGCCATGTCTTTCCACACATGAATACCTTCCTCGTGATGGATACCGACATTGAAAAACCCTTCGCCCGGGAACTGCACGCCAAGGGGCGGCGGCTGCTGGCTACCACGCATACGCAGATTACGCCGAAGGAGGGCCAGTCGAAGCTTGATGCCGCTTCTGACAAGCTCGGGCTGGGTCTGGGGTTCCGTCACCCACGGTACGGCGGCTACGTGGTCGATGAGTTTGCGGAATCGAACGAAGGACATCGGGTCTGGAGCCAGGCACTGGAGCGATTGCTTTCCCAGCCTCGATTCCAGGGGCGGGCCTTGCATGCCTGGACCTATGCTCTCTACGACCTGGTGACATACAACAGGGGAGAGCCAGGACGCGAGTTCGTCCGGACGCTTCAGAAATTCGACAGCGCGGTGCAGTGGGAATGTTACCTCGACTCGCAGCGCACCGAGCTTGCCGCCTGGCGTCACATCCAGCACAAGCTTGGGGGGGAGACACTGGCGGCGGAAAAGGTCTTTCCCGGGATCGTGCAGAACCTGATCGTCGTCCCGTATGCCTACGAGACGGCCGGTCCGCCGTGGCTCACCATGACCCAGCCGAGCTACGATACCCGGACGTTCCTCGAGATGCAGATTCAGACTGTCGCCACCGATCCGGTGTTTGCCGGCGTGCGCGGGCTCGGCATTTATCGTTCCAGCTATGCCGACGAGGAGACCGTGCGCTGGGTCGCACGACTTTATCGCCATTACGCCATCGAGGGCCGCACCGAACCATTCGGCAAGGACCCGTATCGGCTGACGCACATTCACAATGGCGACTTCGAGGAGCAAGGCCGCCGATGGCAAGTCAAGCCTGCGGAAGAAGGTTCAATCGAATTCGCCTTCCATCATCAATTCGGTTCGACCCAGGGGCGCTACACAGGGCGGCAGGGAGACACGGTGCTCATCACGCGCCGCTCGTCCAAGGCCCCCAACGTCTTTTCCCAAGAGATCAGGAATCTCGAGCCGGGGCGGTTGTACTCCTTTCGGATGTTCAGCGCCGATCACAAGGACCTCTCGATTCAGGGGAAGCACGCTGTCCGCATCGACTTTGAGAATGCCGAGCTTGTCCCGGAGAAATGTTTCTCGCACGTTGGCGAGGGGCCGCGAAAGAACGCCTACCTGAACTGGCATGTCCGCGTCTTCCGGGCCAAAGGGAAGACGGCCACGCTCAGGGTCTCCGACTGGTCCGGCGACAAGGAGCCCGGCGGTCCCCTCGGCCAGGAACTGATGTTCAACTTCGTCAAGGTACAGCCGTATTGGCCGGCGACACGGGACGCCTTGAAATGATCTCTCTCGCGATGGCCACCTGACGCAGACGGCGGCGAAGCAGGGCTGAAGTCGCTCCTTGACGACACAGCTCGAACGCTGCGCGTCGCAGGAGGGGCTGAAGATTGCGGAGGCGGGAGTCAAGGAATGACTTTGTCTCGCAGCCAGGCCAGCGATGGGAAGGATTGAGGCTGGTTTACAGCTCGAAGAGGAGGCGGTCCAGACCTCGCACAAGTCCTGTGACCTGCATCACCCGCCGCACGGCCAGCAGTGTCCCGTTGACGTAGGGCCCCGCACCCTTCCCGGCATCATGCCGGATCGTCAGTCGCTCGTTCGGCAAGCCGAAGATCGTCTCGAACGCCAGCACGATGCCAGGGAGGCGGACCGAATGGACCTGGGTGCCGGCGATGGTTGCCCCCCTCGCCTGGCGGTCGCCGCGAGTCCGCTCGACCGGCACGGCCCGTTGGTTGGAGGCCACTTCGCCCAGGGCTTCCGCCAGTTCGCGGGCCGACCCGCTGGGGGCATCCACCTTGTCGGCATGGGCGTAGTCGATGACCTCCCAGGACGGCAGGTGCTTCGCCGCCATCAGGGCGAAGTGCTTCGCCAATGCCGCCGTGAGGGGGAAGTTGCCGGCGGCGATCACGCCGAGGCGGCCCTCGGTCGCCGTGCGTTCGATCTCCTGGTAGTCCGCCGCCGTCAGCCCGGAAGTCCCGATCACCACCCGGATGCCACGGCCAAGCGCCTCCAGGGTTCTCTGCTTGACCGAATCGGGAGAGGTGTAGTCCACCAGCACATCGGCGGGACGGGCCAGGGCTTCCTCCAGGCTGCCAGCCACGAGGGCCCCCTGCACAGGCAGTCCCAGGAGTTCCCCGACATCACGTCCGGCAGTTCGGCGGGCAATGGCGCCGGTCAACTCGAACTCGCTGGAGGCAAGGATTGCCCTGGCGACTTCGCTCCCGGTCCAACCGCTCACGCCGGCAACGCAGACCCGGATCGGCATGTCTGGCCCCCCCCAGGGCAGCAGTCCCCCCTGACCGCTCACGCGTTCGGGTCGATCAGGTCGTCGCCTGACGGATAGCATCGACCAGTTGGGGCTCCTGCTCGGGGAAGACGGTGCGCAGGTCGAGCACAAGTTTCCCGTCGCGCAGCCGGCCCATCAGCGCCGGCGTCTGCGACCGCAGCCGGCGAGCGAACTCGTCGTCGCTCAGCCCGGTCGCCTCGACCTCGAGCACCACGGTCGGCATCGCCTGGTCCGGCAGTGAGCCCCCGCCGACATAGGCGACATCATCGGCGACGCGCACCGACACACCCGGCACCTGGCGCAGCCGCTCCGCCAGCGCCTCGGCCCGCGGTCGCAGCTGATCCGCTGCTGTCGATAGCATCCGCAGCGCCGGCACCTCGCGGAGGGCACGCTCCTCGTTGAGGTACAACCGCAGCGTCGCCTCCAGCGCCGCCAGCGTCATCTTGTCGAGACGGTACGTCCGCATGAGAGGATCTTTTTCGATCTTCTGTATCAGCTCCATGCGGCCAGCGATGATCCCTGCCTGTGGCCCGCCGAGCAACTTGTCGCCGGAGAACAGGACGACATCGACGCCCGCTGCCACGCTCCGCGGCACCACCGGCTCGCCCGAGAACCCGAAGCGGGCGAAGTCGAGCAGGGCGCCGCTGCCGACGTCGTCGATCACCGGCAACTTGTGCTTCTTGCCCAGTTCGACCAGATCCGCTAGGGCGACCGACTTCGTAAAGCCCGAGACGCGATAATTGCTGGTGTGGACTTGCATCAGGGCGCCGGTGTTCGGGCTGATCGCCCGGGCGTAGTCGGACAACCGCGTGATGTTCGTCGTACCGACCTCGTGCAGGGTCGCCCCCGAGACGGCCATGATCTCCGGAATGCGGAAGCTGCCGCCGATCTCGATGAGCTGCCCGCGCGAGACGATTACCTCCTTGCCCTGGCACAGTGCTCGCAGCACGATCACTGTTGCGGCGGCGTTGTTGTTGACGGCCGTCGCCGACTCGGCCCCCGTCAGCCGGCAGACCCACTCGCGGATGGCGACCTGGCGCGACGAGCGCTTGCCCGTCTCCAGGTCCAGCTCGAGGTTGAGGTAGCCGTGGGCCGCCTCGTACGCGGCCCGGGCCGCCTCCTCCGCCATCGGCGCACGGCCCAGGTTCGTATGCAGGACGATGCCGGTGGCGTTGATCACCCGGCGCAGCTTCGGCCGCACCGCCTGCCGCAGCCGCAACACCGCTGCAACCGCCACGGAGTCGGCGCTCACCGCGCCGTCGGGCGAGTCGCCCGCCGCCAACCTCTTTCGCAGGGAGGCCAGCTCGTCGCGGATCGCGGAGACGACCTGCTCGTGAGCATACTCGGTGCCGAGTTCCACCACGGGCGCTGCGTGCAGCACCTGTGTGACCGACGGCAGCTTGCGGAAAGGGTTGTCGCTCATCAGAAGAACGGGCCCTGTCAGTTAGGTGGTTGGGTGGCACTATTAGCCCGACGCGCCAGCGAGGTTCGCTGCATCCCTCGCTAGCGCGTCGGGCTAAGGCCGCAAGCGGAAGACCTACGTCGCGGGAACGCGCAGGTCGCCGTCGCGGCGCGTGACGCCCGCACGGTCGAGGTACTCGCACAGCGGCACCGCATACTTGCGTGTTGTCCCGAGCAGGTCGCGGATCTCCGCCACTGTCAGGCCGGGGCCGGCGCTGAGCCGCTCATGGATCAGGCGACGCATTTCTGCCTCAGTGTCGCTGTGCAGGTAGATGTCGTCGGTGATGCGCACCAAGTCGCCGTCGGCGACACAGACCTCGAACAGGTCGCTCAGGCTCGCCGCGTTGCCGCCGGCCGCGCCGGCGAAGCTCGACGGCTCCGGCGGCTGGAAACGCCCCTCCCGATACGCGGCAACCACCTTGTCCTTCAGCTTGCGCAGACTGCCCGAGAGCTTCGGCTTGAAGTCAGCACGGGCGATGCGGCGCAGGTCGCCGGCCACTTTTCCCGCCCGGATCAGCCGGTCGACGGTGGCGTGGACGAGCCCGTCATCACCGACATAATCGAGCTGCGATTGCACCTTCTGCCGATCGTGGGCGGTCATGAGCGGGAACTGCTCGTGCAGCCGGCCGAGTGCCTGCAAGACTCGGTCCTCCAGTTCCTTGACCATGTCGGCGTGCAGGAGGAGGCGGCGGTTGCCGGCGGCGACCTCGACGAGGGCGCCACGTTCCTTCAGGGTGGCGATGAGGCCCTCAACCTCGTCGTGGCCGACGTTGCCCCCGCGCACCAGGTCGGCGGGCGTAAAGCCACTGAAGCCGCCGAACCAGGCCACTGTCAGGGCTCGCTCCTCGGCGCTGCCGGTCCACAGTCGCTCGATGCGCTCGAGCAGGTCGAGGTGACGGCGACGAACCTTGCGCGCCAGCGGCTGGAGTACCTGCCCGCCGCCAAGCGTCTGCGTCGCCGACGAGGTGCGGATAACAAAGGGCTGGCCCCAGACGGTCGTCGCCGCCTCCTCGAGGAAGAGCTGGGCAAGGCCCCACGCACTGGGCTCGATGCTGTCGCAGTCGAGCAGCGACACGGTTCCCATGACCTCGGCGGTGCCGACGTGGAAACGGACCGGCAGGCGGTGCTTGATCGGCCGGCGGGCGTCGCGCAGGCAGTGCAGGCGGACGGTGACGGTGCGCGACGGCATCAGGTAGCCGGGCGTGGCAATCTCCTGGCCACGGACGACGTCCTCGTGGCGGATGCCGGCAAGGTTGATGGCCGCCCGCTGTCCGCGATGCACCTCCTCGACGGGCTGGTCGTGGTTCTGCAAGGAGCGGACGCGAACGCGCTCCCCACGCGGCTGCCACTCGACCTCGTCGCCGACCTTCAGGCTGCCTGACGTGACCGAGCCGGTGACGATGGTGCCGTGCCCCTGGACGATGAACGAACGGTCAATGGCGAGGCGGAACCACTGCTTGCCGGAGCGTCCCTCAACTTTTTTTGCAGCCTCGGCGATGGCGGCCTTGAGGGGGTCAAGGCCCTCGCCGGTGTGGGCGGAGGTCCGCACCAGCGGGGCGTCGGCCAGGAAAGTGTCCTGGACCAGTTCACGCACCTCCATCTCGACCACCTCGCGCGTTGTCTCATCGACGAGGTCGACCTTGGTGAGGGCGATGACGCCGTGGCCCAGGCCGAGCAGGCGGAGGATCTCGAGGTGCTCGCGCGTCTGGGGCATGACCGAGTCGTCAGCGGCGACGACGAGCAGGGCAAGATCAATGCCGGTGGCGCCGGCGAGCATGTTCTTGACGAAGCGCTCGTGGCCGGGCACGTCGACGATGCCGAGGCGGTAGTCGCCGAGATCGAGGATGGCAAAGCCAATGTCAATGGTGATACCGCGGGCCTTTTCCTCGGGCAGGCGATCGCAATCGATGCCGGTGAGGGCCTTGACGAGCGAGGTCTTGCCGTGGTCGATGTGGCCGGCGGTGCCGAGGATCAGGTCGCGTGCCATGTCAGCGGGCCCACTTGCGGAAGGACACTTGGAGTCTTCTGTGCATTGTCGCCCGACGTGGGGTGCTGTACAAGGGAGGAGTTAAATAGCTCCCCGCAAGAGGGAAAGTGAAGTGTCGGGGGTGGCATGCTTTCGCGGCCTTCT
>JACOUH010000428.1 GCA_016177925.1 Planctomycetota bacterium | reverse complement strand
CATGGCAGTAGGCTCAACGTGGCCGAGTCGGAACTGAGCGTGCTGACGCGCCAAGGCCTGGACCGCCGCATCGCCACCCAGAGCGAAGTTGCGGCGGAGGCCTCGGCTTGGAAGGACCGCCGCAATCGCAAACAAATTGGCGTCGAGTGGCAGTTCACCACCGCAGACGCGCGGATCAAACTGAAGCACCTTTACCCGAAAGTTAAAGAGTGACAGACCACTAGAAGGCCTTGTTCTGGGGCGGGACGGGGAAGCCTTTGAAGTCGCGACATACCGTCACGGTCCATCCGGCCAGGGGCCGGCCGTCCTCGACGTACTCCACCTGCTGCGGCCGGCCCGCCTGGCCGAATCCCTTTAGCACCTCAGGCGCCGGGGCGCCGACGATGACGAACGTCCGGCCTCGGAAGACCTCCTGGTCGTGTACTGGGTTGGGCCGCCACAGGTCGTACTGACTGTGCCGGTCGTGCTGCACCAGCCCGATCGAATAGACGGTCGGATGGCCGGCGCAGTAGAAACCCAACTCACCCGGCAGGGCCCAGCCGGTCGTGACGATCACCGGTTCCTCGCCCTCTTCCTGACGCACCTCGGCGCGAAGGCGGTCGACCTCGGCGGCCAGCGTGCGCCAGCCCTTCAGGCGGCAGGTCGGATCGAAGCGTCGGAGCGGATAGGGCCGCCCGGCAGTGGCAGGGCCCGACAGCGGCTCGAGGATCGGCCGCAGCCAGTCGCTGCGATACACGAAGACCGTCAGCGCCAACCCCACGACGACCGTCGTTCCCAGGGCCGACGCCAGCAGACGGCGATACCACCGGCAAGGCGATTGCAACTGGGCCGCCAGCCAGCCCGCGGCAAGCACCAGCCCCGAAATGTATGCCGTCACCGGCCAGTTCAGTCCGCCTCCTCCCGTCTTGAAGCTGAAGACGAAGAAGACCGCGAACATCGGCAGCGACATCCACCACAAGTAGCGCTTGCCCGCATCGGCCTCGACCCAGGGCCGGTGCGCGACCATTGCCGCCGTCCAGGCGACGAACCAGAAGACCAGCAGCAGGGCACACTGGCCACCCACGTAGACAAGCGGCCCCATCCAGTGGATTGACGGTTCCTGCCGCATCCCGTTGGCGTGCGCCAGCGTGTGGCGAAACGTTACGCCGTCATTCTGGAGATTCCAGATCAGTATCGGCACACATCCGAGGGCGGCTGTCAGTGACATCACCCAGAACCCGCGCCGGAACAGGAGTGGGCGGTACACGCGACTGGTCAGTAAGAAGACGCCGACCGAGGGCACCCAGAGGAGCATATTGTACTTGGCGAGGATGCCGAGGGCGACGACGAGCCCCGTGGCGGGCCACGCCCACGCCGAGCCGCGGAAGATCGCCTGGTGCCCCAGCACCAGCGCCCAGCCCCAGCAGCAGGTGTACGGCGAGTCGATCGTCATCAGCGATGAGCCGGCGGCAATCACCGGGAAGGTTAGGCCCAGCGCCAGTACGCCGAGAGCGAGCCGATCGCTGCCGAACACCTGCACGGTCAGGACGTACAGGCTCAGCAGCAGAAGGCTGCCGCACAGGACCGCCGGCAACCGCACGGCAAGCATCTCGTTGCCCGTCAGGGCGACGGACCAGGGCCCGAACAGGGAGCAACTGAGGCGGATCAGCCAGGCGACGAGCGGTCCCTTGCTGTAGTAGCTCCAGTCGAGGTGACGGGACCAGTCCCAGTAATGGGCCTCGTCCGGGGCAAGGTCGAGCGGGCAGTCCCGGGCGAGGTACGCCAGGCGCAGCGCCGCGCATGCCACCACGAGGAGCAGCGCCAGCAGGCGCCACCGCCACGCCAGGCGGGAAGGGGAATCGACGGGAACAGGGGAACACACAAGCACTCGACGGCCTCCTGGCCTCCCGGACGTCGCGTCTTGCCGGGACAACGTTCTATCCGGAGACGGTCGCAAGGGTCAAGGCGGCTCCGGACACGAAAATGCTTGCCATCGGGCGCCAGGACGGATACGGTAAGAGCCGGCAGAGAGGAGACAGACCGAAAAACGCTCGAAGGGAGTCCCTGTGCCGCTCTGTGCGGGTAGGGCGATCATCACCGGGCCCGGACAGGAGCCGGCCACTCTTGGGGAGACTGCGCATGACGAAGAGACGGACGGAGGGCGCCCTCATCCTGGCCCTTTTGCTGGCCGGTGCAGGCTTCGCCGACCAGCCTGTCAAGGACAAGGCCAAGCCCGAGAAGGATACGCCCGACCTGCTCATGAAGGACGTCGTCAAGGCGTTCAACGAACTGGCGGACCTCGTCGAAACGCTCAAGGACAAGGCCAGCGCTGCGAAGGCCAAGCCGAAGTTCGAGGACATCGTCAAGAAGATGGAGACGGTCGCCGAGCGGGCCAAGAAAATCGGCAAGTTGAGCAGGGACAGGAGCTGGGACCTCGAAAAGAAGTACCAGCGCGAACTTGAGGCGGCCGCGAAGAAGATGCAGGACGCCTTCGGAACGAAGTCGCTCCCGCCCGAGGTCATGAAAGACGTCATGCCCCAGGTCCTGAAGGTGCTCACGGCCTTCGAGAAGGTCGGCAAGACGCTGGGTTTGGACGAATACGACGGCAAGAAGAGCGACGATACGCGCGACGAGACGAAGATGAAGACGGGGAGGATTACCGGCAAGGTGACCTACGACGGAAAACTCGTCCCTGTCGGCACCATCACCTTTATCTCCGAGAAGGGGGGAGGGGTCCTCGCGGTAATCCACAACGGCAAGTACACCGCCGACAAGGTTCCACCGGGTCCCGTCACGATCACGGTCAACACGCGCGAGGCGCGGCAGTTAGCCAATACCATGAAGTCGACAGGAGGAAAAGGACCGTCAGTGATACCCTCAGGCGGCCAGCAAAGCAGCCCCCAAAACATCAAGGACAAGATGAAGGACAAGGGAACGGCGACAATGCCGGGAGCCGAGGAGCTGGCGAAGAAATGGAAGGAGACATGGGAAAAACTCAAGGACATGATTGACGTCCCCGAGAAGTTCGCGGACCCGAAAACGTCCGGCCTGACCTACACCGTCAAGGCCGGCTTGCAGAAAATCAACGTCGACATGCCGAAGGTCGAAATCAAGAAGAAGGACCCGCCAAAGCAGGGAGACAAGAAGGGCGACAAGTAACAGGTCTTCACTGCGGCTTCGCGCAGTCCGGGGGCCGAACGCCCCGGACTGTCGTTTCCCCGACGCTTCGACTCTCCACCGCTGTCCGCGCCACTCCCTACAATTCGCAGGACCTCCGCTCTTGCTCCTTGTCCCCCGACGTGAAAGTACCTTGCCGACCGGCGCCAGGAAGGGTAAGGTGGGGAAATTGATCCGGCAGGGCAAACAGGAACCGAACTCCCTCGGTGAGCGACCCTGCGCAGCTGCGAGGTACACCATGCGAAGACGTTACCTGGGGCGCGCCGTCACGGCGGCGCTGGCCTTCTTCCTCCTGTCCGCACCGAGCCCGGCGCAGTTCCCGCCCGGTCTCGACGGCCACGGCGGACCGGGCGAGAAGAAGTTCGAGGACTTCGACAAGCTCGTCAAGGGCGCCAAGGAATACGATGGCCTCTTCAAGCTCTTCAAGAAGGAGGACAAGCTGTACGCCGAGCTGAAGCCGATGCAGCTCGACCGGCCCTTCCTCTGCCCCATCGCCATCGCCAAGGGCATGGGCATGGGCGGACACACCCTCAACTTCGACGAGCAATGGGTCCTCGTCTTCAAACGCGTCGACGACAAGATCCAGCTGATTCGCCGCAATGTCCACTTCAAGGCCAGGTCCGGCTCGCCCGAAGCAAGTGCCGTCGAGACGACCTACACCGACTCCGTCCTGATGGCCCTGCGCATTCAGTCGATCCACCCGATCCGGCAGACCATCCTCATCAACCTCAACGACATCTTCATGACCGACTTCGCCCAGCTCGGCCTCGGCTTCTTCGATTCCAGCCGCAGCAGCTGGGCCAAGGTCAAGGCCTTCCCGCGCAACATCGAAGTCCAGGTGTCGGCAACCTATGGCGGTGGCGGACGGCGCGGCCGCTTCGGCGGTGACGACAGCGTCATCGACGGCCGCGGCACCACCCTCGTCATCCACTACGGCCTGTGCGAGCTGCCCGACCCCGGCTACCAGCCGCGCTTCGCCGACGACCGCGTGGGCTACTTCCTCTCCGTCGTCAAGGACTTCAGCACCGACAGCCAGGACACCTCCTTCCTCCGCCACGTCAACCGCTGGCGCCTGGAGCGGGCCGAGCCGGTCGATCCCCGGCGGCCCAACAAGCTATCGCCGCCCAAGAAGCAGATCGTTTACTGGATCGAAAAGTCGGTGCCCAGCGAGTATCGCAGCTACGTCCGCGAGGGTATCCTCGAATGGAACAAGGCCTTCGAGAAGCTCGGCTTCCGGGACGCCATCGAGGTGCGGCAGCAGGAGAGTGAGGACTTTGACCCCGAGGACATCAACTACACGACGTTCCGCTGGATCACCAGCGACCGCGGTTACGCGATGGGCCCGTCGCGCGCCAACCCGCTCACCGGCGAAATCTTCGACGCCGACATCATCTTCGACGGCAGCATGGTGCGCTTCTGGAAGCAGGAGTATCAGTTCCGCAGCGGCGGCGGCGAACCGGCCAGCCTGATCGAGGCGGGCCGCCGCGGCTGGGGCCTGTCGCTGCCGTTCCCCCTCACCCCGGACAACGACCCGCGCGGCTGGAACGACCGCAAGAAGAAGGACAAGGAAACGTTCGACCCGCGCCTGCTGGCCGTGCGCTATGGCGCCTGCCAGTGCGGCACGCACCTGCGCTACGAGCTGGGCATGGCGGCGATGGCGATGGCGGCCCGGGACATGGTCAAGCCCGGCGAGAAGGTGCCCGAGGAGCTGATCGGCCAGGCCATCAAGCACGTCACCATGCACGAGGTCGGCCATACGCTTGGCCTGCGGCACAACTTCAAGGCCAGCACGATGCTCAAGAACGAGCAACTGCACGACACCAGCATCACCCGCAAGAAGGGCCTGATCGGCTCGGTGATGGACTACGCCCCGGCGAACATCGCTCCCAAGGGTGTCAAGCAGGGCGACTTCTTCAGCACCACCATCGGGCCGTACGACTACTGGGCCATCGAGTACGCCTACCGGCCGCTGCCGGGCGGGCCCGAGGGTGAGCTGGACAAGCTGCGCGAGATCGCCAAGCGCGGCGCCGAGCCGGGCCACGACTACGGCACCGACGAGGACCTATACTCGACGTCCGACCCGCTGATCAACATGTGGGACCTCGGTGCCGACCCGGTGAAGTTCGGCCAGGAGCGCGTCGAACTGGCCGAGGAGCTGATGAAGAACCTGGCTGACCGCGTCGTCGACAAGGGCGAGGGTTACCAGCGGCTGCGGCAGGCCTTCTCGATGCTGCTGGGGCAGTACGGCAACGGGGCGCACCTGGCGGCCAACTTCATCGGCGGCGAGCACGCTCACCGCGACCACCGCGACGATCCCAGCGGCCGCGATCCATTCGTGCCGGTCAAGGCGGACAAGCAGCGGCAAGCGCTGAAGTTCCTGCAGGAGCACATCCTGACCGATCGTCCGTTCCAGTTCTCGCCGCAATTGCTGCGACGGCTGGCGGCCGACCGCTGGATGCACTGGGGCAGCGACGGCGTGTTTTCGCCCGTCGACTACCCGGTGCATGAGCGCATCCTTGGCATCCAGCGCGTGGCCCTGCGTCACGTGTTCGACCCGTCGGTGTTGGCGCGCATCCAGAACACGACTCTGAAGGTCGACAAGAGCGAGAAGCCGTTGACCCTGGCGGAGCTGTTCCGCGGCGTCACCGACGCGGTCTGGACCGAGTCCTGCGTCAAGAACGGCAAGGACGGCAAGAAGTCGCTGGAGCTGTCGATCATTATGCGCAACCTGCAGCGGGAGCACCTGAAGGACCTGTCGAACCTGGTGCTCGGCTCGCGCGGCGGCGCGGACCTGGGCATGCTGATGCTGGGCTTCCCGTCGGCACGGGTGCCGCCGGACGCGCGCAGCCTGGCGCGGTTCCACCTGCGCTCGATCGATCGCTCGATCAAGAAGCTGCTCGAGGACCACGCGATGACGGTGGACGACACGACGCGCGCCCACCTGGAGGAGTGCCAGGAGCGCATCGCCAAGGTGCTGAGCGCCTCGATGCAGGTTTCCGAACCGTAAGGGATCTCTGTTGGACAGGAAGGGCCGGGCGCGGGCGGAACAGGTTTCCGCCCGCGCCCGTGTCTTTTCCGACGCCAGGACAGGCCTGGAACCGTGAGAGGACCAGGGTCCGCCCACCTCGTCGAGGATGTCTCCGGCGTCGAACCCATCAAGGCCTTCGGCTGCGAGCGGGGCCGGGCCGAGCAGGGCGAGGAGTGACAGGTCCGAAAGAAGAGAATTGCGTTCGGCCGCGGCACCTCGCAACGAGGAGTGAGCTGCCGCTGTCCTTTCTGCCCTCTCCGACCGCGTCAGTAGGCAAGGCGCAGCTCCACGCGAATCGTGTTTTTGTACCACACCTCGCCCGTCAACGGCCGGCCGTAGCCCACGTACAGGCTACCCACCTCTCCCAACCCTGTCCGCAAACCCACCTTCGCGTTGAGGATCGTGTCTCCGGCGGCATCCTGGATGGCGATCACGCCGGGGGCCGAGTTGGCCGCTTCCTTGCCGTCCAGCACGGTCCAGCCGACCAGCTCCGCCACCGGGGCGAGCCACAGCGACTCCGTACAGGGCAGACGATAGCTGGCACCGATGCCGTAGCGGACGATGTTGCCCGCGAAGGGGGTGCCGCCGATCGGTAGCCACGCCCGCAGTTCCCCCTCCAGCGTCAGGGCCTCGGAGAGTTTCTGCGAGAGCAGGAAGGCCGGCTCCAGCGTGACATGGTTGGTACCGAGGCCGCGGTCGGCCTCTCCCGTTGGGGCGTAGTTGCGAAGCTGGAGCGTCGCCGCCGTGTCCTCGCCGGCCAAGAGCGAGAACTTCACGCCAGCATTGATGTCGGACAGCCCCGTCGCGTTGTCGTTCAGCGTGCCGTTGAAGAAGCGGACCGGCACCTCGACGAAGGCGGACAGGCGAGGCACGAGCACCGCTTCGGCGTAGGCACTCCCTTCCTGGAAATCGACCGACGGATCGGCGAAGCGCGGGCCAGGCCCCCCCGAACCGGCGCGGGGATAGAAGAATTCGGCCCGGCTGGGCCGGTTGTTGTCGTAGGAGGCATCGAAGCGCAGCCGCACCAGGTTGAACAACGGGGCTGGATCGATGTAGCCAACATTGCTGTCGCGGACGGTCACTTCGCCGACCCCCTGGCTGCGTGCCGGAAACGGCAGCACCAGCAGCCACGCCCCAACGAGAAGCGCCGCTCGCCCCATCAAGTGGTTCGGTCCCGCACGCATAGCGCCCTTCCTGGCGAACGAGTCCTCGCCCAGCGCGTGTCGAGTTCGTGGATTTCAAGGGTATCGGATCGGCAGACAATAATGTCTTAATCAATCGAAGCGGGTGCGCCGGGAACGCCGGAAGCTGGGAAAAAGGATGCGGACAGGAAAAGGCTGTCAGCGCTTGGGGGTCGGTGAGCCGAGAGAGGGACGGGCCTTCTCCCGCACTTCCTCGTAGCGAAGGTGAAACGCTTTCTCGCCCTCGAGGGCGGTGAAGTATGGCTTGCGGTTCTTCTGCAGCAGGCCAAAATCGTCGAAGCCGGCGAGCACTGCCTCCTCCAGAAACCTCAGAGCGAGGGCGACGCGGTGTGCGTGGTCGTCGTTGTCGGTCGCGGCGCTGCGAGCCATGAAGCACGCGGCGAAATAGGTTTCGAGCGGCAGGCCCTTCGAGATGCCGGCCAGCGACTCGGCCGCCTGCGCGGCCCGGCGCGGTTCGCCGAGCTGAAGGAAGGATTCCGCCAGGTTGCGATAATTCTCGCGGAGCGGTTCCAGGTACTCCGGATTAGCCGGGTTTTTCTCGCGGGCGTTCTCCAGATGGCGGATCGCCTGTTGAAAGTGGTCGCGGGCCTTCTCGCGCTGGTTCTGCAAATAGAGGATCAGGCCGAGGTTGCCGCAGGTCCGGCCGAGGTCGCCATACCAGGCGGGAGGGGTGTCCGGCTCGTCCACTCTTTTCTCCAGCAGCTCGCGGGCTCGCGTCAGCGCCTGCCGCGCCCCATCCAGGTCCTTCTTTTTGCTCAGCGCCCGAGCCCGACTATTTTCCGTATTGGCCAGCTCGAGGTCGT
>JACOUH010000427.1 GCA_016177925.1 Planctomycetota bacterium | reverse complement strand
GACCCTCTCCCCCAGGGGGAGAGGGGAGAGGGAGGGGGGCCGCGGCAGGCGACGGGGCGAACAGGCTCTCGAACTTCTCCTTCGCCTCCGAGCTGCCCGACGCGGCGGGCGTCGGCACCGGGCCCTCGCCCATCAGCGCCGCCGCCCGGGCCGCCGGGCTTTGCCGCGCCGCTCGCTCGCCCTCGCCGCCACCGCCACGCGGGGCACGCGGCTCCTCGCCCAACTCCTCGTCGCGAACGTCGGCCTCGTCGACAATGTCCTGCGCCTGCTCCTCGGTCAGGCCGGTCAGCTCCGCCAACTCCGACGTCTCGATGCAGGTCAGGTCGCCGAAGGACAGGAAGCCCTCCTCGATCAGGGCCTCGATGATCTCCGGCGTCATGTTCGGCAGATCGCTGAACCAGCCCTCGGCTCGTTCGATGCTCTGGGTCAGCTCATCGACCGTCATGATCTCAATGTCCCAGCCGACCAGCTTGCTGGCCAGCCGTACGTTCTGCCCGCGCCGGCCGATCGCCAGCGACAGCTGGTCTTCCTGCACCAGTACGATGGCCCGCCCCAGGCGCGTGTAGAGGTACACCTCCTCGATGTTCGCCGGTTGCAGAGCGTTGGGGATCAGCACCTGCAGGGCGTCGTTCCAGCGAACGATGTCGATGCGCTCGCCGCCCAGGGCGTCGACGATGTTCTTGATGCGACTGCCGCGGACGCCGACACAGGCGCCGACGCAGTCGACCTTCATGTCGATCGACGAGACGGCGACCTTGGTGCGGTAGCCGGCCTCACGGGCGATGGCCTTGATCTCGATGGTACGATCGGCGATTTCAGGGATCTCTTTCTCAAACAACTGGCGGACGAACTCGGGGTGGGTCCGCGACAGGATGATCTTGACGCGGTGGCCGTTCTTCTTGACGTCGAGGATGACGGCGTCGACGCGGTCGTTGACGTGGTGCGTCTCGCCGGGGATCTGCTCGGAGCGCGGCAGGATCGCCTCGGACTTGCCGTCGGCGAGGGTGACGGTGGCGGTGCCGTGCTCGAAGCGCTGAATGGTGCCCTTGACGAGGTCGCCCTTGCGGGCGGCGTAGACGTTGAAGACAGCCTCGCAGGCGGCCTCGCGGAACTTCTGGATCATCAGCTGCTTGGCCGACTGGGCGGCGATGCGGCCGAGCAGGCCGGGATCGATGGACTGGTCGCCCTTTTTGGCCTGGATGGTGCCGGTGTCACGGTCGATGGTGACAACAACATCCTCAGCGGGGCCCTTCTCGCCGAAATGCTTCTGGGCGGCGAGCTGGATGGCCGCCTCGATGGAAGCGAAGATCACCTCGCGCGGGATGTTCTGGTCCTGGTTGAGCTGGTTGATGCTCTTCAGCAAGGCGTGTCCGTCCATGCGGAGGAGTCTCCTTGTTCGGGTTCCCTGGCAAGCCCTTTAGCCCGACGCGCAAGCGAGGGTTCACTGCATCCCTTGCTGGCGCTGCGGGCTAAGGGCCAGGAAACAAAAAAAGTGGGACTGCTCCCACCGGGGTGTCCCAGGGCGGTGAGGACCCACGGGACAACGGCGCCCCCTCTCACCCGATCCTCTCCCCGAGGGGGAGAGGGTCGGGTGAGGGGGATGACGCCAGCATGGAGCGAATGGCCTCGGGTGATCCGAACCATCCACTATCACCGAATACAGGATAAGGTACTTGCCCGGGCAGCGGCCTGTCAAGCCCCCCACGGACGAAGTCTTCGAGTATCTCCTTGCGGCGACAACGGGTTCCGGCCAACGGCCGGGCCCGGTCCGTCTGCGCGCCGATCACCGATTCCAGGTCCGCCGGCAGAACTCTGAATCGGGCCCGTAAACGGCAAGAATCAAGGTGGCTCCGCGGCCGACGCAAGGTCCCCCAACACCGCCGCCACGTCCACGTCGCACAGTAGGTCAGGCTTTCCAGCCTGACGTTCAGGCCGCGTCAGGCTGGAAAGCCTGACCTACGTGCAAGCAGATGCGCATGCCGGCCACGCTCCACCCGAGAAGTGTCGTTTCTCTCTCCGTTATAGCAGATGAGGCGTCCCCGGAAAGCGATTGCTTGCCCTCAACCCCGCTCATCCGGCACGACCACGCCGTTTTCTCGCTGCCAATCGCTGCCAGGAAACGCCGGTCAGCGCCCCTCGTCTTTTTTGCTTGCAACTTCTTGGCATGTCCGATAATGTGTACACAAGATCACTTAGCTGTTCAGGTAGAAAATTCTGAACCCACACGGGCGTTCCTTGCTGGAGGAGTCATCTCATGCCGCCACGTCGTCCCGACCCGGAGCCGCCGCCGACCCTGCTGACGGCGAAGGAGGTTGCTCATCTCCTGTCGATCGCGGTGCGGACGCTTCACCGCCTTGTCACGGCCGGCATTGTGCCCGCGCCGGTCCGCATCACCCGCAAGATCATCCGCTGGCGCGTCGCCGACATCGACCATTACCTCAAGGGATTGCCGCCCAAGGAGCAGGCCTCCTGAAATGCTCCGTCGCGATCCTGTCCGCCTTCCTCTCCGCTGTCTGCCTGCCATGAACGCCCGCGAGTTGCTTGCCCTGGCAGTCGATCCCAGCCTGATCCTGCGGGCCCAGGGGATGACGCCCGATCCGTGGCAGCGCGATCTGCTGCTGTCGCCGGCGTCGCGGCTGCTGCTCAACTGCTCGCGCGGCGCCGGCAAGTCGCGCACCTGCTCCGCCCTTGCCTTGCACACCGCTCTGTTCCGGCCCGGCAGCCTGGTCCTGCTGCTGTCGCGCGCCCTGCGCCAGGCCGTCGAGTTGCTCCGCTACGTCAAGCAAGCGTGGCGCAGTCTCGCCCGTCCGCTGCCCGCGAAACGCCTGACTGAAACGCAGCTCGAACTGGCCAACGGCAGTCGGGTCGTTTCGCTGCCCGGCCGCGAGGAGACGATCCGGGCCTTCCAGGGCGTGGCGCTCCTGATCATCGACGAGGCGGCGCGCGTGCCCGACGCCCTCTACTACTCGGTGCGGCCGATGCTCAACGTGTCGCGCGGCCGGCTCGTCTGCCTGTCGACGCCCTTCGGAGCACGCGGCTTCTCCTGGCGCGAGTGGCACGATCCGCGCGCCGACTGGCGCCGGGTTCACATCACCTGGCGGGATTGCCCGCGGATTGCCGCGGAGTCCATCGCCGACGAGCGCCGGGCGATGGGCGATTTGTGGGTGGCCCAGGAGTACGAGGGCTCGTTCGTGTCAATGGAGGGCCTCGTCTATCCGGACTTTCCGGAGGCGTTACTGGATCAGGAGACGATGCCGGAGGGCCGGCCGGTCGGCGGCATCGACTTCGGCTGGCGCAACCCGTTCGCCGCTATCTGGGGCGTCCTTGATCCCGACGATGTGCTGTGGATCGGCGGCGAGCGCTACGGCAGCCAGGTGCCGCTGCACCAGCACGCGGCGGCCTTGCGCGAACAGCGGCACGTCACCTGGTACGCCGATCCGTCGGGCCGCACCGAGATCGAGGAACTGCGGGCGGCGGGCCTGCGCGTGCTGCCGGGGGCGAACGACATCCGTCTCGGCATCGCCGCGGTGACAGCCCGCCTGCGCACCGGCCGGCTGAAGGTGCTGCGCTCGCGCTGCCCCCAGCTAATCGGAGAGGCGCGCCTCTATCGCTACCCGACGGCCCTGGAGCGACGCGGCGAAAGCGAACTACCCCTGGATGCTCACAATCACGCGCTGGGGGCGCTGCGCTACCTCGTGTCGCGGATCGACGCCCGTTTCCTGGCACGGCTGCGTCGACCACCGGCGCCGCCGACCACGGAGGAGACATCGCCCTCGCGCCCCGCGCTGTTCGACCGCGACGACCTCTGGACCCCTTTGCGTTGATTAGCCCGACGCGCAAGCGAGGAAAACAGGAAAACCTCGCTTGCGCGTCGGGCTAAGGGAGGATCACCCATGCGTTCCCTGCTTCATCGCCTTGCCCGCTGGCTCGCTCGCAAAACGGCGCCGGCTACCGTCCGCGACGGCACACCGGAGCGACCGTCCTTCGTCGATGTCTACCGCCGCCTGCGCACGCCCTCGGCGCACGACCTGCTCGCCGAGCTGAAAAACACCGCCTACGCCTGCGCCACGCTCAACGCCTCCGTCTGCGCCACCTACCCGCCCCGGCTCTACGTCAGCACGCGCCCCGGCGAGGCGAGTCCACGTTGCCTGACCCGCTCCCTGTCACCGGCCGAGCGGGGCGACCTGATCCGGCGGCCCGATCTCGCCCTGCGCCTCAAGGGGGCCGAACAGGTCGAGGAGGTGCTCGACCATCCGCTGCTGACCCTGTTCCGTGCCGTGAACCCCACTCATAATGCCCACGATCTCTGGGAACTCACCGCCCTGTACCAGGAGGTCCACGGCTCGGCGTACTGGCACCTCAGCTTCGACGCCCTCGGCGTCCCCGACGCCATCTGGGTGCTGCCCAGTCAGAATGTCCAGCCGGTCCGCGAGCCCGACTCGCTGCTGCTGGTCGATTACTACGCCGTGCAGACGCGGGCCGGCACGCTGCGCATCGCGCCGGGCGACATCATCCACTTCCGTTGCCCCGACCCGCGCGACCCCTACGGGCCCGGATTGTCGCCCTTGCGCGCCGCCTACGAGCACGTCGCGATGGCTTCGGAGTTTCTCGCCTACAAGCGATCCGTCTGGGTGAATAATGCCCTGCCGAGTGTCGTGATCAGCCCGGGCGAGGTGATCTCCGAGGAGGAGCGCGATCGGCTGGAGGCGGCGTGGCTGCAGAAGTTCTCGCGCGGCGGCAACGGCCGCGTCCTCGTCGCCGAGTCGAGCCTGTCGGTCGATGTAGTCAACCCATCGATGGGCGACCTCGCCGCCCTGGCCGAGGCCGGCGCGACGAAAGAAGAGATTGCCAATGTCTTCGGCGTGCCGATCGCCTACCTGACAACGCAGACGAACCTGGCGAACCTGCAGGCGGCCGAGCACCAGCACGCGTCGCTGACGGTCCGGCCGCGACTGTGCCGCCGCGACGAGAAGATCAACGAGCAACTGATCCCGCTCTACGATCCGAGCGGCCGGCTGTTCGTCGCCAGCGACGATCCGACGCCCCGCAACCAGGAGGCACAGCTCGAGCAGGAGACGGCGGACCTGCACTGGGGCGTGCGGACCATCAACGAGGTGCGAGCAGCCCGCGGTCTGCCGCCGGTGACGTGGGGCGAGACGCCGTGGCTACCAGTCAACCTGGCCCCGCCCGACTTCCCCAACCGCGATGCCATCGTGGAGGACACCGGCCGCGGTCGCGGCGTCGCGCGCCGCTCGCCAGGTCACTTACTTGTCGGTCGTCGAGAGGGCCTTGTAGTAGTTCTTCAAGAGCCCCTCGTAGCCGGGCGGGTAGGCGTCGTCGGCCGACTGCAGCAGCTCCTTGCGCAGCTGCTCGGGCAGCTCACGCGCCCGGTTGATCCGCGCTGCGACCGACTGATCCATCTCGCCGAACGACGTTCGCAGCTTCTGCATCGCCTCGCGGCGCTTGCGGAAGGCGTCCTCGTAGCGGCCATCGATCAGGTCCTTCTCCACCGACTTCATCAGGCCGATGCTCTCCTTCAGCCGCGTCGATGTGACGCCCGCGGTGTCGAGCTTCTGCGCTACTTGCTCGGCCTTTTCGCGCAGGCCGGCCTGCTTGGCGCTGAGCCGGCCGAGGTCCTGCTTTAGTGGCGGGGGAGGCGAGCCGCCTTGCAATCCGCGGCGCCCGCTGCCGGCCACCTTGCCGCCGCCGGTCGAGCCCGCCGGGTCGTCCTGGGCCTGCTGCTTGAGCTGGCCCGGCTCGTACTTCTCCTTGCCGACGCGAGCGGGTGTCTTGCGACCCGGTAGGGCGCGGGCGGTGTCGCCGACCATCTGCCCCGACGACTTGCCGCGGCGGCCGTCGCCGGCCCGGCCCGTCACCTCCATGTTGTTCGGCATGTCGTTACCCGTCTTGCCCTTGGCGGAGAAGTTGCTGATCGGCCCGTCGCTCACTCCCCAGCCGGCCTGGTCGAGGTTGTCGCCCCACGCCGAGGTCACGTCATCGGCGTCCTTGTCGAACTCGTCCGCCTTCTGCAACAGATCGCCGACGAGGTCCTCCAGTGCCTTCGGCAGCGGCATTTCGGGGATCTTCAAAGGTTTCTTGTTGAGCGGCTCTTCCAGCACCCACTTGAGGTTGTCCGGCGAGTCCGCCAGCCACATTTCGAGGTCTTCCTTCATCTTCGTCGCCAGCCCGGCGCCGAGGTCTTCGAGGGCCACCTCCATTTTCTCCGCCTTGGAGCGCTCGGCCGCCTTCTCGATCTCCTCGTACACCTTCTTGGCGTCGGGCCGCATGTCGAAGTCCTTGATGAAGCCCTCCGGCAACTTGGTCAACTCGTTGACCGACCCCCTCGCCCACTTCTGCGTTCGCTGGGCCAGCTTCTCGAGGTCCTTCATTGCCTTGAGCCGCTCGTCCTGCAGCGCGTCGGGCTCGCGCTTGGGCAGGCGCTCGAACTTGCCGGCCAGCTCCGTCTGGTCCTTGAGCAGTTCGTCGAGGTCCTTGAGCAGTTTTGCCAGCGTGGCCGTCATCTTTTGATGCGTATCCTTATCCTTTTTCTCGATCTTGCGCAGCTCCTTGCGGGCCTGCTCGTTGCGCTCCAGGCGCAGCAGCAGTTCCTCCAGCTTGGCGACGATCTTGTCCTGCACCGGCAGTGAGCGGATGCGGAACTCGCCGGCCAGGCCCTCGTTCTCGGCGCTGCGGCCCGACTCGAGCAGTTTCAGCGCCTCGGCCATCAGTCCGGCAGCCAGTTCGTCCAGCTCCTTCACCATCGTCACCAGTGGCAGGCCGTCGCGCTCCATGCTCCGAGCCAGGGCGACGGTGCGCTCGCGCACCTCCTTCTGCTGCTTGACCAGCCCGGCGAACGCCGCCCCCTGCCCCGTCTGAGCCCGGTTGGTGCGCTGCAGCTTGATGAGGGCACGCAGTTCTTCGGCGTAGTCGACCAGCTTCGTCTCGAACCGCTCGGCGACCGTCTCGGGGGCGACGACATCGACCGACAGCCGCCGCGACTCGCCCTTGCCGGGGCCGGTGATGACGTTGCGGTCGATCGCCTCGGCCCAGTATTCGACGCGCTGACCGACCTTCACACTGGCGGCTCGCAGGTCCCAGGTGAAGCGGTCGCTCGATGTCGGCTTGCCGTCCTTGGCGCGGTCGAAAAGAGTACGCGGCTCTTTCTCATCGCCGATGCGGCAGAGCAGGCGGACGCGGTCGAGGCCGAAGTCGTCACGAGCCTCGATGGTCAGCGGGATGGTCGCGTCGGGCCGGACCGTGAGGCGGTCGCCTGGCGCCTGGATGCCGACCACGGGAGCGTGGTCGCGCACCAGGGCGATCGGCCGCCAGAGCGGGTCGCGGTTCCGGTAGCCCTCTGTGTCGAGTAATTTGATCTGGTAAGTCGTCGGAGCCTGGACGAGCTTGCCGCTGATGCCCACCACGGGACGGGCCCCGTCCGCCCAGAGGACAAACGACGCGGTCCAGGTGCCGTCGTCCTGCGGGACGAGGTCGATCGCCCTGGCGCCGCGCGGTAGGAGCTGGCCGGTCTGCAGCGGCTTGCTCGGGCGGATCGAGACGTCGACGCGGGTGCCGGCGATGCCGCTGATCTCGCCGTCGCACGGGTCGATTTTTTGATTTTTGCGGTCCGCATAGTCGGGAAGGGTGTAGGCGACGGTCATGCGCTCGACCTGCGGCGGCTTGTCGACGCGGACGTGGAACTGCGGCGAGCGGGCATCGCCAGCGGCGATGTAGTAGTCGAACGCTTCGGCGGCCTGCTGCACCTTGAAGCGGAAGGTATCCGGGCGGTCGTCGTCAGGAAGCATCTGGCTGAGCTGCCAGGTCCCCGCCTTGCCGCGGGGGTGGAGGGTGGCGCTGGCGGGCACCTCGCCCTCGACGCGGGCCTCGATGGTCAGCGGCGAGCCCTCCGCAATGCGGGTGTCCTGCGGCTCGATGCTGTCCAGGATGATGCGCGTTTTCGTGTACGGGTCGATGTCGCTCAGCGGCAGCAGGACACGCTCCAGGCCGTTGGCGAAGTACGGCGCCCGGGCAATGGCATAGCCGCCAACGATGACCACCGCGGCCAGCGTCCATAGCCCGGCGCGCGTCGTCGGCCGGCGGTCGATGCTGTCGCCGAGGTCGAGGTCGGCGGTGCTGCGGTCGGCGTCGCGGACGATGGCGTCGATCAGGTCGCGCGAGACGCCGCCCTGAGTGCCGCGGCCCAGTTGCAGGGCGTTGATGAGGCGGTTGCTCAAATCGGGATGGCGCCGCTCGACGAGGGCGGCGAAGAAATCGTCGCGGCGGTCCTCCAGCCAGCGCCGCACGACGAGGCTCAGCACCGCGACGGCAAGGCCGCCCCAGAGCAGAGATGCCAGCAGGACGCGGCCCGCCTTGCCCGGCTGCCAGAGGTTATCGGCGACGATTAGCAGCGTGAGCACGATGCCCACGCCGGCCATCATCAGCAGCGTTCCCTCGAGCAGCTTGTGCAGGCGCCACTGCCGCCGCACATCGCCGAGCGCGTCGACCAGACGCGGATACGCTTCCTTCACGCTCATGGGGTCCCCCCTGCGAACTGGCGAGCGGGGCCAGTCATGGCCCCGGTAAATGACGCACCGGGGTCATGACTGGCCCCGCTCGCCCAGGACCGGGGTCATGACTGACCCCGCTCGCCGAACCTGCTCATGAATTCTTCGTTCACCCACACGACCAGCGGAAACTCCTGATCACGGACGTATTGGACCGCATGGCGTACGGCATCCTCATTGGGCAGTTTCCGTTTCGAGCCGCCTCCCGTCCACCAGGTCCCATTGACCGGCTTACCCCAATCCCGATTCAGTGTCCTGCTGGCGTAGCTCTTGAAATCGTGCAGCAGTTTCTCCGGATCGGGATCGCCTGGAACGCCAACGACGAGGTGAAGGTGGTTGGCCATGATGGCCGTCGCCACCAATAACCAGCCCCGGTACGTCACCGTCTCGTGAAACTGCGGCAAGACGGCTTCTGCTTGTTCTAGGATCAACCGAATGGGCGGGCCGGTCATGGCCGCGCGCATGGCCCGTTCGAGTCCAGGCATGTCGGCATCACAGGGCGTCCCCGGCAGATTGTCGATGTAGGGCAGGCCGTTGGCGTCGCGTAATTGGCCGACGAAACCGCGACGGTCGCCGGGCAGCCAGGCGCCGTAGGTGGTCCAGGTAAGAAACCAGTAGCGATCCACGACGAATCCTCCCGGCGAGCGGGGCCAGTCATGGCCCCGGTCTTTGACTTACCGGGGTCATCACTGACCCCGCTCGCCCAACCTTACCGGGGTCATCACTGGCCCCGCTCGCCGGCGCTCTCCGGTCGATCATACCAGATGATTGCGACGCCGGATCAACCATTCTCCCGTAACGGCCAGCAGAAACGCCGTGAACAACCACGGCGAGTTCCAGTATTCGGTGCGCTTCACGCGCACGCTCCGCCTCTCCTTCCGCTCGATCTTGTCGGCTAGTTCCTCCGCCCGGTCGACATCCAGGTAAACGCCGCCGGTCGCATCGGCCAGCGCCTTGAGGTTGCCGGGGTTCGTCGCCGTGTTTGCCAGCTCCAGGTCGGAGCCCTGTACCAGGAACTCGGCCTGCTGGTTGGCGAGCGGCTTGTTGTCGGCGGTCAGCGTCGCCGTCACCTCGTAGCGCCCCCCCGCCGACGGGTAGAACTCGCCGCGCATCAGGTCCGCGTTGCCGGCGTCGGCCTTCAGCGGCAGCGGCGGCAGCGCCTCGCCCGACGGCTTCGTGATCTCGACCGTCACCTGCCCCTTGGCCTTCGCCTCGTCGCCGCCGGCCTGGCGCAGCACGGTCACCATCACCTTCTTGCCGACGTCATAGTCGGGCTTGTCGGTGCTGACCACTAGCGGCAGCCGCTGCTCGTCGGCGCCGCGGCCGGCGAGCCAGCGGATTGTCTGACTCCAGAATCTCGTGTAAAGCGTATCGGGCTGGCCGAGGATGCGCGGATAGCGGCTCCAGCGCCAGGTCGTGTCGGCGGACAGCACCATCGCCTGCCCGCCCTTGCCGACGCGCTGCACCGCCAGCACCACCGCCGGCTTGTTGTCGATCTCCCGTTGTGGGTTCTCTGCCAGGGCGACGGCGCCCGGCTTGAGGCCCTGCACCAGGCACATGCCCTCCAGCCGCGGGGCATTGCTCCACGCCGCCGCGTCCTTGACCGGGTCGCTCGACAGCGTGAAGATCGGATGTCGCTTGCCCTCATTGGTCAGCTTCAGGTGGAACGCGGCCTCGACCTGGTAGGGCGGGCCGGAGCGGAAGACGACCGGCAGCACATCTGCCAGCGGCGTCGAGCGGAAGCCGTCGGTCCCGAACGCGTTGTATCCGCCCAGCACCAAGAGCGAGTGATTCTTGCCGTCGAGCCAGCGCACGATCTCGCGGTAATCGGCATCCCGCAAGTAGTCCTTCTCCATGTCGCCCAGGACGATCACGTCGACATTCTTCAAGTTCTTCTCGGTGAGCAGTCCGGCGATCGGGCGGCTGGCGACGTCGGGCGTCAGGCTACGGACCGTCGACACGAGGGCGACGTCCTGGTCGTCCTCGAGGTGCGAACGGAGGTACTTGTACTCGTTGCGCAGGAAACCCTCGACGTAGAGGACGCGGATCGGCTCGACGTCGACGCGGAGCGGGAAGTGGGCGGCGTTGTTGCCAAGGTAGCGCTCGCCCGCCTCGCCCTCGACGGCGGCGGTGTAGACGAAGCGGCCCGGCTGCTTCGGCGTGAACGTCAGCGTCACCAGCCGCTCGACGTTGCTCTCCGGCAGCTTTAACTGTTTCGACGCGACCGTCTCGCGGCCGCGCTTGATCGATACCGTCACGTTCGTCGCCAGCTTGCCCGTCTTGACCACCGGCACCTCGACGGGCAATTCGTTGTGGACCATGACGCGCTCGGGAGCGCGCGGCCGCCGCACCGCCAGGTCGTAATCGGCGGAGCCGGAGGCGGCGAAGCCGATACCGTGGACCGGCGCCGTCCGGTCGTCCCAGTCGCGGAAGTTCTGACGGCCGGTGTTATCCATGCCGTCGCTGATCAGAACCACCCCCGCCAGCGACCGCGAGCGCAGCTTTCCCGTCGCCTGGCGCAGCGCCTTGCCCAGGTCGGTGCGGTCGATGGTCGGGCTGTCGGGGACTTTGTCGAGCGGGTTGCCTTCGATGTCGAACAGGTCGACGGCCAGGCGCGCCCCACCGCGAGCATTGAGGGCCTTCGTGAAGCGATCAAGAGCGGCGCGGGCGCGGGCGTAGCGCGTGCCGCCGCTCTCGTCGGCCAGCGACATCGACCGCGAGTTGTCGAGAATGACCGCGACGCGGCCAGCGTCGACCTCCTCGCTCTCGCGCGTCCAGGTCGGCTTCGCCAGCGCCAGCACCAGGAAGAGCAGGCCCACGGTGCGCAGGCTCATCAGTCCCCAGGTGAGTCGCCTTTCAGTGCGCTGGAAGATCTCGCGATAGGCGGCGAAGAGGACGGCGGCACCAGCGAGAAGGAGGATTGCCCACAGCCAGGGCCAGCGCACGCCCTCGAACTCGACGAGGGCGAGCGGAAGACGGGTCGCACTCATGAGCCCACCTCCTCCGTCGGGGCCTGCGGCCGTGGGGCAGGCATCTTGCCTGCCGAGCTGACGGCAGGCAAGATGCCTGCCCCACGGCTGCCCTCCGGGCCGGCAACGATCGGCGCGGCGCGGGGTTTGGCGTAGTGGCGGGCGCTGATGCGGTTGGCCAGCCACGGCTCGAACAGGGCGATGCCAAGGACGACCAGCAGCAGCCAGTCCCATAGTTTGAACCCGCCGCGGGCCGCGGAAACCGCCTCGGCAGTCCGCTCCGGCTCGCCGATGTAGACCACCTGCGGCCGGCCGAGCAATTCCTTCAGCCCGTTCTCGATGCGAGCCTCGCGGGAGTCGCCGTCGCTGCGGGCGTCGAGAACGTCATCGAGATAAGTAAGGTCCGACTCGTAGCTCTCCAGGTTGACCGCGAACAGGCCCAGCGCCCCCTTCTGATCGGGTGTCAGCAGCGTGTAGATGCCGGGGACGGCCGTGTTGGTCACGATGAGCGTCGGCGTCTCGCCGCTTTCGAGAGTCGCGTCGGCGGACTTGCCGTCGGGCGTCTTCACCAGCGGCGTGTCGGTTCCCTTCAGCACCGGGACCGGGATGCGGGCGGTCGACCCCGTGTGCGTGAACGCCTGCATGCTGAGCGGCTCCTGCGCCAGGTAGGCAACGAGACGGTGAACGAACGGCAGGAACGCGGGGCGGACAGGGAAGTTGGTCCAGTCGCGGTCGCAGGTCGAGGTGAACACGATGACGCGGCCGCGGCCGAAGCCCTTCTCGACCAGGAGCGGCGAACCGGTGCTGGCCTTCATCAGCACGCTTGCCGCCGGCACTTCCATGCGCCACAACGCCTTGAAAGTCACCGAGCGGCCACCGAGCGAGGCGAAGCGGGGGTCCTGGAAGGCGGACAACGCCGGGTGCTCATAATCGACAGCGCTGACGGTGGCAACCTCCTTGTCCTCGGCGGGGTCGCCCTCGCGCTCGGCGAGCTTGCCGGGCAGCAGTCCACCGTTGCGGCGGTTGCTGCCGGCGAGGTTCTCGTTGTAGAAGGTGGGGTTCACCTTGTCGCCAAGGAAGCAGAGGACGCTGCCGCCGCCATCTGCGTAGTCCTCCAGCTTCGTCAGAGCTGCGTCGGACAGCCGCTCGACGTTGGCGAGGATGACGAGCGGGTACTTCGACAGGTCGGTGTCGGTCAGGCCCGCGGGGCCGATGGTGTCGACGGTAATGGGGCTCTTCTCCCCCTCCTGCGGGCTGACGGTCAGGGCCAGCTTGAGGAAGAACAATTCGTCGCGGCTGGGTACGTCCGACGGCGCCCCGTTGACCGCGAGCAGCGACACCTTATCGAGCACCTCGATGGCGAAATAGCGGCGGTTGTCCTGCGGTAGGTTCTTGTCGTCCACCTCGACATAGCCGGAATGCCAGCCGCCCTTCGTGAAGATGTGCGTGAAGCGCGGGATGGCCCAGCGGCCGCCGGAGAGACGTTCGACGCGCTGCTCCCCGACGCTTTCGCCGTCGACGTACAGTCGGACCGTGATGGCCTGGGCATCGGGGTCGTCGACGGACAGCAGTGGGCGAATGGTGAACGGGACGCCGGCCATCGGCCGGGCGGCGCCGAGCTGCACCGCTGTCACGCCGACGTTGCGGACGCGCTGCCGGGGCCGCACCTGCACGCAGAAGTACGCCACCTGGGAGGCGTCGGTCGTCGACTTCTCGTCGGAGAGTTCCCAGCCCGAATCTTGGAGATCGCTGAAGACGTACACTTCCTTGTGCGGCGTACTCGACGCTAGCGCGATCATCTCGGCGCGGCGGACGGCGCTGGTCAGGTCGGTGCCGAGCGACGACACTTGGAGTCGGTCGATGGCCTGGAGGGCTTCGCCACGATTGCCGGTCGGCTCGGAGAGCAGGTCGGGCCCGCCCTCGCGCCGCCCCGCAAGGACGATCGCGACGCGGTCACCGTCGCGCAGGCCGCCGACCACGCCGCGGGCCGCCTCGCGGGCGCGCTCCAGTAGGGTCTTGTCGTTCTCGACGTAACCCATGCTGGCGGAGTTGTCGAGGACGAGGACGACAGTGCGATCCCCCTCGAGACCGGCGGCGCTGAGGTGCTTCGGGCGGAACAGCGGCTGCGCCAGCGCCGTGGCGAACAGGCCGAACAGGAGCATGCGGCAGGCGAGCAGCAGCAGCTCCTTGAGTCGGGACATGCGGTAGGAGCGGAGGAACTGGTCGGTGAAGAAGCGCGTCGTGGAGAAGCGCATCTTCTTGGTGCGGCGCGAGCGGCTGAGGTGGATGATCAGCGGGATGACCGCCGCCGCCAGGCCGAACAGGTAGACCGGGTTGAGGAACTCGAACACGGGAGCCTTCCCCTCTTTCCTCGGAGTAGCACAGGCGTCCCGCCTGTGCGGCCTTCGTACAGGCGGGACGCCTGTGCGGCCTTCGTACAGGCGGGACGCCTGTGCGGCCTTCGTACAGGCGGGACGCCTGTGCTACTCCGAGGGGAGTGTTATGTCGTCAGCGCCTGCCGGCGGGCGAGATAGGTGCCCAGGAACAGGTCAAAGCGCTGGTCGGTCTGGGCGACGACGTAATCGATCTGCGCGGTGCGGCAGCCGCTCTGGATCGTTTCAAGAAAGCGAGCCAGCTCGTCGAGGTAAGCGCGGCGGAAGGCGCGTGGGTCGCTGGTCACCTCACGGCGGTTTTCCATATCTTCAATGCGCGTGATGTCGTCGAAGGGGAAGTCCACCTCCGCCGGGTCGAGTACCTGGAAGACGATCACCTCGTGCTTCTTGTGGCGGAAGTGCTTCAGGGCGCCGACCAGCTCGGCGGGATCGTCGAACAGGTCGGACAGGATGACGACGAGCGAGCGGCGCTTGAGCGACTCGGCGAGCTGGTGAAACGTAGCGGCCAGGCCCGTCTCGCCGCCGGGGTCGGTCTGCTCGAGCTTCTCCATGAGGCCGCGCAGGTGGCCGGCGCCCTGCCGCGGCGGGATACGGTCTCGCACTGCCGTGTCGTGGGTGATCAGGCCGGCGGCGTCGTGCTGGCCGGCGATCAGGTAGGCGAGGGTCGCCGCCAGAAACGACGCGTACTGCAATTTCGTCAGCGCGACGGCGTCGGACTTGTAGCCCATCGACGCGGACTTGTCGAGCAACAGGTAGCAGCGGAGGCTGGTCTCCTCCTCGTACTGCTTGACGTAGAGCTTGTCGCGGCGGCCCAGGACGCGCCAGTCGATGTGGCGCGGGTCAACGCCGGGCGTGTACTCGCGGTGCTCGGCGAACTCGATGGAGAAGCCCTTGTGCGGGCTCTTGTGCAGGCCGGCGAAGTAACCCTCGACGACCTGGCGGGCGGCCAGCGACAGGTTCTTCAGCCGGCTGAGGGCGTCGGCGTCGAGGTACTTGTATGGCGTGGCGGTCGGCATGGTGTCTTCCGGGTTAGCCGTTGCGGGCCTCGTATTCGTCCTCGCGGCGTTTCTCCTCGAGGCACTCGATGTAGTCAGAGCGGACGCTCTCGTGTAGGCGGTCAGCGAAGGACTCGTCGAGGTTGTGGACGCCGATCAACGAGACGACGTCGCCAAAGTCGTAGTAACGGCGGGCCGCGAGCTTCATCTGGATCAGCGTCACGAGGTTCACCACCTGGACTTTTTCGATCTCCTGTGCGACCTGAGCCGGGTCGGGAAAGGCGATGGGACCCGGCTTGCCCCTGCCGGGGTACAGGCCCGTGAGCAGGAAATCGACCTCGATGTTGTTCGTGCGGTCGACGAAGCGTCGCGTCCGTCCCTCCTTTTGGAGGTAGTTTTTCTTGACGAAGCGTTTCTTGAACTCGGCCAGACCGTCCGGCGTGAGGAGTACGTCCACGTCCGATGTCGTGCGGTGGTGTCCGTGGGCGTTGACGGCCATCGCCCCGACGACGGCATAGGGAATCCCCGCGTGCTCAAGCCGTTTGATCAGCCGCCGCAGCGACTTGTGGACCTCATCCTTGCCGGCGAAGAACATGCTGATCTCCTTCAATCTCTGCATGAAACTGAAGGGCCGCGGCTTGTCCGCGACGGGTTTGTTTGCAGGTGCCACGATGTTCCTCTCACGACGGCTGTCCGCCGGTTTGCAGAACATTCATCACCCGGAAGCCTTCCTCCATGAAGGGACGCAGTCCCTCGGGGTTGACCAGGCGGCCGTTGCAGTAGACCAGGCGCTGACCGCCACCCTCGACGGCGACGCCGGTGTTCTGCATGAAGAAGTGACGCACGTCCTCGTTGAACAGCTCGCGGACCCCGTCCGTATCCGACGCCTGAAGCAGGTAGATCTTCTTGAAACCTTCGTCGATCTCGAAATTCACCTCTTCCGTGTTGAGGCGGTGGTAGAAGCGGCGCGGTCGCAGCGAGAACGATGGCCAGTCGGCCTGGCGGTCCTGGAAGGCGAGAATGCTCATGTGGCGCTGCTGGGAATGGTTGGCCACCTGAGTGACGTAGTGGAGGTCGAAGATTAACACCTCCAGACCATTGGCCTCGCCGCGCAGGACGTTAACCGCGTGGGTCGCCTGGCTGCCGCGGAACAGCGCCAGGTCGTTGAACGCCGCGGCCAGGGCGGCGTCGCTGGGCATGAAAGTGAAGCCCATGTCGTCGGCAGCGGCGCGCAGCAGTTTCGCCCGCCGCTCGTGAATCTGGGCCGCCAGCAGGGCCAGCACCACGACGGAACCGACCGTCAACAGGACCAGGGTGACTGCATCCACGGGGCCTCGATCCTCCTGCTGTGGGGCAGGCTTCCAGCCTGCCGGAGGAAGAAGGCAGGCTGGAAGCCTGCCCCACGGCCGATCACTTGTAATCTTCCGGCCGCGGCTCGCTGACGTGTTCCAGCAGCCTCTTGACGATGCGCTCCGGCGTCATGCCCTCGGCCTCACCGTGGAAGTTCGTCATAATGCGGTGGCGCAGCACCAGCGGGGCGACGGCGCGGACGTGAGCACACGTCACGTTGTACTCGCCAGCGATGGCGGCACGGGCCTTGGCGCCGAGCACCAGGTATTGCACCGCCCGCGTGCCGGCGCCCCAGCTGACGAACTCCTTGGTGAAGCCGGGCGCGATCTCGTCCTCCGGCCGCGACGACCGCGCCAGGTTGACTGCGTACATGCCGACGTGGTCGCTGATCGGCAGACGCCGCACGATCTGCTGCAGCTGCTGGATCTGTGGGCCGGTCAGTACCTTCGTCACGTCGATCTCGAGGTCGGCGGTCGTCGTCTTGGCGATCTCTAACTCCTCGTGCGGCTTGGGGTAGCTGATGCGAATGTCGAACATGAAACGGTCAAGTTGGGCCTCGGGCAGCGGATAAGTGCCCTCCTGTTCGATCGGGTTCTGCGTCGCCAAGACGAAGAACGGCCGCGGCAGGTCGTAGGTGCGTCCGCCGACCGTCACCTGCAATTCCTGCATGGCCTGGAGCAACGCGGCCTGCGTCTTGGGGGGCGTGCGGTTGATCTCGTCGGCCAGCAGGATGTTGGCGAAGACGGGCCCCTTGACGAAGCGGAACTGACGCCCCCCTGTCGAGCGGTCCTCCTCGATGATCTCGGTGCCGGTGATGTCCGACGGCATCAGGTCGGGCGTGAACTGGATGCGGTTGAACTCCAGGTCGATGGCGCGGGCGATGGTGCGAACCATCAGCGTCTTGGCGAGGCCCGGTACGCCGATCATCAGGCAGTGGCCGCGCGCGAACAGGCAGGTCAGCAGGTCGTCGACGATGTGCTCCTGCCCGACGATGATTTTGGCGATCTCTTCTTTCAATTTCTGCCGCGCCTGGCCGAGGCGGGCGATCGCTTCGAGGTCGCTCGTCGTCGCGGGCGCTCCCGCCAGGAGCGGGTTGACCTTCGTGGAACCGACAACCGGCATGGTGTTCTCCTTGAAGAAGAATTGGCCACAGATGAACACGGATAAACACAGATGGAAGAGAGAAGAAAGTCAGCACAGAAGAGTTACCGGTTCTTCTCCCTATCTGTCTTTTTCATCCGTGTTCATCTGTGTTCATCTGTGGCCAATTCTTTTAGTTCTGCAGGGCGTAGGCGACGAGGTTGACGGCAAGCCTGCGGCAGCTGTCGGCGTCGTAGCCGTTGCCAAACGGGTCGCTCACCTGCTTCAGATGCGTGATCATGTCGTTCTTCGAGTAGACCAAGGCCAGCCGCGCCTTGCCCTGGCGATTCTGCACCTCGACGCCCTCCAGTTCCAGCGGTCGCGGTTCGTTTGACTGGCGGTCTCGGCCCGTCGTGACCGTGTGGAAAGCGCGGTACAGGGCGTGCTCCTTCGGAAGCGCCGCCAGCTTCTGATCCGGGAAGAGGCGCCCGATCAGCCGGCGGGCGTGGCGGTCGAACGCCTGGTAGCCGGAGCAGTTGTTGAGGAACAGAAAACCGCCTGCCTGGATGTGCCGGCGCAGGGCCGCTATCTCGTCGTCGCTGAGGCGCGGGTCGCGGAAGCCGGTCAGGTACAGGAACGGGAACGGCGCCAGCGTCGTCTCGGTCGGGTCCACAGGCTTGAGGTCGAAGTTAATCGCCAGCGACGATTCGCTGGCCAGGTGTCGCAGCCACTGGACGGTGCTGTTGGGATCGGGGTTCCAATCGCCGTGATGGCGCAGCTGGGCGAGGACGAACTGTTGGCGACGGCGCTCGTTGGAGCCGCTGACCTCGCGCGTGACGGACTGTACCTCGGCGACGTGGCGCAGCGCGGCGATGTAGCTGACGATGTTGATGCCCAGCCGGACCGCATCGCCGGGCAGCAGCCGCGCCCCGTGCTCGTGCGTGTGGTTGTCCCAGCCGCAGCTCATGTCCCACGGCGTCAAGAGCACCGCGGCGCGGCAGCCGAGGTTCATGCCCAGGATTTCCGGCGGCCCCTGCGTCTCCGACTTCGTGCCCAACTTGTAGCTGCGGTAGTTGACCGCCGTGTACTTGTGGAAGGCACGGAAGACGGGGTGGTCCATCTCGAGCAGGTCGAGGGGGCGCTGCGGAAACATCTTGCGCACCTCGGCGCGGAAAGCGTCAGTGAAGCCCGTCCGCCCGCAGCAGGCGTCGCCGAGCAGCGTTCCGCCGTCGAGGAGGTACTGGATCAGCGCGGTCCGCTCGTCCTTGCTGAAGTCGAAGCCCTCGTGGCCGGAGATGTAGAGACAGGGGATCTTACATTGCGCCTTGTTCTTGTGCAGCGCGACCAGCTCTTTGATGTTCATCTGCTTCCAGCCGTACCACAGGCCGACGGCGGAGCGGACGTGGCGCATCAGGCTGTCGACGTCGCCGGGGTCGGTGTTCCAGTCCTGGGTGGTGCCGTACTCCAGCTTGGCGATCATCAGCGGCGGGGTCGGCTCCGCCTTGGGCTCGCTGCGGCGCAGCGGCACGGCCGGCAGCGGCAAGGGCGGCATGCCCTCGGCGGAGGTCTGTCGCTGCGGGCTCTTCTGCGGCGGCGGGCCGCAGGTGCCGAGCTTGCGCCCGGTCTGCTGGGCGAGGACGTCCTCCGGCAGCCCCAGCCCGGCCAACCCGGCCGCGGCCGCCGTTCCCTTCAGGATGAATTCCCTGCGGTCGATGCGTGCCATCGTCGATCCCCCTCTCTTCCGCTTGCGGGGTAGGCGGGGCACTCCTGCCCCGCTACGGTGTC
>JACOUH010000424.1 GCA_016177925.1 Planctomycetota bacterium | reverse complement strand
CGGACCTATCGGGGAAGAACGTTGGCTTCAACAAGAATCATAATGGCGGCTTCCGCACCTTGGCAAGGGCTCAGGGCATTAAACTAGGACGAGAACCTCTGTTTGATACAGGGCAGGAGCTCCTTGACGCGCTTGTGGCAGCGGAGCAGGAAAGACAGGAAGACGGAGCCGACGTAGTCGACCTGGCTGAGGTCGAAGATCAGGCCCGTCGGCGGATCGGCGCGGAGCGGGGCGAGCACCATCTGGGCTGCCTGCTCCATCAGCGTGTCCGCCATCTTCTCGACATCGGGGGACGGCGTGATGACGGCGATGTCGCCGTGCCGCTCGATCAGGAAAGGCTGCTTGCTTTGTGACGAATTGGTCGCCATAACGTTGTCGGGAGCTAGGGTTCGGTTTCGCCCCACGACCCGCCCGGCGCACGGGAGCCGTTCGGGTCTTCAAGAACTAGGCTACCATCCCACCACCTCGAATCAAGCGCTTGCCCAAGCACTCCTCCATTATACCGCCCTGCCGCTCCCGGGTGGGGCAGGTTTCTAACCTGCCTGATGAAGAAGGCAGGTTAGAAACCTGCCCCACCTGAGAGCGCCGGCTGTCTTGTGCTACAATCGGCGTCGATCGGGACGACTGGAGCGTGAGCGGCGTGGCGTGAGCCCGCCGGTGCGGAAAGGGCGACCGCCATGCGCAGCATCTTCGAGCTGACGACGGAAGAGGCCTACCGGATCGTCGCGGGACACTTCAGACACACACTGCCTCCGCTGGAGGCCGTCGAGAACGAGGACTGGGGCCGCGATTACGTTCTGCAGCACTTCGAGCGGCACACGGCCGACGAACTGGCAGCGGTCGGTCTAACTCTTGAACCGGCAACGGATTAGGAACGCAAGTTTCAGCCGAACCAGGCGGGCATTTCGCCGGCGGGTGGCAGCTTGACCACGCTCAGACTGCTGATCTGCGGGTGGCCGCGCACCTCGCGCAGCGCCTCGTCAGGCGGCTGGCTGTCGAGGTTCAGCACGGCAATCGCCTCGCCGCCCGGTAGCTGCCGGCCGACCGTCATCTGCGCGATGTTGACGCTATGCTTGCCGAAGATCGTGCCGATGAAGCCGATCAGTCCCGGTACGTCCCTGTGCGTGAACAGCAGCAGGATGCCGTCGAGGTAGGTGTCGAGGTGATACGGTCCCAGTTGCACCAGGCGCAGGTACTGATTGCCGAACAGCGAGCCAGCCGCTGTGTACGTTTTCTTCTCCGTGGTCACATCGGCGCGGATCATCGTGCTCAGGTCGCCCTTCTTCGGATTGCTCTGCTCGACAATCTCGATGCCGCGATCGCGGGCCAACACGCTGGCGTTGACGATGTTAACGTGCTGATCCAGGCGATACTCCAGGAGGCCGGCGGCGAAAGCGGAGGTTAAAAGGCGCGTGTTGCGGCGGGCGACCTCGCCGCGGTAGAGCACCTCGGCACGGCGGATTGCCCCCTGGCACATCTGCGCGTGCAGGAGGCCGAGGCGGTGCGCCATGTCGACGTAGAGGCGCAGCTCCTCCAGCTCGGCGCGGTCGACCGCCGCCATGTTGACCGCGAACTGCACCACGCCGCGCTGCAAAAAGTCGACCAGCAGTTGGGCCGCCTCCAGCGCAACCGACACCTGGGCCTCGACCGTCGAGGCGCCGAGGTGGGGAGTTAGCACGACATTGGGCAGTTTCAGCAGGGGGTGATCGGCCGGCGGCGGCTCCTGGACGAAGACGTCGAGGGCGGCGCCGGCGAGGTGGCCCGATTGCAGCGCCGCGACGAGCGCCTCCTCGTTGATGATGCCACCGCGGGCGCAGTTGAGGACGCGAGCACCCTGCTTCATGCGGGCGAGTTGCGTGGCGCCGATCAGGTTGCGTGTCTCGTCGGTCAGCGGCGTGTGGACGGTGAGGAAGTCACAGCGCGGCAGCAGCTGGTCGAGGTCGGCGACGGCCTCGATGCCAAGCTGGCCGGCCCGGTCGGGAGCGAGGAAGGGATCGAAGCCGATCACCTTCATGTCGAGGCCGGCGGCGCGGCGGGCGACCTCGCGGCCGATCCGGCCCAGGCCGACGACGCCGAGTATCTTGTCGCGCAACTGCGTGCCGACGAACTGGTTGCGCTCCCACTTGCCCTGGCGGACGCTCTGGTCGGCGGTGGGGACGTGGCGGGCCAGCGACATCAGCAGGCTGATCGTATGCTCGGCAGTGGAGAAGGTGTTGCCGCCGGGCGTGTTCATGACGACGACGCCCTTGCGCGTGGCAGCGGCGACGTCGATGTTGTCAACGCCGACGCCGGCGCGGACGATCGCCTTGAGCCGGCCGGGGTTGTCGAGGACATCGGCAGTGATCTTGGTCTGGCTGTGGACGATGATGCCGTCGGCGGCGCGGACGGCCTCCTTGAGGGCGTCGCCCTT
>JACOUH010000423.1 GCA_016177925.1 Planctomycetota bacterium | reverse complement strand
TGCTGACGGTGATCGTGTAGGTGAGGTTGGTCCCCGCGACCACCGGGTCGGGCGAATCGGTCTTGGTCACCGCCAGGTCGGCCTGGGCGATGACCGCGGTCGGCTCGGTGGCCGAGTCGTTGGCCGCATTGGTGTCGGTGGTGGAACTGGAGACGGATGCCGTGTTGCTGATGGTCGAGCCATTGGGGGCGCTGGCGTTGACGTTGACGACCAGCGTGAACGTGGCGCTGGCGCCGGCAGCCAGAGTGGCGGCCGTGGCGGTGATGGTGCCGGTGCCGCCCACTGGCGTCGAATCCGTGCGGATGAACCCGGCCGCGGTCGTGAACGACACGAAGGTGGTGTTGGCCGGCACCGCGTCGCTAAGCACAACGTTCTGGGCGTCGGAGGGGCCGGCGTTGCTGACGGTGATCGTGTAGGTGAGGTTGGTCCCGGCGACCACCGGGTCGGGCGAATCGGTCTTGGTCACGGCCAGGTCGGCCTGGGCGATGACCGCCGTTGTCTCCGTGTCGCTGTTGTTCGCCGGGTTGGTGTCGGTGGTGGAGCTGGAGACGGACGCCGTGTTGCTGATGGTCGAGCCGTCGGGCGTGTTGGCGTTGACGTTGACGACGAGGGTGAAGGTGGCGGAGGCGCCCGCGGCCAGGGTTGCCCCGGTGGCGCTGAAGGTGCCGGTGCCGCCGGCGGGCGGCGTGCTCAGTGTGAAGGCCGGGCCCGATGTCTGCATCGCCGACACGAAGGTGGTGTTGGCCGGGATCAGATCGCTCAGGCTCACGTTCTGGGCATCGCTGGGCCCGGCATTGCTGACCGTGAGCGTGTAGGTCAGGTTGGTGCCCGCCACCACCGGGTCAGGCGAATCGGTTTTGGTCACGGCCAGGTCGGCCTGGGCGATGACTGCCGTCGTCTCGGTGTCGCTGTTGTTGGCGGTGTTGGGGTCGGCGGTGCCGCTGAAGGCCGTGGCCGTGTTGCTGATCGTCGAGCCGTCGGGCGTGTTGGCGTTGACGTTGACGACGAAGGTGAACGTGGCGCTGGCCCCGGCGGCCAGGGTGGCGATACTGGCGGTGACGGTGCCGGTGCCGCCGACCGGCGGGGTGCTGGTCACGGTGAAGGCCGGTCCGGACGTCTGCATGAAGGACACGAAGGTGGTGTTGGCCGGGACGGCGTCGTTGAATTGGATGTTCTGGGCGTCCGAGGGCCCGGCGTTGCTGACGGTGATCGTGTACGTCAGGTTGGTGCCCGCCACCACCGGGTCCGGCGCGTCGGCCTTGGTCAGCTGGATGTCGGACACTGGCGTCAGGGCGGTGTCGTCCGTGGCACTGTTGTCGGCCGTGTTCGAGTCGGTCGCGCCGCCTGGCGGGGTGACTGTGGCGGTGTTGCTGAGCGTGCCCGTCGCGCTGGGGTCGATGGTGCCCGTCGCCATGTAGGTGATGCTGCTGCCCACCGGCAGGGTGACCGTGTCGTTGATGTTCCCCATGCCGGCGGCGGTGTTGCCGGTGGCGCCGCCCGCGGCGACCGAGGTGAAGGTGACGTTGCTCAGCACCGCCGGGAACAGGTCGGCGACCGTGGCGCCGGCCACGCCGAGCGGGCCGTTGTTGCTCACCACGATGGTGTAGGTAAGCGTGGTGCCAGGGGTGTCGGTGAGCTGGCCGTCGGTCTTGGTGATCGAGAGGTCCACCGTGTTGGCGAGGGTCTCGATCTCCTGGAAGTTGACCGGCTGGCGGTTGCCGAAGGTGTAGCTGCCCGTGAAGCCGTCCGGCGTGCTGAGGACCGTCAGGAACGGGTTGGTCGTCCCGGCGAGGTTGACGTTCAGGCTGTCGCCGGGCGTGGCCGGCGGCGGCGGGTCGTCGCCGTCGATGGTGAAGGTGGTGATGGTGCTGGGCGTAATGTTGAAGGTGTCGCCGGCGTCCGACACGCGGCCGGCCGGGCCGCCGGTCCCGCCGTTGAGGTTGGCCACCGGCGGGGCGCCGACGGTGTCGAAGGTCGGGTCGTTGAAGGTGTCGGCGCCCTGGTGGCCGTTGACGGTGATCTGGGCGGTCGGGTTCTGGTAGTCGGTGATCGGGGTCTCGCCGGGGGCGTGGATGCGGCTGATGCCGTTGCCCGGGGTGGGGTCGTCGGTGAGCTGGATGTCCTCGTCGGCGTCGGTGAAGGTGAAGACGCGGTTGGCCGCCGCCAGCAGGTCGGAGATGCCGCGCGTCTCGCTGAGGCCGGAGTAGGTGATGCCCAGGCCGTCGACATCGATGGAGCCGTCGCCGAGCGTGGCGTCGTACTGGTGCGTGACCGTGGTGGCGGTGTAGCCCGGCAAGAGCTGGATCCCGTCGTTGCCGGAGCCGTTGAAGTCGATACCGCCAGCCGGGATGATATTGTTGCCGCTGGCGAAGTCGAGGTTCAGCGTGTCCAGGCCGGCGCCTGCGTTGACCGTGATCGGCGCCGCGAACCCGCTGTCGAGTTGGGCGACGGTCACCGTCTCGCCGTCGTCGCCGGTGTTGACCGTCAGCGAGGTCGTCGGGTTGGTGAACGTGGTCGTTTCAAAGGTGCCGTTGCCGCTGCGGATCTGCGAGAGGCCGTCGCCCGGGATACCGTTGTCCTCAAGGATCGCCTGGTTGTCGCCGTCGCCGGTGGGCAGGTTGAAGACGATGTCGGCCGGTGTGCCGGCGTTGACAAGGACCGGCTCCAGGCCGGTGTAAGTGTAGTTGGCCGTCACTGCCCCGTTGACCAGGGCGAGAGTGCCGTTGTGCCCGTCGGGGCCGTCGGGCAGGAAGGTATGCGTCTCGCTGGTGTGGGCGCCGCCAAGGACCTGCAGGCTATCACCGCCGGGGGGGCCGTTGGGCTGGCCGCCGTTGTAGAAGATGCCGCCCGCCGGGGCGAACAGGCCGCCGGCAGGGTTGTTGACCTGCAGCAGGTCGTTGCCGCCCATGCCGTTGAAGGTGAACTGAGTGGCGCCGGTGAAGTTCACGGCTGGCCCCCCATTGAGGCTGTAGTTGCCGCTGTCGGGCCCGGTGGCGGTGACGACCAGCGTGTCGGGGCCGCTGGTGCCGTTGACGACGATGCTGCCGTTGGTGTTCTGCAGGTTGATCGTCTCGATGCCGGCGAAGGTGACCGGCTGCTCGCCCGGTGTCTGCAGGGAGTTGGCGGTGGCGGTGACGGGATCGCCGTTGGCGTTGAAGTTGAGGGTGTCGCCAGGCGCGGTCCGGGGCAGGTGGCCGGTGACGTTGATGGCGACGTTGGCGTCGGGCAGGACGTTGAAGGTGTCGTTGCCGTCGAAGCCGTTGAGGTTGATGAAGCCCAGGCTGGTGACGCCGGCCAGGCTGTTGACCGTGAAGGTGTCGTTGCCGCCGATGCCGTTGACCGTCAGGTTCTCGACCGTGCCGATGTCCAGGCTGAAGGGGCCGGGGCTGGTGCGGGCGAAGGCCACCCGGCCGCCCGAGCCCGCGCCGATGGTGAACACGTCGTCGGCGCCGGGCGCGCCGTTGACGTTGACGAGGTCGCTCCCGGCGCCGCCGTCCATGACGTCGGAGCCGTCGCCGTTGCTCCAGACCAGGATGTCGTTGTCCGGGAACACGGCCAGACCGCGGGCCACCGTCCCGGCGCCGACGTTGCCGACGAGCGTGGCCGCCCCCGTGGTCAGGTTGATCGTGTACAGGGAGCTGACCCCGCCCACGGTCAGCGTCGCCAGGGCGGTGTTGCTGCCGGGCACGATGTCGAAGCCGACCACGTCGGACGTGTCCACGCCCAGAGGGCCCACCGTGTTCAGGGTGCCGTTGTTGGGCGGGTTCTGGATGGCCAGGATGTCCAGGTTGGAGTCGATGTCGTACAGGGTCGTGGTGGTGGTGCCGGCGACGCTGTTGGTGTAGGCGGAGCCCACCACGTTGGGGTTGACACCGAAGTTGGGGTCGCCCAGGGCGTAGGCCAGCGGCGGGTCGTTGGAGGTGAGGGTGCCGTCATTGGGGTTGAGGCGCAGGTCCTGGTCGGCGTCGCTGGTGACGCGGATGCGGTCCGGCACCGGGTTGAAGTCAAAGCCGAACGACGTGCCGTTGAGGGTGAAGGCGCCGCTGGAGCCCACCTGGGTGGCCGCGCCGGTGAACGGGTTGATGACGTACAGCCGGCTCTGGCTGCTCAGCCCGTAGAGCTGGCCCGTGGCCGGGCGGAAGTCGATGCCGGCGATGGTTTCGCCCCCGACCAGGCCGGTGATCGGCGTGGTGCCGAGGATCGTGCCGGGCGCGGCGGCGGAGAAGCGGAGCAGGCTGGTCCCGGCGCTGTCGATGGCCAGCAGGGTGGCCGCGGCGGGGCCGCCCTGCACGGTGTCGGCGCCGCGGGCGCCGACGATGATGTCGTTGCCGGGACCGCCTTGCAGGACGTTGGCGTTGCCGTTGCCGACCAGGCTGTCGTCGCCCAGGCCGCCGGTGGCGTTCTCGACGTTGACGACGCCGCCGGTGTTGGTGGCGGTGCCGGAGGCCGCCACGAACAGGGCGCCGGGGAAGATCTGGCCGCGGATCTCGCCGCCGGGGAAGGCGGTGTCGTGGACGTTGAGGTACGTAATCCCGCCCAGCAGCGCCGCCTCGTCCAGGGGCGAGAGCGGGACGTTGGTAGCCGTGAAGGTGAAGCTGGTGGGGCCGGTGGGAGTCAGCGTCCCGAGACTGGTCATGGCCGGGGCGCTGAAGAGGTCGGAGATGATGGGGCCGTTCACCCCCGTGGGGGCGCGGTGGATGTGGAAGCGCAACTGCGGGTCGGTCGGCGAGATGCCGGTGACGGTCAGGGTGATGTCGAACGTGTGGGCGACGTTGTTGTAGGTGATGGTCGCTGTGCCGGTGGGGGTGGTGGTGTGCGGCGGTACCTCCTGGTCGCTGTCCAATGAGGCGGTCAAACTCGGCGTATTGCTCCCCAGGTTGACCGAGACCGGAGAGGTGTAGGCGCTGTAATCGATGGTGTCGATACCGCTGCCGCCATCGAAGACGCCGGCGCCCAAGCTGGCGCCGTCGGCCAGAACCAGGGTGTCGTTGCCGGTGTTGCCGAAGTAATCGACGGAGGCGGTGTAGCCGTTGTCCAGCCGGGACAGGGTCAGCGTCTCGCCGTCGTCGGAGGCGTTGATGCGCGTGTCCGAGGTCGGGTTGGTGAAGGTGGTCGTCTCGAAGGTGCCGTTGCCGCTGCGCAGTTGCACCATGCCGTTGTTCAGGTCGCCGTCGTCCTCCAGGATCGCCTGGTTGTCGACGCCGTCATCGGGCAGGTTGAAGATGCTGATGGTCGAGTCGCCGGTGTTGGTGATCGGCTCCAGGCCGGTGAAGTTGACGACCGAGCCGCCCAGGTTGACATTGCCGTTGTGGCCGTCGGGGCCGTCCGGGGTGAAGGTGTAGGTGACGGTGCCAAAGTTGCCCCCCTGGATGGTCAGGCTGTCGCCGGGGATGCTCGTCTGGCCGAGGCCGTTGACGGTCAGGCCGCCCGTCGGGATGGGGTTGCCACCACCGGTGAAGTCGACCAGGAAGGCGTCGCTGTCGCTGGAGCCGTTGACAGTCAGCGACGAGGGCATGTCGGCGGAGACGAGGCTGCCGTTGACGTAGACCTCGATGTTGCCGGTCGCCTCGTTGAGGTCGATGCGGATGTCGTTGGGCTGCACCCCCACGGCCGGCGCCAGGCGGTCTTCCAGCCGCTCCACCACCGGGCGGAGGCGATGCGCCCACAGCCTGCGGCGGGTCTCTGCCTGGGAGGCCCTGGAGTTGCCGCGCTTCCGGATCGACCGCCACCAGTTCTTCAGACTCATGGTCGTGACCTCCACGTGCAAGGACGGGTTGAGGGAGGATGCTCCGCCGGGCGCGCTGAAAACCAGGGCGCGCGGTGTTGGTACAACGGACGAGCGGGCAAGCCCCAGAGGAGCTTGCAAAGGATTGTCAACGGCTGAGAGGTAGTTCCGTCTACACGGGGCAAGGGGCCAGAGGAGGTGGGTGTCCCCGAGCGATCAGTCCTTCCGGAAAAAAAGCACCCTCTCGGGTCCCCACAGGCCCGCTTGCCAAGTCGGGGCAATGGCGGGTCGGCGTCTCGACGCGTGGCTTACCAGGAGGGCAACGCAACAAGACCGAAACCCTTGCAGCCAGTCCTTGTCGAACCGATCAACGGGAGCGGTCCGGCAGGTTGCGCCGAGAACGCCGTGGGGATTATGGTAAGATGCGTAAAATTCATAGGTCAAGATAATTCGGCGAACTTTTCCTGATTGTGCCCTGGGGGCGCCCCCGCGGGCGGCTGGCATGCGTTCGCGGCCTTCCCTAGCCTGGTCGCTGTTCCTGGGAGCGCGGGCCGCGAACGCATGGCACACCCCCGAACTCCTTCCCCTTTGCCTGCGACTATTTGGCCGCGTTTCGGCGTGAGCCCCGGTGGATCGGGGTTGATTCCGAACGGGAGCCTCTCGTAAAGTGAGGACGCCGCCGGGGCAAAAGACAAGCGTTCCCGAAAGCGGGGCAAGCCGCCGCGAGAAACAGCCATGAGCGAAGCATCGCTGCTCGACTGGGCACGCAGCCGCCCGAAGCCGCGGGCCATTATCTGCGACATCGACGATACGCTTTGTACCGGCTTCGACTGCCCCATCCTTACCGCCGTGAAAGCCCTGGCCGCCCTCGATCGCTCCATCGTGGTCCACTACGTCACGGCCCGGCCCGAGGGCTCGCGCGCCGGCACCGAGCAGTTCCTCGCCGATCATCGCCTGCCCGGCTGGCGCAACCTCCACTTCTGCCCATCGTGGAAGTCGACGCGGCAGCACAAGACGGAGGTCATGGCCCGCCTCGCCCGGGAGTATCAGGTCGTCGTCAGTGTCGGCGACCACGACGAGGACGAGGCCGCTTCCGTCGCCGCCGGCATCCCGTTTGTCCGTGTCAGCGACGACACCCTCGAACAGACCTGGGCTGAGGTTGCCCGGCTGGTCGCCGCGATTGTCCCGCCGGAATCGCGTGAAGTTTCCGGTTGATTCGGACGACTTTGTATAGTAAAGTTCTCTGTCGGAAGGGGATGGAAACCCTTCCTGGCCTGGCGCGGCAGCTGGGCGAGCAGCAAGGAGGCTGCGAATGTCCGTGCTTGCCCCTCCGCGATCTCCGCCATTGACCCGACGCTGGTCCGGAGGGACGGCTTGCTCTCCCTGCTCGCCGCTGCTGCCGCTCGCGTTCGCCTGCGGATTGCTCTTCTTCGTCGGGTTGTGGACGGGACCGTTTTACCGCACCGAAGGACTGCGCGCCCTCGTCGCCGCGGAGATGTTGCGCAGCGGTGACTGGATCATGCCGACGCTGTACGGCCAGCCGCTGCTGACCAAGCCGCCGGGGATGTACATCGCCATCGCGGCGGCGAGTTGGCCTTTCGGGAGCGTGCGCGAGTGGACGGCCCGGCTACCCTCGGCAGTGGCCGCGACGCTCCTGGTGCTGCTCTTCGCGCGGGCGTTCGGCCGCAGCCTGGGGCGCGGGGCTGCGCTGGTCGCCGGCCTGACGCTGCCGGCGACGGTCCTCTGGTTGGACCGTGTGCCCAGTGCCGAGATCGACATGGTGCAGGTCGCGTGGGTCGGCGCGGCGCTGCTGTCGTTCCTCCGTGCCCTGGAACTGGCGGAGAGCCACGCGACTCCGAGCGCATCGCGGGTGGGAACGCTGTGGTGGACCGTGTCGCTTCTGTGCGTGGCTGGTGGGACACTGACCAAGTGGACCGCCCCCGCCTTTTTCTACCTGACCGTCTTGCCGCTGTTGTGGTGGCGCGGCCGGCTGCGACTCCTGTTGGGACGCGGACATCTGCTCGGGGTCGCCCTCGTGGCGGGACTCTGTTTCGCGTGGGTGGCGGCAGTCGCGGACCGGGCCGGCTGGGACGTCCTGCGCGATACGGTCGCCAGCGAGGCAATCACCAAGCTGAGCCCGGCCGGCCGCCCCGGGCCTTATCCCTGGCACGAGGCACTGCTGTATCCGCTACGGATGCTCGGGGCCTGCCTGCCCTGGTCGGCGGCTGCCCTGCTTACACTGTGTCCAGGATTCGCCCGCCGGTTCGACGGCAACGGCCAGCGCCTGCTGCAGTTCCTGCACTGCTGGGCGTGGCCCAACCTGCTGTTCTGGAGCCTTGCCCGCGACCACGCCCTGCGTCACAGCTTGCCACTCGTGCCGGGTATTGCCGGCCTGTCAGCGCTGGCCTGGCACCTGTGGCTGACCGATCGCCTTCGCTGGCCCCTGGGTCGCTGCTCGCCACGAGCGACCCTGATCGGACTGCTCGGCTGCTGGCTCGTCGTCAAGCTGGTCTTCGTGGCGTTCGTCGTGCCAGAGCGGACGCGCAATCGCTGTCCACGCGAGCGAGGAGAGTTGCTCGCCTCCCTGGTGCCGCCGCGACAGATGCTCTACCTGTTCGGGGCCAAGGACGAGGGCATCCTGTTCTACTACGGCCGGCCCGCCCGGCGACTGCCCGGCCCGGATCACTTGCCCGCGCTCTCTGAACTGGTGTACTGTATGATGACCGAGTCGGAATGGAGGCGTCCGACGTTCCGCGGGCCCAAGGACGTGGTCGCGCGTTTCCCCGATGAACAGGGTCAGCCGCTGATGCTGGTGCGCGTGCGGCCCCGTCACCCCGAACAGGAGGGGACCAAGCGATGAATCCGTTCCCTCCTGACGATATCGAGCCGCTGACGATCAGCGCCCTCACGCGCGACATCAAGACGATGCTGGAGGTCAATTATCCGCAAGGGGTCTGGGTGACGGGGGAGGTATCGAACCTGGCGCGGCCGTCGTCGGGGCACCTGTACCTCAAGCTCAAGGACGCCGAGAGCCAGCTCAACACGGTCATCTACCGCGGGGTCGCCTTGCGGTTGCGCTTCGATCTGCAGGACGGCATGGAGGTGATCGCGAAGGGCCGTCTCATCGTCTACGTGCCGCGCGGCGAGTACCAATTGCAGGTCGAGGAGATCCAGCCCAAGGGCATCGGCCCGCTCGAATTGGCGTTTCGTCAGCTCAAGGAGAAGCTGTCGATCAAGGGTTACTTCGAGCCGCGCCGCAAGAAAACGTTGCCGCGCTTCCCGTCCCGCGTCGTCCTCGTCACCAGCCCGACCGGCGCGGCGGTCCGCGACATGCTCGAGGTCCTCAATCGGCGCTGGCCGGCCCTGGAGGTCTGGGTCTGTCCCGTGCCGGTGCAGGGCGATGGGGCCGCGGCAAAGATCGCCGAGGCAATCACCACGCTCAACACGCTGTCAGGCATCGACGTGCTGATTGTCGGCCGCGGCGGCGGGAGCCTCGAGGACCTGTGGCCGTTCAACGAGGAGGTAGTCGCCGACGCCATCCACGCCTCGCGCATCCCGGTGGTCAGCGGCGTCGGCCACGAGACCGACCTGACCATCGCCGACCTCGTCGCCGACGTGCGGGCACTGACGCCATCGGAGGCGGCCGAGCGCGTTGTCCCGAATCGCATGGAAGTGCTGGAGTGGCTCGATGGCTGCGGTGGGCGGATGCGGACGCTCTTGAAGAAGGCGCTGGAAGTGGCTTGCACGCGGCTGGCGGAACTGGCCAAGCGGCGCTGCTTCCGCCAGCCGCTGGGGCGCATCCGCGAGGAGGAGCAACGGCTGGACGACTGGGCGGGACGGCTGCAGCGGGCGGGACGGACGCGCATGGAGCAGGCCCGTCAGCGGCTGGAGGCCCTGGCAGCCCGGTTGGACTCGCTGAGTCCCTTGAACGTGCTCGGGCGCGGCTATAGTCTAACGCGCAAGGCCGGCGACACGGTCGTTCTCCGCGACGCCCGGCAGGCGCGACCTGGCGACTTCCTGGTGACGTACCTGCGCCGCGGTCGCATCCTCAGCCGCGTCGAGCAGGTGGAACTCGATTCCGCCGACGGCAGTTCGGCCAACGGCGTGGCGGCGCAGGATGCCCAACCCGAGGAAGGCCTGGGTCCTGATCATGGATGATTTCCGAGGCGGTGTCGCTCCCATGAACAACATTCCTTCCGAAGGGTTGACCTTCGAGCAATCCCTGGCAGAACTGGAGCAGATCGTGCGCGACCTGGAAGACGCGCAGCTCGGGCTCGACGAGGCGCTGGGGCGTTACGAGCAGGGGGTCGGCCTGATCAAACGCTGCCAGGCACAACTGCAGCAGGCGGAGCAGCGCATCCTGCTGCTGACCGGACTCGACGAGACGGGCCAGCCCGTCTTGCAGGCGTTCAAGCACGAGGCGACCGCCTCGCCACGGGCGGCGTCCCCGCGGCTGAAGAAGCCACCTACCGACGACTCGATGTTCTGATCGTGGGGCAGGTCGCTGACCTGCCTGGCGGCTGGCAGGTCAGCGACCTGCCCCACGCCGCCGTTAATCCGCCCCGGCGCGTTCGGTTCTCCCCTGGGGGCCGCGTCGCGTTTGGTCCGCCCGGAGTCGCATCGTGAGCAGCCTCGACGACTACCTGCGCCAGAAGCGTACCCTCGTGGACGCCTACCTCGACGAGGCACTGCGGCAGTGCGACGGCTGCCCGGCGACGCTGCTGGAGGCGATGCGCTACAGTCTGCTGGCACCGGGCAAGCGACTGCGACCGCTGCTGGCGATCCTGGCCTGCGAGGCATGTGGCGGACGCGACCGCGACGCCCTGCCGGCCGGCGCCGCGGTGGAAATGGTCCACGCCTACTCGCTGATCCACGATGACCTGCCCGCGATGGACGACGACGACCTGCGCCGTGGCCGGCCGACGTGTCACAAGCAGTTCGGCGAGGCCACGGCTATCCTTGCCGGCGACGCTCTGCTGACGAGGGCCTTCGAGGTGCTGGCTAGGATGTACCCGTCCTCGGTGGGCGCGGAATGCTGTCTCGAATTGGCGGCGGCCGCCGGGGCGGCGGGGATGGTCGGAGGACAGATGGACGATCTGGCCTACGAGGGGGCCCGCGAGCGACTGTCGCCCGTCAGTCTCCAGCAGCTGGAAGCCCTTCACGCTCGCAAGACCGGAGCACTGTTTCGCGTGGCATTGCGGATGGGGGTGCTGATTGCTGGGGGCTCCAACGATCTGCTCGAACGGTTTGACGAGTACGGCCATCGCTTCGGGCTGGCGTTCCAAATTACGGACGATCTGCTGGACGTCGAGGGAACGGCGGACAACGTGGGCAAGCGCGTGCAGAAAGACGCCGGGCGCGGTAAATTGACTTACCCCGGCCTGCTCGGCGTCGCCGAGAGCCGCCGTCGCGCGGAACGGCTGTGCCGCGAGGCGTGTGAAGTCCTGTCGCCCCTGGGGCCGGCCGCTGCCCGGCTGGCCGAACTCGCCCGCTATGTCGTGGAACGCGATCGGTGACCCGGCGAGCGGGGGGTGTAAACCCCCCGGTGTCGAATTACCGGGGGGTTCACACCCCCCGCTCGCCGGGATGATGGCGGCGCACGAAGAAGATAGGTGCGGATTTTGGGTTGTGGATGAAAACACGGATGCGTCATTCGACGATCTGAAATCGAAAAGGGAATGGATATGACCGCTTCTCTCCTGTCAACGATTCACTCGCCCGCGGACCTGCAAAGCCTGGGCGATATCCAGCTCTTGCAGCTCGCCGAGGAGATGCGCGAGGAACTGCTGCGGGTGCTCAGCATCCGCCCGGCTCACTTCGCCAGCAACCTCGGCGTCATCGAGTTGTGCCTGGCTCTGCACCTGACCTTTGACTTCTCGCACGACCGCCTCATCTGGGACACCGGCCATCAGATTTACCCGCACAAGCTGATCACCGGCCGCTACGACCGTTTCGAGACGATGCGCACCAAGGGCGGGCTGATGGGCTACCCCAACCCGCACGAGAGCCCCTACGACCTGTTCATGACCGGCCACGCCGGCTGTAGCATCTCATGCGCGCTGGGCCTGAAGGTCGGCGACGAACTGCTGGCGAAGGCGAGAAGGAGCGAGGCCCGGGAGGGCGAGGCTTGGGAGGGCGAGGCTCCCGCCGAGCCTTCCACGCGCGGCTCGGCGGGAGCCTCGCCCTCCCGCAGTCCCGAGCGGCACAGCGTCGCGGTCATCGGCGACGGCGCCCTGCCGTCGGGCATTGTCTTCGAGGCGCTCAACAATACCGGCGGACTGAACAAGAACCTGCTCGTCATCCTCAACGACAACGAGATGTCGATCTGCCCGCGCGTCGGCGCCCTGGCCCGCTGCCTCGACCGGGCTCGCCTGACCAATTTCTACCAGGGCTCGAAGCGTCATCTCTACAACCTGCTGTCGAAGATCCCGGTCGTCGGCGGGCAGATGAGCGCCCTGCTCGACCAGCTGCGCGACTCGATGAAGGCGTTTTTCACCGGCGGCATGCTGTTCGAGGAACTGGGCTTCCGCTACTTCGGCCCGATCGACGGCCACGACCTGCCGACCTTGCGCCGCTGGCTGCGCGACCTGAAGAACCAGCAGGGCCCGATCCTCTTGCACGTCCTGACGCGCAAGGGCCAGGGCGTCCCCGACGCGAGCAAGGACCCGGTCACCTTCCACACGCCGCCAGTCATCGAGAGGGTCGGCGAGGGCCGGGCGATCCTGTCGCTGAAGAAGGGCGGCTCGAAGGCCTACACCGACGCCGCCTCCGGCGCCATCTATAAGGTAATGGAAGAGGACAAGCGCGTCGCGGTGATGACCGCGGCGATGTGCCAGGGCAACAAGCTGGAGAAGGTCCGTAGCGATTTTCCCGATCGCTTCTTCGACACCGGAATCTGCGAGTCGCACGCGGTCGCCTTCGCCGCCGGCCTGGCCAAGGCGGGCATGCGGCCCATCGCCGACATCTACTCGACGTTCCTGCAGCGCTCCTTCGATCAGATCTTCCAGGAGGTCGCCTTGCAGGGCCTGCCGGTGACGTTTTGTCTCGACCGCGCCGGCCTGACGGGCCCGGACGGGCCGACGCACCACGGCGTCTTTGACACGACCTATCTGCGACTGTTCCCGAACTTCGTCGTGATGGCGCCTGGCGACGAGCTGGACATGGCGCCGATGCTGCGTTTCGCCCTGTCCCACAACGGCCCCGCGTCGATGCGCTATCCCAAGGCAAACCTCGAGCGCGTCGAGCGCCAGCCGGCGCCGCTGGAGCTGGGACAGGCCGAGGTGCTGGAGTGGGGCGACGACGTTTGCCTGGTCGCCTACGGCACCCTGCTGTCGAACTGCTTCAAGGCGGCGGACCGGCTGCGCGGCGAGGGACTGTCGGTCGGCGTGATCAATGCTCGCTTTGCCAAGCCGATTGACCGCACGACGCTCTTGAAGGCGGTCGATCAGGTGTCGCTAGTGGTGACGGTCGAGGAGGGGACGCTGGAGGGCGGTTTCGGCAGCGCACTGCTGGAGGCGGCCAACGCCGCCGGGCTGGACACTCGGAACATCGTGCGACTTGGAGTGCCGGACCGCTTCGTCGAGCACGCCGAGCGTGGCGAGCTGCTGGCCGACCTGGGGCTGGACGTCAACGGCATCTGCACCGCGGTACGACGTGCCCTGGGCCGCAGCCGCGAGAACGCCGAGGCCGAGGCCTGCGGCAACAGCCGCCGCTGAAGTCAGGCGCGGAGGATTCGGTGATGCAGACGGTCAAGTATGTCTACTGGGAGGAAGACGGAGGCTGGCTCGGCTACCTACAGGACTACCCCGATTACTGGACCCAGGGAGAAACCCTCGACGACCTTGTCGAGCACCTGAAGGATCTCTATCTCGACCTGACGAGCGGCCAGATCCCGGGTATCCGCAAGGTTGGGGAGTTGGTCGTCCCATGAAGGGGTCGACTTGATCCGGACGATCGAAGGTTTCGGCTGTGTCTTGATCCGGCACGGGGCCAAGCACGACTGGTATCGGAATCCGGTGACGGGCGTGTCCCAACCCGTGCCGCGCCATCGGGAGATCAAGGAGCGGCTGGCCCAGCGGATCATCCGGATGCTCTCCAATGCCGGCGATGGGGGTTCTGGGTCGGGGGACTCCGCAACCAGCTAGGTCAAAGACATCAATGTCCGATGTTGTATCCGTCGCTGGTCGGTTGCTCGAACACTGCTTGGGGTCGAATTGCCCCTTGCAGCACCTTCTCAACACGGGGTCGTTCTCGGACGGGTGGGTTTCCGAGTATCTGGAACTTATCAAACTCGCTGAGCGGGACTACGGCACCAACTCGTTGTGGCCGCGTGAACTTGTGGCCGCCGCATACACTGCATCCGTTTATTGCGACAAGCGATATCGGGATTGGCAGCGCCCGGGAGGCACGGCAAACGCGGACACGGAGGCCGCGTTGCAGCAGATTCGCTGGAGGGGAGATTCTCTGCTGACGGGGTGGTTTTGGCGAGAACAGGCCTGACCGATCGCGCCCCTGGTGGGGTTGCATACAGATCGCGCTTCCTCTCTTCTTCCATCGGGGATCTTGCATCATGAGAACGATCAGTGCAACCCTGCTCGTGCTGGGGCTCCTGGCAAGCTTCGCCATGTCGGACGACAAGGAGAAGAAACGCAAGCCGAGGTTCACGATCGGCAAGGAGACGACCTACGTCACCGGCCCGGTCGACGCGGACGGCTACATCGACTACGCCGCTGCCCTGAACGAGCGGCTCGGCAAGGGCATCAAGCCTCAGGACAACGCCAACGTCCTGCTCTGGAAGGCGTTCGGCCCGCATCCCGAAGGGGCAAAGATGCCGCCCGACTTCTTCAAGTGGCTGGGCATCGATGCGCCCCCGGAGCGCGGCGACTACTTCCTCAACCTGACGCGGTTCATGCGGGAACAGCTCCAGGTCGAGCCGGGCAGCGAGCGGGCTAAGGGGCTTTACGACCAGCAGGATCGGGCCATGCAGCGGCCGTGGACGGCGAAGGACTACCCAGAAATCGCCGCCTGGCTGAGGGCCAACGAGAAGCCGCTCGCCCTCGTCATCGAGGCGACCAAGCGCCCGCACTACTTCAACCCGCTGGTGCCGACGAAGAACAAGAAGGGATCGTCGGGGCTGGTCGGCGCCTTGCTCCCCGGCGTGCAGAAATGCCGCGAGTTCGCCAGCGCCCTGACCGCCCGCGCCATGCTGAACGTGAGCCAGGGCCGCCCCGACGACGCCTGGCAGGACCTGCTCGCCTGCCACCGGCTCGGCAGGCTCACCGCGCGGGGCGGCACCCTCATCGAGGGCCTGGTCGGCATCGCGGTCGACATGGTTGCCAGCAAGGCCGACCTGGCATTCCTGGATGCGGCAAAGCCGACAGAGAAGCAGCTCCGGGCCTGCCTGCGCGACCTGCAAAAGTTGCCGCCCCTGCCGTCCACCGTCGACGAGGTCGACCTCGGCGAGCGCTTCCTGTTCCTCGACATCATCACCCACCGCGGCGGCATTCAGTTCCTCGAGGGCCTTTCCGGCGGCGCGCCGCCCAAGGTTCCCGATCCCAAAGCCGAGCGTCTTCTCGACGACATCGATTGGGACCTGGTGCTTCGCAACGCCAACCGCTGGTACGATCGCATGGTCGCCGCCATGCGCGTCAAGGACCGGCCCGAGCGGGAGAAGAAGCTGAGCCGGATCGAAGAGGACCTGAAAGGGCTGAAGAAGTCTTTCACCGATCGGGGCAGCCTGGCGAAACTCCTGCTGGAGAAAGACACGCCCAAGGCCCGGGGCGAGGTGTTCGCCGATGTCCTGATCTCGCAGGTGGTTCCCGCGGTGCGCAAGGTCCAGGAGGCCCACGACCGGATCGAGCAGGCCCAGGCAAACCTCCACGTCGCGTTTGCCCTGGCCTGCTACCGGAGCGAGCACGGCCGCTACCCGGCAAAGCTGGACGCGCTGGCGCCAAAGTACCTGGCGAAGGTCCCGAGCGACCTGTTCAGTGGCAAGGCGTTGATCTATCACCCCGACAAGGATGGCTACCTGTTGTACAGCGTCGGCGTCAACGGCAAGGACGAGCAGGGCCGCAGCTACGAGGACGACCCGCCTGGCGACGACCTGGCCGTCCGCATACCCCTGCCCAAGCTACCGCGCGAGTGAGGAGGTTCACACTAGCGGAGGTCTGTGGGCGTCAATCGCGCGTGATGAACTCGTGCAGGTTCAGCAGCACACTGCACACCCCTGCCCACGCCGCTCCCTCTGGGGCGTTGCTCCCTTCCACCTTGTGCGGGAATAACCGAGTCGTCGAGTTCGGTTCCGCGCGCAGCAGGGCGAGCTGTTGCCTCTGGTAGGCGAGCAGGCGATCCCTCTCGCGCAGCGTCGGGGCCCGACCCAGGCAGAGTTGGAAGGCGTGTCCGAGCCGCTCGGCGTCGGCCTTCTTCTCACGCAGCACGCGCACCGCCAGCGCCTGCGCCGCCTCGAAGAAGACGGGATCGTTGAGCAACGTCAGGGCCTGCAACGGCGTGTTGGAACGTTCGCGTCGCGAACAGGTCCGACTCAGAGGCGGGGCGTCGAACGTGACGCCTTGCGCGAACGGCGACAACCGCTGGATGTAGGTGTAGAGTCCGCGCCGGTAGCGGTCGCCGCCCGTGCTCGCCTTCCAGGTATTGTCGAAACCCTCCTTGACAACGCTCTCAGGTTGCGGCGGGAAAACGCTCGGCCCGCCGACCTTGCGATCGAGCAGCCCGCTGACTGTGAGCGTCGCGTCGCGCACCTGTTCCGCCGAGAGTCGCAGGTTCGCCTGTCGCGCCAGCAGCCGATTGTTCGGGTCGCGTGTCGCCAATTCCGGTCGCGCACGGGACGATTGGCGGTAGGTCGCCGACGTGACGATCAGACGGTGCAGCGCCTTCAGAGACCAACCGGGGGCGGACCCGCTGGCGCGGGTGCCCCAGCCCCCGCTCGCCGGCTGCCTGAATTCGACGGCCAGCCAGTCGAGCAGTTCGGGATGGCTCGGCTTCTCGCCGCGCGTGCCGAAGTCCTCGGAGGTGAGGACCAGGCCGCGGCCGAAGAATTCCTGCCAGGCACGGTTGACCGTCACGCGGGCCGTCAGCGGGTTCTCCGCCGCTACCAGCCACCGCGCCAGGGCCAGCCGGTCGGCGCTGCTCCCCTTCGGCAAGAGCGGCAGCACCGCGAGAGTACCCGGTGCTACGCCGGGGCCCTTGCGACGGAAGTCGCCGCGGACGTGCAGGTACGCCTGCCGCGGAACGAGCGCCCGCCGCAGGACCGGGGCCCGCGTGAGCTTCGGCAACTCTGCCCGCAGCCGGTCGAGCTTCGCACTCAGTTCGTCAAGTTTCAGTTCCTTGAAACGGCGCGGGTCGGTCACAGCGCCCTGCTTCAGGAAGTAATCGAGCAGGCGATCCTTCTGGTCCTGCGAGCGCTTTGCCGGGTCGAGCAGGACGATCTGCGTTCCCTCGAGCTGTCCCTCGCCGAACCCACCGCCCCAGATCAGCCCGAGCACCTCCCACTGCCGATCCCAGACGTGATCGCGGCCGGGGTGCGCCTCCGCCTCCCGCAGCTTCTTTTCCCAGCGTACCTGCAACCGGGCGACCTCCTTCGCCAAGGGGGCCAGCAGTTCGGCCCGCTTCCGCTCGTACTCCGGCCGCTTCGCCAGGTATCGGGTCAACTCGCCCGCCAGCGGGGCGTCGACGTTGACCTCGTCGGCGGCGTCGAAGAAAGCGTAGAACTGATAAAACTCCTTCTGAGAGATCGGATCGTACTTATGGTCGTGACAGCGCGCGCAGCCGACCGTCAGCCCCAGCCAGGCCGTGCCGGCCATCCCGGCGCGGTCGACCACCTGCTCGACGCGGAACTCCTCCAGGTCGGCACCGCCCTCGCGGTTACTGAGCGTGTTGCGCAGGAAGCCGGTGCCCATGAGCGGGTCGACCTCGATTTCGCGGGAGGGAGGCAGCAAGTCGCCGGCGAGTTGGCAGAGCGTGAGCCGGTCGAACGGCAGGTCGCGGTTGAGGGCGTCGACCAGCCACTGGCGGTAGCGCCAGGCGAACGGCCGCGCCTGGTCGGTGAGATAGCCGTCGGTGTCGGCGTAGTGGCACAGGTCGAGCCAGGGCCGCGCCCACTTCTCGCCGTAGTGCGGCGAGGCAAGCAGCCGGTCCACGAGGCGCTCATAGGCATCGGGCCGGTTGTCCGCAAGGAAGGTCTCGACCTCGGCAGGCGCTGGCGGCAGGCCGACCAGGTCGAGACTGACGCGGCGGATCAGGGTGGCCCGGTTGGCTTCGGGCGACGGGGCGATGTCCTCCGCTTCGAGCCGTGCCAGGATGAATCGATCGATGGGATTGCGCACCCAGCCGGTCCGCTTCACGGTGGGGACCGGCGGGCGGCGGCAGGGCTGGAAGGCCCAGTGCCGGCTCGCGGGGTTCTCAGCGGGGTTGGACAGGACGAGGCCCTCCGGCCAGGCCGCTCCCTGGTCGATCCACGCCCGCAGCAGAGCGACCTGTTGCCGGTTGAGCCGTGCCCCCTTGGGCGGCATGACGATGCCGTCCTGCGCCGTGCCCGCTATGACGTCGACGAGACGGCTGCCCGCACCGTCGCCGGGGCGGAGGACAGAGCCGGAGTCGGCTCCCTTCAGCGCCCCGCGGCGTGTGTCCAGCCGGAGCCCGCCGCGTGCCTTCTCCGGACCGTGGCAGGCGAGGCAGTTCGTCCGCAGGATGGGGGCGACCTCGCGGGCGAAGTCGACGGCGATCTTCGCCGGCAGCGGGGCCTTCTCGCCGCTGGGCTGGACCGCCAACGCCGCCGGCAGGCAAAGGGCCCCAAGGCAAACGGCACAGGGAAGCCAGCGGACCGCTCTCATCGGTGCCATCCCTCTGTTGTTCACTCGCCTCGTGATAGCCGAAATCCTTCGTCCGTCCGACGCTGAGTATCGTACCCCACGTAGGATGTCCTTGGAAGATGCTATGAGACTGTCCTGCGCCTCGCACCAGGGTGTATCGCCTGGAGAGCTGCGCGGGAACCAGGGAACCGCGAAGGGAGGCAAGCCGGCGAGGACGTGGAGCCTGGGGAGGATCGACCTCGGGCCGCCTTTACACAACGACGCTCGCGAGTACAATCGCCGCTTCGCTGCTCGCTTCGGGCTGGTCGTTGGTGTCTCCAACCCGCGAGGTTCGCCGTGCCGTTCTCGCTTTTCCTGACCAAGCTGCTGATTCGCACCGGGTTGGCCCGCTACCTGCCGGGCGTCCGGCGTCTGACGGACGGCGGCACCGATTACCTTCACTATTACAGCGACCGCGTCCTCGACGCTCCACGCGACGACCTGAAACGCATCGGCGCCCTGCTGGAGCAACTGCCGCCCGACGCGATCGACCTGTCCCTGGGCACCCCGCACGACCGCTTGAGCGGTGCCTGGCTGCCCATGCCGAACATCCCACCGTTGGCGGCGGATCGGCGCGGCTGGCCGCCACCGTGGGGCCTGCCCGAGTTGCGCGGCGCGGTGGCCGAGCGCCTGCTGATCGACAGCGAAGTTGCGGTCAGCCCGGTTGACGAGGTGCTCATCACGGCGGGGGCCGCAGGGGCCTTTCACACCGTCCTGGACGCATTCATCAACCGGGGCGACCGCGTCGTCCTGTTCGACCCGACCTCGCCGCTGTTCCCACTGGCCCTGCGGGCTCGCCGTGCCCGTGTCCGCTGGCTCTCCTCGCAGGTCGATGACGGGCGCCTGCGTTTCCGCCTCGACGAACTGGACCGGGCCCTGCGGCGAGCGCGGCTGCTGGTGCTGGCACAGCCGGGCAACCCGGGTGGCGGGCTGATCGCTCCGGAGGACCTCGAGCAGATCGCCTGGTGGGCGGAGCGGCATGACGTGCTGGTCTGCTGCGACGAGTCGTTCGGCCGCTTCCACTACGAGGGCGAGTGTGTCAGCCTCGGTACACTGGGCCGAGCGCGGCGTCGCACGCTGACCCTCGGCAGTGTCAGCAAGGGCCACGCCCTGGCGTCGCTGCGCGTCGGCTGGCTGACTGGCCCCCGTCACCTCGTGCGGCCCTGCCTGCTGACCGCGGCTCTGCGCGCCTCCCTCGTGCCGACGGTCTGCCAGCAGCTCGCGACGGCGGCACTGCGACAGCCCGT
>JACOUH010000422.1 GCA_016177925.1 Planctomycetota bacterium | reverse complement strand
AGGAACTGCTCCGCCTCGCCGACGCCCTGGCCGACCTGCCCGAGCCGCAGCGCGAGGTCGTCATCCTGAAACATTGTCGCGGCCAGACTCTGAAGGAGATCGCCGACCGCCTCGGCAGGACGGTCGACAGGGACGGTGAACTGCGAGCGGTTGACGCCAATCCCCGACAGCGTGCGGATGCTGACCGTCACGGCGTTCTTGATGAAGTCGCGGCTGACGCTGTAGTCCGGGGTTGGGACCTGGTCGGGCGGCAGGGGCGGGAAGTCCGAGTGCAGGAAACGGGGCGCGGGCAGCACTGGATCGCGCGGCCCGGCGAGGGGCAACTCGATGCGCGACGGACATTCGGGACCGTGGTGGAGGGTCAGCGTGTGCGGCAGCGGCGTCGGCCAGGCGTTCTGGAAGTCGGCACAGGCGACCATCACGCGCATACGGTGCCCTTGGCGAAAGCGATAAGCGACGGCCTGAAGGGGCACTCGCACCGCGTAGAGCTTGCCGGGCACCAACGGCTCGGGCCGCTCGTGTGAGTCGCGGTGCGTCAGGTTCAGTACCCCTTTGGTGACCAGCGCCGACGTGCCGTCCGCTGCCACGTCGCACAGTTTCACGGAGACGAAAGCGATCTCCGCTGTGCTCGACACCCACAGGTGCGCGACCGGGGCGCCGACCAGTTCGGCCGGCGCGTCGCTCGTGAACAGGTTATCCGTGTAGACCAGCGCGAATGCCTCGTCGAGCCGCTGATCGTCGCCCATCCCCCAGCCGGGCAGCATCTGGCCGATGGCATAGCGCCCTGCCGCGATTCCCACGTCAGGGCGGTAGACCAGTGCGGTGGAGATCATCGGTACGTTTGCAGCCGTCCGCTCCAGACGCCCCGTGGGCGAGAGGTAGGCCGGCTCCGTGCGGGCGTGAGGGGGTGGCCAGTCGGCCTCGGAGACGAACGCGCCGCTCTCCTCGCGGCGCAGCGCTTCAGGCTTCGTGAACGCGCGGACGAACAGAGTGACCGGCGGCTCGCGGTCGACGGGCCGGTCGGGATCGGTGTCGATTCCCTTCAGATACTTGTCGAACCAGCGCAGACACTCGTAGCGGTCATTGATACGGGGCAGTGGCCAGGCGTTTTCCGGATAGTTGTGCGTCCACGGGCCGACCAGGATGCGCTTCGGGCCGCGCAGGCGGGCGAAGACGCGCAGGAAGTCATCGGGATACCAGTCGCACCAGCCGCCGATCAGGAACGTCGCCGCCTTCACCTGCTCCTCGTGGCCGCGTAGCAGCCGCGACTCCCAGAAGTGGCCGTCGAGCAGATGTTCAAGATAGGCGTGGCCCCACGGGACCGACCGCTCCAGGCGCTGCTGCCAGATCGAGGACCAAGCTGGGCCGACGAGGTCGGGGTCGGGCGGGGCGAAGTTGTAAGCAGCCATTAGTGGAGCGTAGTTCTCCCAGATGAACGGCCGCGGACTGCCGCCGGGACAAAGGACGCCGTCGTACCAGTCGGAGCACATCTGGCAGAGGATGATCGCCTTCAGCTCGGGAGGAGCCTGGCGGGCCGCATCGTAGCAGACACCTGCCGTGTAGGAGATGCCGATCATGCCGACCCCGCCGTCACACCACGGCTGGCGGACGCACCAGCGGATGACTTCCAGTCCGTCGCGTCTCTCTTCGGGGCTGCTCGGGGACGTGTTGAAGCCCTCGGAATCGCCGGTGCCGCGGATGTCGACGTTGACGAAGACGTAGCCATGCGAGGCGAAATACGGGTAGCGCGTGGCGCGCGGCCCGTAGACGGCGTTATTGTTCTTGTGATAGGGCGTGTATTCGATGATCGCCGGGAAACGCCCTTCTGCCTCCGGCAGATGCAGGTCGGCGGCGAGCGTGACGCCGTCGGGCATGGGGATGCGGACGTTGCGCACCACCCGGACGGGGAACGGCTGCATGAGCTGATTTCCTCGGTATCTCGGCTCAGGAAGCAGGAGGCGAGGGAGGCTGAAGCAGGCGCTCCAGTTCCGCAACGTCTTCGGGCGTCGCTTGTTGTTGCAGGATCTTGCGGCTCAGCTCCGCCAGCCGGGCCGCGCGCTGCTCGGCGTGCTCGGCCCGCTGCTTGGCCTGGTTGGCTTCCTGTTTGGCCTGATCGGCTTCCTGCTTGGCTTGCTCGGCTCGCTGCTCCGCCTTCCGGCGTTCGAGATCCAGTTCTTCCATAGTGAGGAAGGGCCGGCCATCGGGATAGCGCACCACCAGCTCCGGTCCCGACAGGTCAAAGCGAATGCCCAGCCGCGGGCTGACGAAACCGTTCATCTTCCGGACGCGAATCAGCATATCGCCGCGCCGGGTGTAGCCATCCAGGCTGTTGCTGTCCGGGTCGTAGACGTAGTATTCCTCGACGCCGTATTCTTCGTAGAAGGCCAGTTTTTTCATCATCTCCCGGTAACTGTTGCCCGGCGAGAACACCTCGAAGACGACGGTCATCGGGATGCCGTCCTCTTCCCACTGCTTGTAGGAAGAGCGGTCTCCCTTGGGACGGCCGAAGACAACGTAGACATCCGGGGCTTGCCGTATCTCGGGCTCGCCCTCAACGGGATACCAGAACTGGTTGCCGCAGACGAACACATCGGCGCGGTCGCGGAACAGGGCTGCGAGGTTGCCCGCGAGGATAAGGATCCAGCGGAACTGGCGGGTATTCTCGGACATGGGCTCACCATCCGTTTCGGGGTAGAAGATCGAGCCGTCCGGGTTTGTCTGGCGGGACATCAGCATGTCGGACCTCCTCGGCCCCTTCGGCGAGTGGGGCACTGGCGCCACGCTACCAGGGTTGAGGAATCGTGGCAACGGCACCCTTTCCGTCGATTAGTCTTTGGTCACGAGGGCAGCTTGAGCGAGAATTCGATGGGTTCCGCCGGAGGCCGGCCGTTCGAGTTCATCATCTTGAGCATCGTCGGCGTCAGATTCACCCAAACAAGTTTGCAGGCAGGAGGAGATGGAAATGCGGCAACCACGCGCTCCCAAGCGGCTGTCAGTTCGCGATGGAGCCCGGTTTCGTAGTACGCCAGCGGGTCCCGGTTGCGTGTCGGCCAGTCTTTCACCGCGGGAGGGTAGTCGGTGTTCTCGTTCCAATCCGGCCACCACGGCCAATTCTGAACAGGGCAGGGGGGTAAGGTTGACAAGATGACCCACCACTCGGGAAGCAGTTCTTTGCCAGACGCATAATGAGCGATGGCATTCTCGAAATGAGCCAGATCCTTCCCGAACAGCCTCTCATCCGAGGAATTGGTGCTTTCGTACTCGATCACCGCGACCGTGACGTCCCGTTCGTCGACGATGCAGAGGTCCGGTTTGAACCCTCGATGCCAAATAACCTCCACCATGGGGATAAACGGCCGTTCAACGGACCTGACGAGGGAGCCTCCCACGCGCGCATGGAGCCAGGAGTAGCGGTTCCAACACCCGTCGGTAAACCAGGCCTGGCTAATAGCTTTTCGTTGTCCCAGGTCATTCAGTTCTTGGGCGACTCGTTCCAGCCACTCTTCGAGAAGAAATGCCATTTCTCGACCTCTAGGATTACTCGGCCGGGATGATCGGCAGCACGACATGCGACACCCGCTCCCGATCAACATACACCGCGTTGATCGCCTTGACCATGTGCGTGTGCCGGCCGAGCGACTCGCCGGTGTTCGGGTTGACGTCTAGCCGCGGGAAGTTACTGCTGGAGACGTCCAGCCGGATGCGATGTCCCGCTGCAAACAGATTGCTCGTCGGCTGTAGCCGGATCTCGACCGCGTAGACGCGCCCCGGCTCCATCAGTTCCTCGCGCTCCCAGCCGTTGCGGTAACGCGTGCGGATCACCGAGTCCACGAGGTTCATGTGATAGCCGTCGGGATAGTCCTCATTGGGTGGGTACTCGTCGATGAGCTTGGCGGTGAAGTCGGTGTCGACCGCCCAGGACGTCGGCCATGTTGCTGGCGATTGCCCGCAGCAAGAGGAACTGCGCACTGCGGTTGCTCAGCAGGGCACGCCAGTTCAAGCGGGAGCGGGTGGCGTGGATCGCCTCGGGGTCGCCCCGAGTGACGAGGTCCGCCTCAGCCTGGTTGGCCCACGGGTGCTCGCGGGGCGTGTTGCGGAATAGCAGCAGGAACGTCACGCCAGCGGCGACGCCCAGAGCGGACAGGACGAGAACCGCTCCGCGCCACGGCAACCCCAGCAGGCCGAGGAGAACCGTGCCAAAGAGGAGGAAGGCCGCCGCTCCGCCGCTCCGGCCAAAGAGCGTGGCGATCAGCCCCTGCACCGCCGGTCGGGTGTCCGGCGGGAACCAGTTCTTCGACACCTTGCTGAGCAGCGGGTAGCAACTGGCCTGGGCCGCTCCGAACGCCAGGCGGGCGACGGCCATCGAGACGACCCCGGTCGCCACGACGACGGCGGCCAGCGCCAACGACCACAGCAGGACGCTTCCTCCGAGCAGCAGATGGGCACCGAACCAGTCGCAGAGGATGCCCGAGGGGACCTGCCCCAGGCCGTAGCTGAGAGGAAACAGGCTGTCCAGCCAGCCGAGCGTGACGGTATCCCAGCGGAACTCGTCCTTTACCTCTTTCTTGACGAAGGCCCAGGTGTAGCGGTGCAAGTACAGCAGGAAGGACAGGCCGCACGCTAGGCCGAGAACCAGCAGCCGCACCCGAGTCGGCCGCTCGGCCGGCGCGGGCGAGGACGCGGGCAGCTTGGGACCTCCCATGCGTACACTCCAAGGAAGCTATTCGAGCAGGTCAATTTATTCAATGGTTTTCGGCCGCTGCGCCAGCGGTCGCGCCGCGGTGCGGTAGAAAGACCGGATGACTTGCCAGGATCTTGACAATGCGTGTCTCATTGGGATGGCCTCGCTCAAGGAAGAGTTTGGCCGGCCACTTGTGCCACTCCCAGCGTGGCACAAGGGGCGGAGCCGTCGCAGTCAGCAGGCGTGGCGGACGTGGGAGAGGTGCCTGAAGATTCCTCGCCACGTGTGGAGCGGGAGGGTGGGAAGCTGGGAGGGCCCCGGCTGGGCAAGCGGCCGGGGCTACTCGACCTATTTCTTGCCGGCGCGCTGCTCGAGCGCCAGGTCGGCGAGGGACTGGGCGACAGCGACCAGGCGCGGGCCGTTCCGCTCGACGTACTCGGGCGGGCCGCCCTTGTCGGCGACATGCACCGCGATCTCGGGGGTGTCGACCATGTCGATGGCGTCCCAGGGACACCAGCGCTCGCACAGGGCGCAGCCGATGCAGCGCTCGAGATCGATGTCGACGAACGACTGCAGCGTCGGTTGGTCCTCGCCCGGCACCTTGTAGATGCAGTCGACTGGGCAGACCTCGATGCACGCTTCGCAGCCGGTGCAGTTGTCCGCCCGGACGACCGCCAGCTCCTTGGGAAGTTTCTTGCGTGCCTTGCCCGCACCCTTGGCCATGATCCGCCTCTCTCGTGGAGTTCGGTGAGTCCGCCGTTATCGTACCAGGTTCCGGCCGGGCGTCCAAGCGCCGCGGGAGGGCGAGGCTCCCGCCGAGCCGGCTCGGCGGGAGCCTCGCCCTCCCGCGGCGTCACCAGTCCTGCTTCGGCAAACGCTTGAGGGCGTCGCGGAACTCGGCAATCGTCTGGAAGCGCAGGTTGGCGTCGCGCTCGATCCCCTTGATCAGGAATGCCCGCGTCGGCTTGTCGAGGTCCGGGCGCAATTCCTGCGGGTCCTTGCCCGCGCTGTTCATGTGACTGAGCAGGGTTTGGTGCGACTGGGCCTTTTCCCACGGCAGGATGTGCGTGAACACCTCGTAGGCCGTCACGCCTAGCGCAAACAGGTCGACGCGCTGGTCGGTGGTGGAGCGGCGGATGATCTCGGGGGCCAGGTAGTTCGGCGTCCCGGTGCGGTTGCCGGGCCGGCGGAACTCGGGCGTGTTCGGGACGGCCAGCCCGAAGTCGATCAGTTTCACCAATCCTTCCTTGGTCACCATGACATTGCGCGGGCAGACGTCGCGGTGCAGGAAGCCCTGGTTGTGCAGGTACTCCAGGGCATCGGCGACCTGCATCAGGTAGTTGATGCGATTGCCCTCGAGCTGAGGACTGTGCGTCTCGATCAGGTAGTTCAGTCCCATGCCGTCGATCAGTTCCATGACCAGGTAGGGTTCCCCCTCCTTGCTCATGCCGTGCTCGAAGGTCTGCACGATGTTCTGGTGACGCAGGCCGAGGCAGATGGCCCCTTCGGTAGGCCGGTGCAGACCGGGAAAACGATCCTCAAACTTCTTCGTCTTTACCTTGTCGAGAACCTTGACGCAGACGATACGTCCCAGGCTGCGGTCGCGGGCGCGCCAGACCTTCGACATGCTCCCTTGCCCGGTACGGTTGAGAAACTCGAAGCGCTTGGCGAGGTCGATGCGCGGCAGGACGGGACCCTTCTTGGGCTTGGCTCCGAACAACGACTTGAACCACTTCGTGAGAGACATGTCAGAGGTTCAATGCTCGCAATAGTCGATGATGCGGGCCACCTCGGTGCGGAGGTGGACGCGCGGCACGATGCGGTCGACGAAGCCGTGCTGCAGGAAGAACTCACTGGTCTGAAAGCCCTCGGGCAACTCCAGGCGGATGGTCTGCTTGATGGTCCGCGAGCCGGCGAAGCCGATCATGGCGCCCGGCTCGGCGAGGGTCATGTCGCCCTGCAAGGCGAAGCTGGCCGCCACCCCGCCCATCGTCGGGTTGGTCAGGATGGAGATGTACAGCCCGCCGGCCTCGTCGTACTGTCCCAGGGCCGCCGACACCTTGGCCATCTGCATCAGCGACAGAATGCCCTCCTGCATGCGGGCGCCGCCGCCGGAGCCGGAGACGAAGATCAAGGGCAGCATGAGCCGCCGCGCCTCCTCGGCGGCCCGGGTCAGCTTTTCGCCGACGACCGAGCCCATGCTGCCGGCCATGAAGGCGAAGTCGGTGATGCCGAGCACAACCGGCCGGCCGCGGATGTAGCCGCGGCCCACGACCGCCGCGTCCGCCATGCCCGTCTTGGCTTGCTCCGCCTGGATTCGCTCGGCATAGGGGACACGGTCCTTGAAGCCGAGCGGATCGCGCGGCCGAAGGTCGGTGAACCACTCCTCGAAGCTATCCGGGTCGAGCAGCTGGCGGATGCGGTCGCACGCCGGCATGTAGAAGTGATATTGACACTCCGGACAGACCATGTGTCGGGTTTCGACTTCTTTGCGAAAAAGGGTGGCCTTGCAGCCGGGGCAGCGCATCCACAACCCCTCCGGCACCCCGCGCTTGGGTCGGCCTGGCTCCATGCTCGTTTTGTTGCTGGGGTTCATGCTCGGCCTTTGGCGGACGCGATCGACAGCCCACACCAATTCTCTATCACACCGGACCGGAAAAACGCCGTCAAGCTCTTTTTACGACGGGGCAAGGGCGCACGGCTGGAAATGTGTGGGAAGTGGGGCAAAATCGGCTACAATGTCGAGAGGTTCGGAAATCGAATCCCGCGGCGACACTCCCATGTCAGAGATCACGCGCGAGCAGTTGCACGCCTACCTCGACGATGTCCTGGGCGAGACGGAGTCAGCGCAGATCGAGCGCGCCCTGCGCGAGTCGGAAGCGCTGCAGAAGCGGTTGCGCCTGGTGATGCAGGAGCGCGACCGCGGCGAGCACTCCCTCGGCGCCATTTGGCGGCGGCAGCGGTTGAGCTGTCCGACGCGTGAGCAGCTGGGCAGCTTCCTGCTCGAGGTCCTCGACGACGCGCAGGCGGAGTATGTCCGCTTCCACCTCGAGACGATCGGCTGTCCGTTCTGCGTGGCCAACCTCGCCGACCTGAAAGAGTTGCAGCAGGAGCCCGTCACCGCAGCCCGGCAGCGGCGGCAGCGCTTCTTCCAGTCGAGCGCCGGCTACTTGCAGGGTTGCGGCGACACGCCGACGTGAGAGGTGGACCTTCCCAGTTTGCCGCTTGCGGCTTAGCACCGCAGACAGGATGCTAAGCCGCAAGCGGCATTTTTGTTCAATGAGGTTTGCGATGGCAAAGCGGAGACGAGGAGGGCGAGGGGAATTGCGCGAGGTGCCGGCCCAACTGCGCGACCGGGTGCGGCCGCCGGTCGGCATCGTGCTCGGGACGCCCGCCGAGGTGGCGCACCTGGTCCGAGCACTCGATCTTGCGGAGCCAGCCACCTGTTACCAGATGGACCTCTTCCCAGCAGAGCGGTTGCGCGACGAGCTTGGCGAGGTGGTCCGCGTCGTCACGGCTGCCGACCTGTGGGACCTGCCGCCTGACTTCCAGACGCTGATCTATCTGCCGGCCCGCTCCGGCGAACGCGAGTTGAAGCTCGACATGGTCGAGCAGGCCTTCCACGTCCTGCGACCGCACGGGCAACTACTGGTCTGGTCGCCGTACCAGATGGACGGGTTCTTCCCGGCGGCGCTGAAGAAAGTCTTCGGCCGTGTCCACTCCTATTTCACCGGCAGCGATACGGTCCTGGCCTGCCACCGCGACGGCGAACGGCCACGGCGCCGCCACGAAGTGACCTTCCAGGTGCGTGTCGCGGGGGGCGCGTCGTGCCGTTTCCTGTCGCGGCCTGGTGTCTTCTCCTACGGCCGCTTCGATGACGGGGCACGGGCGCTGATGGAATCGGTCACGATCGGGACGGGCGAGCGCGTCCTCGACCTGGGCTGCGGCTGCGGCACCAACGGCGTCTTCGCCTCCCAGCGGACCGGGCCGGAAGGGCACATCGCCTTTGCCGACAGCAACCTGCGGGCGGTGGCCCTGGCGGAGCACAACGCGCGGGCCAACGGCGTGACGAGCTTCGAGGCCGTCGCCACCACCCGCGTCGAGGGACTGCCGGAGGGGACCTTCGACGTGGTGTTGGCCAATCCGCCGTACTATTCTCAGGGAGCGATCGCTCGGCTGTTCGTCGAGCGCGGGCGAAAGATGCTCGCGCCGGGGGGACGGTTCTACCTCGTCACCAAGCAGCCCAACGAGGTCGGCGCTGTTGTGGCGGAGGAATTCGGCTCGCTGGAGGCCGAGGAGCGACGGGGCTACGTCATCCTCTCGTCGTGAGAAGATATTGGCGAGCGGGGGGTGTGAACCCCCCGGTTGTGTGCCAGCCCCCGGTCGTGTACCGGGGGGTTGACACCCCCCGCTCGCCAAAAGCGGGAGGGGCACGCCCCGAAGAACCACTTTTCCCTCACCGGGGGTGGGGAGATGATACGATACTATCATCTGGAGAAGTTATCCCGCTTGTGACACCACCCCAGAGGGGCCGCCGCATGCCCACGCACCCGCACGCCCTGGCCGAGGATACGGTTCTCGCCGCGCAGGCAGCCGAGGATTCCCCGTTATCGGAGATGCTCGCCCAGGAGCCGTCGCGCGTCACGCGTCGCTTCCTCTACGCGCTGCTTATCTTTCTCGCTGCCGCGGTCGTCGTCGCCGCGGTCGTCCGCGTCGACGTAACGGTTACCGCCCCGGCGATGCTGATCCCCGAGGGCAAGGCCCTGGCGATTCAGCCCGAGGTCGGCGGCACGGTGGTCGAGCTGTCCGTCGAGGAGGGGACGCACGTGGCCAAGGGCGACGTGCTGGCGGTGCTCGATTCGGAGAAGGCCGGCGAGCAGCTCTTCGCCCTGAGCGAGGCCGCCCTGAAATGGAAGAACGCCGTCGACACCCTGGAGAAGGTGCTGCCGCTCGAGGTCGAGAAGATCGAGGACGAAATCAAGTCGCTCCAGGACGAGATCGCCAGCCTCGGCCGCGAGCGAGCCCATCTGCAGAAGAAACGCAAGCATGAGGACCAGGCCTTCAAGCTGCTCGACGAGGTGTACGCTGAGCAGGTGCGCAAGCTCGACGAGGCCGACCGTCGCCTCGACAGTGACCTGAAGCTCGCCGCCCAGACGCAGGCCTACCGGGCCCGGCAGCTCGACTCCACGGCGCAGGCCTACGAACTGCGTGCGGTCAGTCAGCTGGAGTTCCTGGGAGCCCGGCGCGACCTCGACGAGGCCAAGAGCAACCTCGAAAAGGTGCAATCTCAGATCCGCGAAGCGAAGAACGACCGCACGCTCGCGACGAAGAACTACCTGCGCGATTCGCAGCAGCACAACAAGGCCCTCGCCGAGATCGACCTGGACCTGGAGCGCAACGCCTCTCGCGCTCGCGAGGACCGAGGCAAGATCCTCAAGCTGCGGAGCGAGCGGCGGCTCAAGGAACTGGAGACGACCAAGAACGAGCGGACCACTCGCCTGGAGTACGACCTCGCCCGGCAGAAGGCGGAGCTGATGCGCGGCCCGCTCAACCGCCGCACCGTCGACGCGGTGGCCCGCGGCATTTCGCCGGTCGTCGGCCGCGTGCTGGTGACGGCCCCGTGCGCCGGCCGCATCGGCACCGTCAAGGTGCGTCGCCAGGGCGAAGCGGTCGAGCGTGGCCAGACGCTGATGACACTGCTGCCCAACGGTCCGCTCGTCGCCGAGGTGCGCGTCGCCAATAAGGACGTCGGCCTGGTACGTCCCGGGCAGTCGGTCAAGCTGAAGCTCGACGCCTTCCCCTTCGCCGAGTACGGCTCGGTGCGCGGCGAGTTAGTCAACGTGCCGCCCGACGCGGAAGGCCTGGACACGCCCGGCGACTCGTTCTATCGTGCCAGCGCGCGCCTGGACGATCAGGCGGTGCGCAAGAGCGGCTCGTCGGTGGCGCTGGTGTCCGGCATGACGGCGACAGCAGAGATCATCACGGAGCGCAAAACGGTCCTCGAACTGCTGCTAACGCCGCTGCTGGAACCGTTTCAGAATTGACTCAATTTTGGATTGTGGATTTGCGATTTGCGATTTGATTACAAGCGCGAGCTTCCGGCAGAGCGTTACATCGCCACTTAGAGCGTTTTGCCGTCGGCCGTAGCACAGGCGTCTCGCCTGTGCCGAACCGCGACAGCGCACAGGCGAGACGCCTGTGCTACGAGCAAATGCAAACCGCTCTAAATCGCAAATCCACAATCCACAATCGAAAATCCGATCGTGGTGCCTGGCGTGTCCACCTTACCCCCCGACCTCAAGGAGCACTTCAAGGGACTGCTGAAAAAGCACGTCCTGTTCTCGCTCCTGGGAGACGAGGCGGTCGCCCAGCTCCTCCGCGGCATCGAGGTCATGTCATTCCCCCTGGGCGAAACCGTCATTACCGAGGGCGAGCCGGGGGATTGCGCCTACCTGATCGAGGCCGGCCGCGTCCGCGTCTTCAAGAAGACCGACGAGGGCCGCACCCTCACCCTCGCCGCCCTGGGCCCGGGCGACCTGTTCGGCGAGCAGGCGGTCCTGCGCAACGAGGTCCGCAACGCCTCGGTCCGCGTCTCTCAGGATGTCACTTTATTCCGCATCCGTCAGGTAGACTTCCTCGCTCTCCTGGAGGCGCAGCCGGCACTGGCGCACTCGATCGAGACGCTCATCAAAAAGCGATCGCTGATCAACTTTCTGCTGCTGGAGACGCCGCTGCACGCGGTGCCGCCGCGGCAGCTGATTGACTTCGTCGAGCACATCGAAGAAGAGCACTTCGAGGAGGGCGAGACGATCCTCCGCCAGGGTGAGGACGCCAGTTGCTTCTACGTCGTCCGCTCCGGCGAGGTGCGCGTCAGCCGCCAGAAGCCTGGGGAGCAGGCCGAGCTGGCCGGCCATCTCGCCCCCGGCGAAATGTTCGGCGAGCAACCCCTCTTGCAGAGACGCCCCTGCGACGCCACCTTTACGGCTGCCAGTGCCACCCACTGCTACACGCTGGGCGCTCGCTACTTCGAGGAATTGCTGGCAGAGGTGCCCGAGCTGCGCGAGGCCCTGCAGCAGCGCGTCGAGACGGGCGACGGGACCGCCTCGCTGGCGCCCATGTCGCTGACTGCCGTGATACGCCCGGTCGAGGCAGAGGAGCCGAAGCAGCAACTGAAACGGCGACGCGGTTGGTGGCAGAAGTATCCGTGGCTGCCGCAGCACGACCACACCGACTGCGGCGCCGCCTGCCTGGCGATGGCCGGCCGCTACCACGGCATCCGCCTGTCGGTCGGCCAGCTGCGCGAGACGGCGAACGTCGGCCGCGAGGGCTGCAGTATGCTCAGCCTCGCCCTGGCCGCCGAGACGGTTGGCTTCAATGCCCGCGCCGTCCGCACCGATTACAGCCACCTGGCCAACCTGAACCTGCCCGCCATCGTACACTGGAAAGGCTACCATTACGTCGTCCTCTACGAGGCGAGAGACGACAAGGTGGTGGTCGGCGACCCGGCCGCCGGCCTGCTCACCCTGGGCCGCGCCGAGTTCGAGGCTGGCTGGACCGGACGCCTGCTGCTCTTGACCCCGACGCCACGCCTGGAGAGCCAGGAACCGCAGCGCAATACACTCCAGCGTTTCCTCCCCTTCCTGACGCCGTTCCGCTTGCTGCTGTTCGAGGTGCTGTTTGCGTCGCTGCTGCTGGAGGTACTGCGGCTGGCCTCGCCGATCTTCACGCAGGTCGTCGTCGACCGGGTGCTCGTCCACCAGAACGTGAACATGCTCAACGTGATGCTGATCGGCATGCTCTTCGTGGGCGCCTTCCAGATCGCGGCAACGTTCCTGCGCCAGTACCTGCTGCACAACATCGGCCAGCGGCTGGGCCTGATGCTGTCAGCGGACCTGTTCCGTCAGGTGCTGCGCTTGCCGATGCGCTTCTTCCACTCGCGCAAGGTCGGCGACTTCCTCGTTCGCTTCCAGGACAATCAGCGCATCAAGGAGATGCTGACCGGCCGGGCGATCATGACCTTGCTCGACATGCTGATGATCGTCACGAGTGTGGCCCTGATGATGTACTACAGCGTGCGGTTGACGCTCGTCGCCCTGATCGCGTTTCCGCTCTACATCGGCCTGACGCTGGCCTTCACCCCGCGGCTGCGTCGCGCCAACCGCCTGACTTTCGAGAAGAAGACGCAGGCCGAGTCGACGCTGGTCGAAGCAATCAAGTCGATCAGCGCTCTCAAGGACGCCTGCGCCGAAGTGCCGACGCGCTGGAAGTACGAGGACCTGGTCGTCCAGCAGACGAACGTGGAGCACCGCAGCCGGCACATCAGTCTGCTGCTGGAGGGCCTCTTCCGCAGCGTGCAGATCATTGCCGCCCTGCTGCTGTTGTGGTATGGCGCTCACCTCGTCATTCGCCGCGAGCTGACGGTCGGCCAGTTGATGGCGTTCAATGCCCTGGTCGCGATGCTGGCCGTGCCGATCCTGGGCATGGTGCAGCTCTGGTTCGATATGCAGACCTTGGAACTCTCCCTGGAGCGACTCAACGATTTGTACGACGCGCCCGCCGAGCAGGACACGCAGCGTTCGGCCCTGCCGCTACCACGGCTGAAGGGGCACATCCGCTTCGACAATGTCAGCTTCCGCTACAGTCCGGAGGACCGGAACATCCTGTGCAACATCAGCCTGGAGGTGCATCCGGGGCAGCGCGTCGCCCTGGTCGGCCGTTCCGGCGCCGGCAAGACGACGCTGGCAATGCTGTTGCAGCGTTTCTATCTGCCGACGGAGGGCAAGATAACGGTCGACGGCTTCGACGTCAGTGCCGTCGAGGTGCGGAGCCTGCGTGAGCAAGTCGGCGTGGTGGCGCAGGAGAGTACGATCTTCACGGGGACGATCCGCGAGAACATCGCCCTGGCGGTGCCGGACGCGCCGCTGGAGAAGGTAATCGAGGCGGCGCGGCAGGCAGACGCGCACGAATTCATCATGGGCTTCCCGATGGGCTACGACACGGTGGTGGGCGAGTTGGGGGTGCGGCTTTCGGGCGGGCAGCGGCAGCGCGTGGCGATCGCGCGGGCGCTCTTGAAAGACCCGCGCATCCTGATCCTCGACGAGGCAACAGGGGCACTGGACTACGAGTCGGAGCGAGCGATCCAACACAACTTACAGGGATTGATGCGCGACCGAACGACGATTATCATTGCGCATCGTTTGTCGACCGTGCAGGGCGCCGATCTGATCGTGGTGCTCGACAACGGCCAGGTCGTCGAGCAGGGCACGCACGTCGAGTTGCAGGCACGGCGCGGCCTCTACTACTACCTCACCAGTCAACAGATCGGGTCGTGACGGGGTGGCGAGCCCGCAGTTGATGCGCCCGGCCCGCAGCGGGGGCGCCCCGCCGGTTTCCCGACCCTGCCGGCCGCCCCGGCCACGTCGAAGCACGGCGCGCACCCTCGACGCGGCCCTGCCTGTGTCCTGCTCTGGGATCAAAACGGATGACTTGTAGAGGATATAGCAGGCTGGGGCCGGCGGCCGGCCGCCCTCTGGAACAACAAGAGGGGCCGTGGGGAAGGGTTTGCGATCCGTAAGCGCAAACCCTTACGCAAGAATACCCTGCCCACAGCGCAACGCCCTCCCGCGAGCCTCACCGCCCTTGCTTCCGGGGCCGTCTTCGGCGAGCATGAGAGGAGCCCCGGCAGCGCTTTCCGGAGCGAGGAAGACGGCGCGCGGCCTCGTCCGCACCCCAACCCATGACGACAGCCCGTGATATGACCGAGCGAGAGGGAGGGCCGCCGCCTTCGTCGGCGACCTCGCGGAGTTTGTTGGCACGGGTCCAGGCAAACGAGTCGGATGCCTGGGAGCGTCTGGTCAACCTCTATGCCCCGTTGGTCCTGCATTGGTGCCGGTGCGGGGGCCTGCAACACCACGACGTCGCCGACGTCTTTCAGGAAGTCTTTCAAGCGGTGGTGGCCTACGTCGGGGGTTTTCGTAAGGAGCGCGAGAGGGACACGTTCCGCGGTTGGTTGCGGCGGATCACGCAGAACAAGTTGCGCGACCATTTTCGCAGACTCGGCCGGGAAGCCCGAGGGGTGGGCGGGTCGAGCGCGCGCGAGCGGCTCGCTCAGTTGCCGGTGCCGGACGCACCCGCCGAGGACCCCGCACCCGACGAAGGAGAATGTGGTCTGTTCGCGCGCGCCCTGGACCAGATCCGCGGGGAGTTCGAGGAGCGCACCTGGGCGGCGTTCTGGCGGACCGCGGTGGAGGGCCGGGCGGCGCCGGACGTCGCGGTCGACCTGGCCATGACTCCCGGGGCGGTGCGCGTCGCGAAGTCGCGCGTCCTCCGCCGCCTCCGCGAGGAGTTGGGCGACCTTACGGAGTAGCGCCCGCCGCGGCGTGCTGTAACGCCTT
>JACOUH010000421.1 GCA_016177925.1 Planctomycetota bacterium | reverse complement strand
AGCCCATGCTCGTCGGTCGGGAAGTGCGACGGCACCCAGTCGAGAATCACCCCGAGGCCCTGCTGGTGCAGGTAGTCGACGAGATACATGAAGTCTTGCGGGGTGCCAAAGCGGGCCGTCGGCGCGAAGAACCCCGTCGCCTGGTAGCCCCACGAGCCGTAAAACGGGTGCTCCATGATCGGCAGGAACTCGACGTGCGTGTAGTTCATGCGCTGGAGGTGCTCGGCCAGCGGTTTGGCCAGTTCGCGGTAGGTCATCGGCCGGTTGCCCTCCTCGGGCACGCGCCGCCACGAGCCGAGATGCACTTCGTAGATGTTGATGGGCGCGTCCAGGGCGTTCTTCTTGTGGCGCGAGGCCATCCACTCCTGGTCGTGCCACTCGTAGCGGATGTCCCAGACGACCGAGCCGGTGCGCGGCGGCAGTTCGCTGAAGAAGGCAAACGGGTCGGCCTTGTCGACCTGGAAGCCGTTGTGGTGCGAGACGATGCGGAACTTGTAGACGGTCCCCGGCCCGACGCCCGGCACGACGTTCTGCCAGATGCCGGACTGCCCGCGCGCGTAGAGTGGGTGACTGGTATTGTTCCAGCCGTTGAAGTCGCCCATGACGAAGACGTCACGGGCGTTGGGCGCCCACACGGCAAAGGAAGTGGCGATCGGCTCGCCGCTCTTGTAGATCGGGTGGGCGCCGAGCTTGTCGTAGAGCTGGAAATGGCTGCCCTCGTTGAAGAGGTAGAAGTCTTGATCGCTGAGGATCAACCCGGGCGCCTCGTCCTCTTTCGGCGGTCGCGCGGGGGTGGCCGCCTCCTGGCGCGGCGCCGGCGTGGCGGGCTGGCGCGCTGGCGTGGGAGCGTTCGTCTTCTTGCTCATGGCTCTTCCCTCATACCGCGTTGCGTTGATTTGTTACCGTGAGCGGCGGGGCGTCAGCCCGCCGGTCTGAGCCGCACCGGCGGGCTAACGCCCCGCCGCTCCCCGAAGGTAAAAGAGCACCGCGATTCGGTATCAGATCACTCCGAGGCCCCGAGCAGGTCGAGGATGCCGCGGAGCGGGATCTTCACCCAGTCGGGACGGTGATTCAGTTCGTAGCCCAGTTCGTACACCGCCTTCTCCAGCAGGAAAGCGTCGAGCATGATGCGGAACTCGTCGCGCGACTGCGGCAGGTACGCAGCGTGTCCGGCGGCGTCGAGGTACGCCTTGACGAACGTCGCGCTGACCCAGGCGAACCAGAACCGCGCCCACGGCTCAAGCACGGCGATGTCCTCGGGACGGATCAGGCCGGGCAGGCGCCCGCGGCCGCTGCCGTTCTGAGCCAGGGCACTGCTGGCGGCGTAGTGGAACGAGCGCACCATGCCGGCGACGTCGCGGAGCGGCGAGCGCTTGACGCGGCGGTCGCTGATGCTGCGGGCCGGCTCGCCCTCGAAGTCGATGATGACGAAGTCCTTGCCCGTGTAGAGCACCTGTCCCAGGTGGTAGTCGCCGTGGCAGCGCGTCCGCAGCCCCGTCCCTTTGACCTCCATGACCGCCCGGAACCGGTTCAGCACCTCCTCCTCCAACTCGAGGAGCCTTCGCGCCGATTTGCGGTCCGCCTTGGGCAGATCGTTGAGGCGATGCCGCAGCTGCTGGAAAACCTGCCCCTTGAGGTTGCGCAGCGACTGGTAGACCGAGCGCTGGTACAGCGTCGAGTGCGGCTCGGGGGCGAACGCCGGGTCTTCCGTGTCGGCGGCCAGGGCGAGATGCATCTCGGCGGTGCGGCGGGCGAGTAGCCGGGCCGTCTCCAGGTAGGTGTCGATCATCTCCTGGGCGCGGGCGGTCGTCTCGACGATGACCAGGTCGGTCAACGAGCCGTCCTGCGGCAGTCCCTGGTGCCCCGCGTCGTCGCGCTGGGTGGCAAGCGCGCGCTCGAAGAAGCTGCTGAGCACGTCGAGCGTGTACTGCCAGGCATCGCCCTGGTTGGGTACGAACGCCTGCAGGACCGCCAGCGTCATCGGCTCGGCCTTGCGCTTGCGCTTGAACTCGATGGCGCCGACGACCGGCGCCGTGTGCGGGAAGTGGGCGCCCTCGGTGAGGTAGCGGCCAATTTCGAGGTCGGGGTTGACGCCCTCGTCAACGCGGCGGAAGACCTTCAGGATGAGCCGGTTGCCGAACAGGATCGATGTGTTGCTCTGCTCGGCCTTGCCAAGGTTCGGCGTCAGGGGCGTGTCGGCGGGGCCGCGTGCCTCCTCGAAGCGCGAGAACGCGGTCGCCTGGATCGAGGCGCCTCCGCTCGTCTCCCGTCCGGAGCGCCGGCCGATCGCCCGCAGCATCGCCTCGCAGAACGCCGGGTCAGAGAGGGCGTCGAAAAGAATCCCCTCGGCCTCACCCGGCCCGGTGCAGCGAGCGACGAGGGCATGGGGCATCTGCTCGCGCAACTGCGACGCCTGCTCGCCGGTCGCGAAGGCCAGGGGCAGCACATAGGTCTCGCCGGTGCCCTCGCCGAACTCGGCCCCGACCAGGGTGAGGTACGCCCGCGCCTCCTCGCCCGTTTCTCCCCCCTTGCGGTACGTGAGAGGGAAAATCTCCTTGAAAGAGACGCTCTTGAGGCGGCGCGCCTTAGCGCCGAACCAGCGACGGGGCGCGAGGTAGTCGGGCAGCACCTCCTCGAGTTTCTCGTCGCCGGGCGGGCTGAACAGCTCGGTCCAGTCGCGCAGCAGTTTGATCGGCGGCATGACGTCCTCCTGGACAACGACTTGCTCGCCGTCACGGCGAATTCCCGCCGGCACGGACAGCGAGAACCAGTAGAAGCTGTGCGGACCGATCGTCAGCAGGTACGGTGCCTTGCCGACCGGCGGGAACGGGTTCTGGCCGAACAACTCGGTCGGCACGCTGCCCTCGAACGCTGACAGGTCCAGTTCGACATACTGCACGAAACGCGACAGGTTGGCAACAACGAGGATACATTCCTCTTCGTAGCGCCGCAAGAAGGCAAGGATCTTGCGGTTGTCGGGCTGAAGGAACTCGAGGGTGCCGCGGCCAAACGCCTTGAAGCGCTTGCGCAGGGCGATGAGCCGTTTCATCCACCACAACAGCGAGTTGGGGTTGTTCTGCTGCGCCTCGACGTTGATCGCCTCGTAGTGATACTCGGGGTCGATGATGACAGGTAGGAAGAGGCGCTGCGGATTGCAGCGGGAGAAGCCGGCGTTGCGATCGCCCGACCACTGCATGGGGGTCCGCACCCCATTGCGATCACCGAGGTAGATATTGTCGCCCATGCCGATCTCATCGCCGTAGTAGAGGATCGGCGTGCCCGGCAGCGAGAAGAGCAGCCCCTTCATCAACTCGATGCGGCGGCGGCTGTTGCCCATCAGCGGGCCAAGCCGGCGGCGGATGCCCAGGTTGAGGCGGGCCCGTGGGTCGATGGCGTAGGCCCGGTACATGTAGTCGCGCTCCTCGTCGGTGACCATCTCGAGGGTCAGTTCGTCGTGGTTGCGCAGGAACATGGCCCACTGACAGTTGTCCGGTATCTGCGGTGTCTGGGCGAGGATGTCGACGATGGGAAAGCGATCCTCCATGTGAATGGCCATGAACAGCCGCGGCATGATCGGGAAGTGAAAATTCATGTGGCACTCGTCGCCGGCACCGAAATACGCGGCGGCGTCCTCGGGCCACTGATTGGCTTCGGCGAGCAGCATGCGATTGGTGAACTTCTTGTCGACGTGGCCGCGCAACGCCCGCAGGAAGTCGTGCGTCTCGGGCAGGTTCTCGCAGTTGGTGCCCTCGCGCTCGAACAGGTAGGGGACGGCGTCAAGGCGCATGCCGTCGACGCCCATCTCCATCCAGAAGTCCAGCACCGGAAAGATAGCCTTCCAGACGTCGGGATTATCGTAATTGAGGTCGGGCTGGTGGCTGTAGAAGCGGTGCCAGTAGTAGGCCTTGGCGACGTGGTCGAAGGTCCAGTTGGAGTGCTCGAAGTCCTTGAAGATGATGCGGGCGCCCTTGTATTTTTCGGGCGTATCGTTCCAGACGTAGAAGTTGCGCTCGCTGCTGCCCGGCTTGGCCCGCCTGGCGCGCTGAAACCAGGGATGCTGGTCGGAGGTGTGGTTGATGACCAGTTCGGTGATGACACGGAGGCCGTGCTGGTGGGCGGCGTCGAGCAGTTCCTGGAAATCGCGGAGGGTGCCGTAGTCGGCATTGACGTTGGTGTAGTCGGCAATGTCGTAGCCATCGTCCTTGAGCGGCGACGGGTAGAACGGCAGCAGCCAGAGGGCGGTCACGCCGAGGTCCTGGAGGTAGTCGAGCTTCTGCGTCAGGCCGCGGAAGTCGCCTGCGCCGTCGCCAACGCTGTCGTGGAAGGCGCGGACGTGTAGTTCGTAGATGATCGCATCCTTGTACCACAGCGGGTCGTTCGTCAGCATGACAAGTCATCCGTTGTCGATGATTTCAGCCCCGAGGGGCGGCCGTCAACAGCCCGAGGCCTCAGTCCCTGGTTCGAGGCTGGTCTTCAGCCCCGAAGGGGCGGTCGTCAATAGCCCAGGGCGTGAGCCCTGGGGGAAGGGCGTGTCCTCAATGTTGAGCCCTGAAAGGGCGGCAGAAACCGGAGTTTGGCTGAGGCACTGTCGCCCCTTCGGGGCTTCGGGTTCATCAACGCCTCCGTTTCCAGGGGCTCACGCCCCTGGCTATTGACGACCGCCCCTTTGGGGCTGAAGACCCGCCAGCCGCGGCGGTCACAGATAATACTCGAAGTCCCGCTCGGTCCGCACGCGGCGCCGGATGCGGAACACGTGGGCCGGAACTACTTGAGGGTTCAACTCGACATAGTTGCGCGGGCCCTGCCACAGGTAGCGCGCTTCGCCGAGCAGTTCGTGCAGCTGGTAGGGCTGGTGCCAGTCGAGGCCGAGTTGATCCAGCGGCAACTCGACCCAGCCCGCCTGCGTGTGATACGGATCGAGGTTGACCACGACCACGATCACGTTACTGAGATCATCCGTCGTCTTGCTGTAGCAGAGCATCTGGTCGTTGTTGATCGGGTGGAAGCGCAGCCGCTCGTTGCTGGCCAGGGCAGGGTTGGTGCGGCGGATACCGTTGACGCGGGCGATGAAGTCGTGCAGGCCCTCCGGGTCGTCGAGGTGCCAGTGCTTGATTTCGTACTTTTCGGAATCGAGATACTCCTCACTACCCTGCTCGCGCGGGCGGTTGACGCACAACTCGAACGCCGGGCCGTAGATGCCGTAACTGGCCGCCAGCGTGGCGGCGAGGACGAGGCGGCCCATGAACGCCGGCCGTCCGCCGTGCTGCAGGTGCTCCGTCAGGATGTCCGGGGTGTTCGGCCAGAAGTTGGGCCGGAAGAACTCCTTGACCGGCGTCTGCGTCAACTCGGTCAAATACTGCATCAGTTCGTGCTTCGTGTTGCGCCACGCGAAGTAGGTGTACGACTGGGTGAAGCCGAGTTTGGCGAGCCGATACATCACCTTGGGACGCGTGAAGGCCTCGGCCAGGAAGATGGTGTCGGGATGCTCCTTCTTGACCTCGCCGATGCACCACTCCCAGAAGCCGAACGCCTTGGTGTGCGGGTTATCGACACGGAAGATGCGGACGCCCTGGTCGCACCAGAACAGGAAGACGCTCTTCAATTCATCCCACAGCGACTCCCCGTCCTCCGACTCGAAGTCGATGGGGTAGATGTCCTGGTATTTCTTGGGCGGGTTCTCCGCATACTGGATGGTGCCGTCAGGCCGCTTGCGGAACCACTCGGAATGCGCCTTCACCCAGGGATGATCGGCCGAGCACTGGAAGGCGACATCGATCGCGATCTCGATGTCGTAATCGCGCGCGCGGGCGATCAGGCGCCGGAAATCCTCAATCGTGCCGAGGTTGGGATGCACAGCCTTGTGCCCCCCCTCGACGGCGCCGATGCCCCATGGACTGCCGACATCGTCGGGCTTAGCGGAAACCGCATTGTTCTTGCCCTTGCGATACTGGCTGCCGATGGGGTGGAGGGGCGGCAGGTAGAGGACGTCGAATCCCATACCGGCGACGTAGGAGAGGCGCCCTTCGAGATCCTTGAAGGTACCGTGGCGCCCTGGCTCCGCCGCGCAGGAGCGCGGGAACATCTCGTACCAGGCGCCGAAGCGAGCCTTCTCGCGGTCGACAACGACGGCCAACTCACGGCCGTAGCTGGTGGCCAGGCGCAGGTCGGGGTAGAGGCTGACCAGGCGGAAGACCTCATCGTCCAGGAGCACTTGCACCTGCTCGTCGCGCAGCGCTGTCTCGGTGAACGTCTGCACGACGGCGCGCAACTTCTCGGCATCGGCGTCCTCGGCGCGCTGGGCTGCCCGCTGGACCAGTTCGACGCCAACGAGCAGTTCCACGGAGACGTCCTGCCCGGCTTGCAGACGCTTGCGCAGGTCGCGCCGCCAGGTCTTGAAGTGATCGATCCAGCCACGGACGGTGTAGGCATAGAGGCCGACGGCCTGGACGGTGAAGCGAGCGGTCCAGCGGTCGTTGCCGAGGGGCGTCATCGGCACGCTGGACCACGGGCCGCCGCCCTCGCCCTTGCGGTAGAGCAGGACGGCATTGATCTCGTCGTGTCCGTCGGCGAAGACATCGGCCTCGACCACGACGTTGTCGCCGACGGTGCGCTTGATGGGGAAGCGTCCCGCATCGACCTCCGGCTGCACGTTTTCGATCACCACCCGCGACCTGCTTTTGACGCCTTGCATGGCAGGGCTCTCACCTCCGGAACCCCTGGCGGGAAGAGACGGCGCTACGGTGTGCAATAGCGACACGCGCGGAAACGTCAATGTGCCCCCGCAGGCGCAGGAACCGTGTTGCAATTTCAATGCCCGGCGAACCCTGAAGCCGATGGCGGCGTATAGGTCAACAGATTACCAGGTCGCCTTGTTTTTCCTGCTCGAACGGGTACAAAGGATAGATTCGCACAAGGGGTGCAAACTGATCTTTTGTCTGGTTCTGCCGATCCGGAGGAATAAACGTGTTGCAGCGCCGTCCCCTGTTTTCCTTGCTACTCGCCGCCATCGTGGCGGGGCCCGCCCTCAGCCAGGAAGCCACCCTCGAGTGGAAGTTCGCCAAGGACAAGCCCTTCTACCAGACCATGACCACCACGACGACCCAGAACATGACGGTCACCGGGACCAAGGTCGAGCAGAAGCAGGAACAAACCTTCCACTTCGAGTGGAAGCCGATCAAGATCGACAAGGACAAGGTCACCCTGGAGCAGAAGATCATCGGCCTGAAGATGAACATCGACATCGGTGGCAGCAAGATCGCCTACGACTCGACCGCTCCCCAGGCCAATCCCAACCAGAACAACCCGCTCAACAAGTTCTTCGAGGCGCTCAAGGATGCCGCCTTCACAATCACCCTCGACACGAAGGAGACCAAGGTCACCAACCTCGAGGGGCACGAGAAGTTCGTGACGAAACTGATCGAAAACAACCCGCAGATGAAGCCGCTCCTGGAGAAGATCCTCAGCAAGGAGGCGCTGAAGGACATGGCCGAGCCCATGTTCGCCGCCCTGCCCGGCAAGAAGCAGAAGAAGAACGACACCTGGCCGCGCAAGTCGACGCTCGACATGGGGCCGATCGGTAAGTACGAGACGACCTACACTTACACCTACGCCGGCCCCGACAAGGACAAGAACGAGAAGATCGACGTCAAGACCGACCTGAAGTACACCCCACCCGAGGCCAAGGAGACGCAGGGCTTGCCGTTCAGGATCAAGGACGCCAGCCTGACGGCCAAGGACTCCACCGGCACGATCGTCTACGACCCGAAGGCCGGCTGGGTGAAGTCGTCCGACATGAAGATGACGCTGACTGGCACCCTGACCATCGAGATCGGCAATCAGAGCACCGCCGTCGACCTGACCCAGGAACAGACGACCAAGATCCTCACCAGCGCCGAGAACCCGATCAAGAAGTAACGGGCTGGGTCCGCCGGCAATCCAGAGAGCACGGGCGAGGGAGTGGGGCAGGCATCTTGCCTGTCTCCCTCCTTTGCCCGTGCTCTTTTCTTGCGCCGGTGTCCGCGGCAACTCGTGCGATGCTCGCCGGGCGTCGCTGCAGGCGTTATGCTAACGGCGAGGGAGGACACCGTGAACAAGCCCATCATCCTGTGTGGCCTTGGCCGCGTCGGCTGGCGCGTCCTGGAGTACCTGCAGGCCGCCAACCTGCAAGTCGTCGTCATTGACAATGTCTGCGCCCCCGACGATCCGCGCCTCGGCAATGCCCGCCTCGTCCAGGGCGACTGCCGGCGACGCGAGGTGCTCGAGCAGGCAGGCGTCCGCGACTGCGGCGGCGTCATCATCAATATCAGCAATGACCTGACCAACATTACCACTGCCCTGGTGGTGCGCTCGCTCGATCCCGAGGTCCGCATCGTCCTGCGCGTCTTCAACGAAAACCTGATCGGCCGGCTCGGCCATGCCATCCACAACATCTACCCGCTGAGCACCTCTGCCCTGGTCGCGCCCCTGCTGGCGGTCAAGGCGCTGACCGGCCAGGCGCTGGGGACGTTCCGCGTCGAGCGGCCCGGCAACGACGAGGGTGCCGCGGCCGAGCGCTTCCAGGTCGCCGAGTTGACCATCCCAGGCGGCTCGCACCTGCGCGGCCGCAGCCTCAAGGAGATCGTCGAGCGCTATCACGCCTTCCTCGTCGTCCACACCCCGGTCAATGGCGTCGAGCGGTTCCTGACCGAGATCGACCTGAACGCCCGCCTGCAGACCGGCGACCAGCTGGGCGTCTGCGGCGACCCGGCCGATGTGCGGGCCCTGCTGTCGCGCGGCGAGGAGGAGCCCGACGCCAACCTGCGCTGGGCGGGCTGGCTGCGTCGCACCGGCCGCACCCTGTGGCGCACGCTCAGCGAGATCGACCTGTCGGTCAAGGTCACCACGCTCACCCTGCTCGTGGTCATCTTGGCCAGTACCCTCTTCTTCGTCCTGGCGCGACGCAACACCGTCGTCGCCGACGCGCTGTACCACACCGTCAGCGTGATGGCGACCGCCGCCGAGATGCGCGCCGCCGACGACGAGGACGAGGTCAAAGTCTTCGTCAGCCTCCTGCGCCTGCTTGGCGCGGCACTGATCGCGGCGTTCACGGCCATCCTCACCAACTACCTGGTGCGGGCCAGTTTGCGCGGCGCTCTGGAGGTGCGCCACCTCCCCGACGGCGGACACGTCATCGTGTGTGGCCTGGGCGGCATCGGCTATCGGGTCGTCGAGGAGCTGACCCACGCCAAGGAGCGCGTCGTCGTCATCGAGATGAACCGCGACAACCGCTTCGTCGCCACGGTGCGGCGCGGCGGCTCGCCGGTAATCCTCGGCGACGCCAGCCTTCACGAGGTGATGCGTCAGGCCCACGGCGCCACCGCGCGCGCCATCGTAGCCTGCACGAACAACGACATGATCAACCTCGAGGTCGCCCTGCTGGCGCGCGAGTTGAACCCGACCCAGCGCATCGTCCTGTTACAGACCGATCACCAGCTCGCCCAGTTGTTGCGCGACGCCGCCAACGTCCGCCTGGCCGTGTCGGTGCCGGCGCTGGCGGCGCCGGCCTTCGTCGCTGGCCTGTTCGGCGACCGCGTGCTCAGCGTCTTTTTGATCCAGGACCGGCTGCTGGCCGTTATCGACCTCGTGATCGGCCCGCAGGACACGCACCTGCTCGGGCAGTCGGGACGGACCGTGGCAGTCGACCACGCGCTGCTGCCGGTGGCGGTCGTTCCCGCCGATGGCTCGCCGCCCCCGCGCGATCCATTCTACGCCTGCCTCGGCGCCGGCGACCGGCTGGTCGCCATTGTGGAGTTGAACCATTTGGAACATCTCTTGAGGCGGCAACCGCCTCCCGCCGAGTGGGCGGTCGACGTGACGGGCTTCGAGTTGGCGTCGCGCGAGTGGCTGACGCTGTTCGTGCAGAAGTCGCGTGAGCTGACGGAGGAGCAGGTGATCGAGGCCCTGGAGAAGGTGCCATTCTGCCTGGACAGCGGGCTGACGCGCGGTCAGGCGCTCGACCTGCTCGACCTGCTGGAGCGTGAGCACGTCGAGGGGATGATGCGGCGCAGCGCCGACTCAGAGGTCAGAGATCAGAGAGCAGAGGTCAGAGGAAAAACACCGACTGACCTCTGACTTCTGATCTCTGAAGGGTCAGGAGACGAAGATGCCGACGGAGGATTGCGGCAGGGCCCAGAAGCTGTCCACGGGAACCAAGGTTAGGCCGTCCAACGCCTTCAGATGCGGTCCGGCGGAGTGCGAGGAACCAACGAGAATGTCCGGCTTGCCATCGCCGTTGACGTCGGCCGTGCCGACATGCACCCCCCCGGTGTAGGCCCACCCGAACGCGAAGAAGCTTGACTGGAGCGACCCGTCGCTGCCGCTGAAGACCCGGACCTGCCCTTGGCCACCGGCGTCGGTGCCGGTGATGATGTCGGCGTGGCCGTTCCCGGAGAGGTCGCCCGCCGCGACGAACACGCCGCCGAGGAAGGACGGTCCGTAGGCCATGAAGCTGGCGAGGATCGACCCGTCGGCTCCGCTGAAGACGCGGACGTGCCCCACGGTGGCGGCCCCCACGATGAGGTCCGCCCTACCGTCGCCGTTGACGTCACCCGCCGCCACATGCACCCCGCCGGTATACTTCGAGTCGAAGGCGAAGAAGCTGTACAACTCCGCCAGGTCGATTCCGTTGAACACCTTGACGTGGGGCCCGGCCCCGGCCCCGGCCCCGGTGACGAGGTCGGAAATGCCGTCGCCGGTGACGTCGCCGACCGCCACGAATACGCCCCCGTGGAAGCCCGGAGCGTAGGGCAAGAGGCTGCCCAGCAGGGTGTGGGTCGCCCCCGACCAGATCTTGACCAGGGGAATCGAGTTCGGTCCGGGCCCAGGCGCCGTGATGATGTCGGGGGTGCCGTCGCGGTCCATGTCGGCAACCGCCACGCGAACCCCGCCGACCGGGGTGTTCGGGTAGGCGTCGAATTCCCACTCGAGCGCGCCGGTCGCGGCGTCGTAGACTCTGACCTGCGGCACAGGCAGGGGGCCCGCACTGACCGCTCGTGACCGAGGGGTCGGGCTGGAGGTGAGCACACGAAGCTGCGGCGAAACGAAGGCATCCTGGCCGACCGCAAAGAACTGCTTGGGGCTCGGAGCGGCCGACGGTCCCTGGACGGTGAGGTCGACGGTGAAGGTGCCGATCGGCCCGAAGGGCACCGGGATGCCATCGAGGTTCCGTGCCGTATCGGGCTCGATCGAGATCGTGTAAGTCCCGTCCGCGGTGTCGGTCCACACACCATCCGGCGGGGTCACGCTGTAGGTCGCGACGTGGTGCGGGTCGTCGGTGGTGCTGTCCACCGAGAGGAGGGTCGCGACCTGGTCGAACTCGTTGGGGCCGGTGACGCGCACAGCCGCGCCGAGCGAGTCGACGCGGATGCCCCGGTGGTCGTCGAAGCGGACCTGGAAGTCGTAGGGCCCGGGAGGTGAAGAAGCGTCGATGGGCGGGGCGTTGTCGAGGCTGGCCGACGGCACGTTCGGATCGACCTCGACAGCGCCGATGTCGGTCTGCTCGCCGATGGTGCGGGTGAAGCCGACGCCGCGCTGGTCAGTGGCGAAGCCCCTCGGGTTGGAACCCTTGTCGAGGACCGGGCTGCCGGGGAGCGGCACCTGCGTCGGGGTCGGTCCCCCGTTCGCCCGGAGCAGGCCGAGAAGAGGATCCTGACCGATGAGGTTCCCTGTCTCCGAGCCCGGCGCCGAGCCCGTAACGCCGTTCTGGACGAGGTTGTTGTTGGCGGCGATGATGCTGCCGGCGTTGACGAGATCGGTGCCGGCGGAGACGGCGGCGTTATTGGCGATGATGGTACTCTCCAGCTGCGTCAGCGTGGCGACGCTGTCGACCTGGAGGCCGCCGCCGGAAACCCCGGCGTTGTTGCTGGTGATCGTGCTGTTGAGCACGACGAAACTTCCCGCCGTGTGGTGCTCGAAGATACCGCCGCCGGAGTCGGCCGCGCTGTTGCCGGCGATCGTCGACTCCTCGACGGTCACCGATCCGCCAGCATTGTTGACCAGGAGCCCCCCGCCGTCGTCGCCGGTGCCGTCGCCGGCCTGGTTGTGGACCAGGCTGCTCTGGCCGATGACGACGCCCCCACTGCTGGCGGTGCCATCGAGGAGGATACCGCCGCCGCCCTGCGTGGGCGCGCTGTTGCCGGCGACGATGCTGTGAAGGAGGGCGACGGAACCGCCCGGCGCATTGAGCACCAGCGCCAGTCCGCCCCCTCGGCCGGCGCTGGTCTTGTTCGCGGTAAAAAAAGACCCCTTAATGGTAAAATTGGCGGGCGACGCCGCGCCGGTAAAGAGTCCGCCGCCGTCGCCCCTGGCGGTATTGCCCGAGATGGTGGTGGCGTCGACGAGGACGGCGCCGGGGGGGACGTGGACGGGGATGCCGCCATCCTGTCCGCCGCCGTCGTCCTTGGCGGGATTGCCCGAGCCGGTGGTGGTGCTGACGAAGACGACACCGGCGGGGACGTTGAGGGCGACGCCGCCACCTTTTCCGCCGGCCGTGTTGCTGCTGAGGGTGCTCCGCTGCAGAGTGAGGGCGCTGGTGTTGTCGGCGAGGCCGCCGCCGTCGCTCCCGGCCATGTTGCCGCTGAGGGTGGTGTTGACGATGGTGAGCGTGCCGCTGCCGCTGAAGATGCCCCCGCCGGCGGTGCCGGCGGAGTTGTTGCTGACCGTGGAGTCGCGGACGATGAGGGTGCCGGCCTGGTCGAGGATGCCGCCGCCCGGCGCGCCGTCGGCGTGGTTGTCGGTGACGGTCAGGTCGATGAGGGTGAGGTTCGCGTTGTTGCTGCGGATCGCCCCGCCCCCGACGGTCGGCGGGCGGGCGGGCGGGGGGGTGGTCTTCGGGTCGGTCGCGTTGCCGATCGTCCCGCTGTCCCCGGCGGTCGGTTGGTCGGCGGGAGGCGAGGAGGTGGGCGTCGTCGCGTCGGTGCCGTTGCCGCCGGTGACGGTCAGACCGGAGATGGCCACGTTGACCACCTTGGGCCCCTCGACGTTGAAGATGCGCGAGGCGTTGTTGCCGCTGATGCTGAGCAGGCTGGCGCCGGGCCCCTGGACGGTGAGGTCCTCAGCGATGTTGATCTCGCCCTGGGTGAGCGTGATCGTCTGTCCGTTGAGCAAGGGGTCGAAGGTGATGACGTCGCCCGCGGCGGCGGCGTTGACGACGGCGCGAAGGGTGCCGGCGGAACCGTCATCGAGGGCGCTGGTGACGGTGAGCGTCGATGGAACATAGCGATCCTCGAGGGCCTCGACAACAAGCCGGGCGACCCGCTGCCGCGGGTGCGCCGGGGCGTTCCTGCGCGACCTGCCGGACGGCAGGGGACGAAGCCACCGCGTGAACATAGGACAGTCCTTTCCCCCATTGACCTGGTCCGCCACCCGCGCGGCTCCCCCCGAGAAACCACGGGCCGGAAAGAGGACATGCTCGGCATTTCCCTAGATCGGCTTTCGGTCGAGCAAACTTTTTTCAAAGATCGTGGCGGCGCCGAAGCAGGGAGTGTCGTTTCTGCCGGATCGGGGGGTTGGGAAGGAAGACAAGACAGGATAAGCTGTGCTGCGCGGGGAGAAAGAAGAGGCGAGGAAAGCTTCGAGCAACACGATGCGCGAGCGCAGGGTTGTAGGACGGATTTCCAATCCGTCCGGGCGTCACGCCCGGACGGATTGGAAATCCGTCCTACCGAAGGCGAGGTTCAGGGCGCGGCGCGGAGACGGTGATATTCGGCCTTTTCTTTGTCGCCTTTGGCGGCGTAGAGCTTGGCGAGGGCGGCGTGGGCAGGACGGTAGCGCGGGTCCTGCTCGAGGGCGCTGAGCAGCCAGCGCTCGCCCAGCTCTTTGTGGCCCATCACCAGCAGCAGCTCGCCCATCTCGCAGTGCAGCGCCGGGTCGTGCGGCCGCTCCGACAGCTTGCGCGTGCCGATCTCGGCGAGCCGCTCGAGGCGCTGTTCCAGTTCCCGGGCCCGTGCGCCCTGCCTCCGCGCCTCGTCAACTTTGCCGCCCTCCGTCAGCGCCCGGTGCAGCGCCCAATTCGTCTGGTAGTCATCCGGCAGGACGCGGACGGCCCGCCGCAGCCAGCGCTCGGCGTCCTCGATGTCGCCTTTGAGCAGCGCGATCTCGCCGCGCGTCCGCAGCGCCGCTCCGTTGTCGGGTTCCCGGGCGAGCACCGCGTCGAGGAGTTCCCGCGCCTGCGGCGAGCGTCCAAGCAGGTTCTGGCAGCGGGCGATCCGGACCAATACCTCGGGGTCGTCGGGCCGCCGCTTCCGCACCTGTTCGAGCAGGGTGAGTGCCTCGTCATTGCGCCCAACGTCGAGCAGGCAGCGGGCCAGCCGCCAGCGGACCTCGTGTTGCTCGGCGTCCAGCTCCAGGACCCGGCGGTACTCGGGGATCGCCTTAAGCGGCGCCTTGACCTGCCAGAAGAGGTTGCCCTTGAGCAGGAGCGCGCGGACGTTGTCGGGGTCGTCGTGGAGCCACTGGTCCAGACAGCCGAGCGCATCGAGGATGCGATACATCCGCAAATAGCCCTCGGCCAGCGCCTCCAGCACCAAGGGGGCGTCCTGGGGCTGCTCGCGCAAGCGTTGGCGGAGGAAGGGCTCCGTCGAGGGGAGATCGCCGGCGGAGGCGTGGAGGAGGGCCCACTCGAAGGCGGTTTCCTCGGAGGCCCCGCCGCGCAAGCGCTGGCACTCCCGAAGGTGCTCCTCGGCGGCGGCGAGAGACTGCTCGGCAGCCTCCTTGTCCTCGTGGTGCTCCTCGGCGGCCTCACGGCGGGCGGCGCGGCTGGCCAGGAAGTGGACGTCGGCACTGCCGGGCCAGACCTTGAGACACTTGTTGAAGTGGTCCAGCGCGTCCTTGGCGTGGTAGCGCTCCAGGTCGGCCCGTCCCTTGAAGAAGTGATACCACGCCCACCCGTGGACCCCGGCCACCGCGAGCCCGCCCATGCCCAGCAGCACCGCCAGCAGCAGCAGCGGCCGGCGCAACAGCCGACCGAGCGCCTCTCGAAGACGACGCAGCGCCATGGAAAATCCCCCCGGAGGGCAGGCGTCTCGCCAGGACTCCTGAGAGATTTCTTGGCCCTCATCGAGGAGCCATGGGAAATCCCCCCGTAGGGCAGGCGTCTCGCCTGCCATCCCCAGCGAAGGCAGGCGAGCCGCCTGCCCTACGGCCGAGCCCGCTCGAGGAACTCGCGGTGCTGCGCGGCCAGGTCCACGTTGCCGGTCCTTTCATAATACGCGGCGAGGGCCTGGTGCGTTGGCAGATGGCCGGGATCGAAGCGGAGGGCCTTGTGGAACCAGCGTAGGGCGTCCTCGGTGACCCCGGCCCGATAGGAGATCATGCCGATCCGGTAATACGCGGCCGGGTCGGTCGGGGCCTGACCGTGTTTGGAGAGCATGATGTCGCGGACTACCTTGGCGTCCGTCTCGAGCTGCGTCATGTCAGCGTGGACGCGGCGGGCCTCCTCCGTCCTGCCCGTCTGCGTCAGGCACAGGTACAGTTGATAGTGCGACTCGTGGTCGCTGGGGTCGGCGCGGACGGCCTTGCGCAGGAAGTCCTCGGCCCGTTCGGGTTGCTCGGCCCGCAGCGCCAGCCGACCCCGTTCCACCAGGGCGGAAGGGTCGTAGGGGTAACGGGCCAGCACGCCGTCGAGCAGTTCGACCGCTCGCTTGTCATTGCCGAGCTGAGCCAGGCAGCGGGCGAGGTGGACGCCGACAACGGGGTCGTCCGGCTGCTTGCGGTGCAGGTACTCGAGGTGTGGCTGCGCCTCCGCACCGCGTCCGCGCTGGACCTGGAGCACGGCCAGGCGCAGCCGGGCATCGTCGCGCTGGGGGTCCAGCTCCAGTGCTTTGCGGAAGCTGGCGATGGCCTCTCCAAATTGTTCGAGCAACTCGAGCACGGCACCGTAAATGAGGTGCGCCTCGCTGTTGTCCGGCTGCTTCTCGAGCCACTTTTGTGTCACCGCCTTGGCCTCGTGCAGCCGGAACGAGCGAACGAAGCCCCGCGCCAGCGCCTCCCAGATCAGCGGGGCAGCCGCGGGGTCCTCCCGAACACGAGAGGCCAGGAACGCGCCGCCCGCCTCGGGGTTCCCGCGCTCGGCCCACAGCAGGAGCTGCTCGAGGACAAAATCGTCGTCGTCGGAGCCGGTCACGGCATGGCGACGCTCGAGGAAGCGCTGGGCCAGCGTGTAGGCCGCCTGGCGGCGAGCCGTCCGCGCAGCCAGCAGCAGGACCTCCGGGTCCTTCGGCCATACACGCAGACACGCCCGGAGATGCTGCTCCGCCTCGGCGTTGTGGTAGCACGCCACGGCGGGGCGGGCGGCGCGGAGGTGGTGTCCCGCCCAGAGGTAGCGTCCGGCCACCCACGATCCAAGGCCCGTCAGCGCCAGCAGGGCGAGGATGGCCAAGCAGCGGCGCGGGTTCCGCAAGGGGTAGCCGAAGAGAACGCGGGCGAATCGCAGCCCGGCCCAACCGCGGCGGGCAAGCGGGAGAGAGGGTTCCGAACGGGCCGCCGCCGCCGACCCGGACGTCTCGGCGGGCGACGGAAGGGGCGCCGTCTCATTCATGGTCGATCCTTACTGCACCCTT
>JACOUH010000420.1 GCA_016177925.1 Planctomycetota bacterium | reverse complement strand
TCTACCACCAGCGTGAGTGCGAGTTCCTCTACCCGCATCGTCAACTCCTGCAGAACGTGCCCTGGCCGCTGGTCCAGGCCGCCTAGCGCTCGGCCGGTTGCGCCCGTTTCCCACTTGCCCTCTTCGACCAGGCAAGTTACAAACTTGCCCCACAGCGAACGAGGAGAAACGGGGATGCGCTGGAGTTGCACACTTCTCCTGGTGATTGCCTGGACGTGGCCCGTCGTCGCGGGAGAACCGGACAAGAGTGCCGAACCCGATGCGCTGAAAAAGCTCGTGGATCGGCTCGGCAGTCGCCGGCACAGCGAACGCGAGGCGGCGATGGCCGCCCTGATCGCTCGCCGCAGCCCGGCCTCCATCGACCTGTTGCGCAAGGCCGCCACGAGTGGTGACCTGGAAGTGCGCCGCCGCGCCCGCCACGTCCTCGACTACCTCGCGCGCTGCCAGGAAACCGAGCGCGTTCTGCGTCCGCAGAAGATCCAGATTACTTACAAAGAGGTGCCGGTACACGAGGCCGTCACCGACTTCGCCCGTCGCACCGGCCTGCAGGTTGTCCTCAACGAGGCTGACCGGGCCAAGGTGCAGAACCGCAAGGTTTCGCTGCGGACAGGCGAGACGACCGTCTGGGACGCTTTCCAGCAGCTGTGCGACAAGGCCGGCCTGAGCGAGCGTGCCTCCGAAGTCGCCGTACAGCGGCCTCACAACTCCCCCTACCGCGAGATCGGCGGGCGTCAGCAGGTCATCTGGCTCGACGGGCGGCACACCTACACGAGGCAGGAACAGCGACTGGTCCTGGTCGACGGCAAGGAGCGGCGGCCGACCTATCAGGCCGGGGCATTGCGCCTGGTAGCACTGGGCGGCCCGGCCCGGGCCGGCAAGAAGGGACCGTCGAGCGTCGGCCGCGAGGTAACCATTGGCGTGAGCATCGAGGTCGAGCCGCGCTTGGAGTGGAACCGCCTCGTGTCGCTGTGCGTCGAGCACGCCGTCGACTCCCTGGGGCAGCGACTGCAGCAGCCGGGGATCTTTGTCGGCGAGGACAGGCCCTGGAACCCCTACATGGCGCAGGAAGTCATCGTCGTGTGGGACGGCCAGACCGAGATGCCGGTCAACCACTCGCGGCAGGCGTCGATCAAGCTGCGCCTGGGCGAAAAACCGGCGACAACGATCAAGGAGTTGCGCGGCACACTGTCCGCCGAGGTCGAGGCGCCGACCGAGCCGCTGGTGACGGTCAACAAGGTGCTCGACTCGGTGGGCAAGTCGTTCAAAGGCCCTGAAGGCAGTTACGTCAAGGTGGTGGAAGCGCGGCGCGAGCCGAGCGGGCAGTATCGGCTCAAGGTGGAGGTCAAGGCGCCGCCCAAGAAGAGCGACCTGCCCGAGGCGACGAACTGGCGCATCGTGCGGATCAACCGAATGCGCGGTGGCTTCGAGATGCCGACAGCGACGCTGTCGGCCCAGGAGGCCGAAAACCGCGGCCTCGCCCTGCTCGACGACAAGGGCCAACCCTTCGCCCTGTCAGCCGGCGAATCCCAGCGCAACGAGGACACGCGGTCGGCCCAGGTCTACACGCTGCACTACCAACCGCGCAAGGACCAGGGCGAGCCGGCGCGGTTCGTCTTCTCCGGTCGCCGGACCGTGCTGATCGACGTCCCCTTCGTCCTGAAACACGTGCCGCTGCCGTGACACCCGTTCGTTGACCGCATGCACAAGGCGTCGGGCCGTGGCCCGACGTCGCGCCGGACATGAGCCACCCGGCACTGATCCCCTCGGCTCCGTTCGATGCCTGCAAGGCCAGTCCTCCCCTTCGCAACGCTGGCGCGCCCGCCTCCCGCCGGCCAACCGCAGTGGCCGCTTGCAAGAACGCGGCCTCACGCCACCTCATCGAGTCGAAAAGTTTCTCCCACCAACGCCCGCCGGACGTGAGCCACCCGGCGCGGTTCCGACAGGCTCGTACAGTGTTCCGATGTCAGCTCTGTGATTGCGTGGTGCCCGCGGGCACCACCGCTCATCGTCTCGTCCTTGCAACCCGTCCCCGCAAGTACCCGTTCCGCCGGGACGCCAACTGCATCGTGCGCCTGAACGAGAAGGGGAAGAGAAAGGAGAAGTTCATCGACGACCCCGGCGGCGCCGGCTACGAGTCGGCCCGTGAAGTGCTCGCCTGCCCGGCCTGTGCCGCCCGGCACAACGGACACTGAGCGCCGGCTCAGGGGGTAGGACGGATTTCCAATCCGTCCGGGCTTCACGCCCGGACGGTTTGAAAAACCGTCCTACCCCAGCTCTGTCGTGCGGGGCGGTCGTTTCCGGTTCCTCCGGTGTATGATAGATCGTGAAGACTCGCCCCTGGAACGCAGCACCAGGCAGTACCCGCGATGACCACCCTTCCCCTGACTCGAATCGTCCTGTACAAGCACGGCGTCGGCCACTTCGAGCGCGAAGGCAGCATCGAGGACGACGCCACCTTGAGCCTCACCTTCAAGCAGGCCGAAGTCAGCGACGTTCTCAAATCGCTGACCGTCCTCGACCTCGACGGCGGACACATCGCCTCGGTGTCTTACGATTCGACCAAGCCGCTGGAGCAACTGCTTGCCGAGGTCGCCCTGTCGATCCCCGACCAGGGCAGTCTCATCGGCCTGCTGCCGCAACTCAAGGGCGCCCGCGTGGCGGTCCGCCCGTCTGCCCGGTCGATGGCGATGAGCAATGCTGGCGAGGACACCGTCGAGGGGGCGCTGCTGGGCGTCGACGACATCGAGCGCGAGAGTGCCGACGGCATTGTCCGCTCGTTCCAGGTGTCGCTGCTGACCGACGCGGGTGAAATCCGAGCCTTCGACCTGCACGCGCTGGAGCGGCTGGCGATCCTCGACCCGGCGCTGCGCCGCGACCTCGAATACTACCTGCGCACGCAGCTGTCGGCGAAGAAGAAGGACACGCGCACCTTCACCTTCTTCGCCCAGGGCCGCGGCAAGCGCACCGTGCGGCTCAGCTACACGCTGGAGGCTCCCGTCTGGAAAGCGACTTATCGGATCATTCTTGGTCGCGAGAACCGTCCGCCGATGATCCAGGGCTGGGCGGTCGTCGACAACACCGAGGACGAGGACTGGAACAACGTGCAGCTGTCGCTGGTCGCCGGGTTGCCGGTGTCGTTCCAGCACGACCTGTACACGCCGCGCTACATCCGCCGCCCCGTCGTGTCCGTGAAGGAAACCACCGGCGTTCTGCCCCCGGCGGTCGAGGAGGCCATGCCGATGCTGGCTGCCGCGGCACCCGCAGGCGCTCGGGGGGAAGAGGTCTCCGTGCGCGAGAGAAGAAAACTCGAGAAAGCCCTGTTCGGCGCGGCCTTCGGCCATGAGGAAGGCGAGGAGCGAGCCTCGATCAGTTCGGTGCAGACACAGGTGCGCGAGCGCAAGATCGGCGATTTGTTCGAGTACGAGATCGAGCATCCCGTCACCATCCAGCGCAACCAGTCGGCCCTGGTGCCGATCGTCCTGCGGCCATTCGAGGGCAATCCCGTCCTGCTCTATAACAAGAAGAACCGCGCCGACAACCCGATGCGCTGCATCGAGTTCAAGAACACCACCGGCCTGACGCTCGAGGGCGGGCCGGTCACCGTCCTCGAGAGCGGCAACTACGTTGGCGAGGCGATGCTCGAGACGATGAAGCCAGACGAGCAGCGGCTGGTCCCCTACGCGGTCGACCTCGGTGTTCACGTCCTCGACAACGTCAACTCGAACGAGGATCGCGTCCACCGCGTCCTCATTCGTCAGGGCCAGCTGCGCACCTCGTCGGTCCTGATGCGGCAGACGACCTACACGATCAACAACAAGTCGCGCTACGAGCAGACGCTCTACCTGGAGCACCCGCGCGAGCATGGCGAGTGGGAACTGTTCGACACAATCATGCCGCAGGAAATCACGGAGCACTACTGGCGCTTCCAGTTGAAACTGCCGCCGCAGCAGGTGGTCATCTTCCCGGTCAAGCAGCGGTTCACGCTGTCCCGCAGCTTCGGCCTGGCGGAGTTGGCGTCGCAGCAGCTGGCGTACTGGCAGGAGCAGCACTACCTCGACGTCCGCACCGGGCGCATGCTGCAGCAGATGATGGAACTGCGGCAGCAGTCGGCGGCGCTGCAGGAGCAGGTCGAGCGGCTGCAAAAGGAGAGTCAGACGATCCACAAGGAGCAGGAGCGCATCCGCGGCAACCTGCAAGCGCTGGGCGATCGTCCCGCGGAGAAGGAGTTGCGTGATCGACTGGTCCGCACGCTTGCGGCGCAGGAGGATCGCCTGGAGCAGATCAACGTCGAGATCAACGACAAGGTAGCCTCGGCAGCGCGCAACAAGGAGAAGATGGCGGCGCTGCTGGAACGGCTGGAGTACGAAGCGGAGGTGTGACGGCGAGCGTGGCGTAAGCCCGCCCCGGTGGAGCGGCGCGGCGTAAGCCCGCCGGTCTACACCGCACCGGCCGGCTTACGCCGCGCCGCTCATGGGGAGCTTTGGCCTTGCCCTGGCGTCGGCACGGCCCTCATAATCGAGAGCGGAGGGCTCTTCAGGCGTGGCCTTTCCGCCTCCCCTCCGCCGCACCTTCAGCGAGAGACGCACCCATGAGTGACACGCAGGTCGCCCCGAACGACACGGCGACGCAGCGGCTGCTCGAGGCCCTCGACGGCTGCAAGGAAGCGCTGGCGTGGCTCGAAGCGCACCGTCGCGGTCTCGCCATCTTCGCGCGCGCCCTTGGCAACGGGCGCAAGGCCCTCCAAAACCTCCGCGCCATGTCTGCCGCCGAGTGGGACCATCTTTTCGAGTTGGTCTGCGATGACGGCCTCGACGAGGCACTGCAGCAGAAACATCCCGACGTCCTCGAACTGTTCGAGGCCGTCAAAGGCGACGACGAGGCGCTGGCCCGCCTGCAGCGCAAGCGGCCGTCCTACGCCCGCTTCGCCGCCACCGTCCGTGAGTTTCATGAGAAGTACCTCGTCGCCACGCCCGACGAGTCCGGAAGAGACTGCATCCCATCCAGCGCCGCCGCCGACGTCGGTTGCCTGATCGGTGAGATGCACCTGCGCAAACACGACTACCACAAGGCCATCGAGGCGTTCACCCGCGCGATCGAGAACCAGCCGACAGCAGACGCCTACGAGGGCCGCGCCCGCGCCTACCGTGCCCTCGCCGCTCTCGACGAACACAAGGCCCTCGAACTGATCCAGCCGTGACGTCCTCTGATTAGCCCGACGCGCCAGCGAGGAACAGGTCATCCTCGCTGGCGCGTCGGGCTAAGGGGGGCGGACCGCAAGGAGTGATGCCATGTCCCCCACGCGGTTCCCTGGAAAGGTCAACGCCCCCGAGTTCCCCGCCGGCCTCGACTGGCTCAACACCGACCAGCCGCTGTCGATCACGCAGCTACGCGGCAAACTGGTCCTCCTGGACTTCTGGACCTTCTGCTGAATTAACTGCCATCATGTCCTGCCGCAGTTGCGGCAGCTCGAGCGCAAGTACGCCCGCGAGGTCGTTGTCATCGGCGTCCACTCGGCCAAGTTCCCCAACGAGAAGGGCACCGACGCGGTCCGCCAGGCTGTCCTGCGCCTGTCGGTCGGCCATCCCGTCGTCAACGACCGTGACTTCCGCGTCTGGCGCGAGTACACCATCCGCGCCTGGCCGACGATCACCTTCATCGATCCGCTCGGCAAGGTCATCGGCCGCCACGAGGGGGAGTTCAACCTCAATCGCCTCGACGCCACCCTCGCCGCCATGATCGAGGAGTTCGACGCCGAGAACCTCCTCGACCGTCGCCCCCTCTCCTTCACCGCCGAGCACGAGAAGGAGACCGATCGTCCCCTTTTCTTCCCCGGCAAGGTGCTGGCGGACACGTCCGCCGAACGACTCTACGTCGCCGACACGGGACATCACCGCGTCGTCGAGTGCAGCCTCGATGGCGAGCGGCGGCGCGTGTTCGGCGACGGCGAGGCGGGACGGCGCGACGGCGAGGCCATCTGGGCCCGCTTCAACGGTCCGCTGGGGCTGGCGCTGCATGGCGGACATCTCTTCCTCGCCGACACGGAGAACCACGCCATCCGCTGCGTGGACCGGGCAACGGGCCAAATTGAAACCTTTGCCGGCACGGGAGAACACGGCTCCGGCCGGATGCGAGGCGGGCCGGCCCAGAAGACGCCGCTTAACTCGCCGTGGGACCTCGCCGTCTTCCGCGAACACCTCTACGTCGCGATGGCCGGCGCGCACCAGGTGTGGCGCATCGGCCTGGAGGGCGGCGGCGACGCGATGCCGTGGGCCGGCAGCGGTCGCGAGAACATCGGCGACGGCCCGCTCACCGAGGCGATGCTCGCCCAGCCGAGCGGACTGGCCCTCGACCCGGACCGTGGCGTTCTCTACATTGCGGACAGCGAGGTCAGCGGCATCCGCGCCATCGACCTGCTGCCCGGGCCGGACCGCCAGACCGGCTGGGTGCGGACCCTCGTCGGCCAGGGACTGTTCGACTTCGGCGACGTCGACGGCCAGGGCGCCGCCGTCCGCCTCCAGCATCCGCTCGGCGTCGCCTGGGCCGACGGCGTCCTCTACATCGCGGACAGCTACAATCACAAGATCAAGCGCCTCGATCCGCGCAGCGGCCGCGTCGACCCTTTCCTCGGCACGGGAACGCCCGGACACCGCGACGGCCCGGCCCGTGAGGCCCAGTTCTCCGAGCCGTCGGGGCTCACCATCGCTCGGGGAAAGCTCTATGTCGCCGACACGAACAATCATGCCGTGCGCGTCTGTGATCTCGCGACGGGCATGGTGGGAACGCTGACCGCGCTCGACTCCTGAGCATCGATCTGCACAGCAGGGCGAAGGCTTCTTCGCGCTTGACGATGCCAGTTCCGGACGAACACTGGCGAGCGGGGGGCGTGAGCCCCCTGATAGGATGGCATCAGGGGGCTCACGCCCCCCGCTCGCCAGCATCTGATGCCACTCTGGAAGGCGGCATAGCTTTTGCCCTTTTCCCGCTCGCTCTTTTTTCTGGCAATTCCGAGCAGGTGGGGCAGAATCCACCTTCGGCAGTCGCCCTTCACCTACGCGACCGGCGAGGACCGTCTCATGGCCGACAGCAACCCTCTCCCCAGCCCCGACAATCCGCAGGACCAGAGTCGCCGCGAATTCCTCCAGACCACCCTCGCCGCCAGCGCTGCCCTTGGCCTGTCGGCGACCGCCGCGGAAGCTGAGGACGCTTCCTCCAAGGGCTTGCCGACGCGACCGCTCGGCAAGACGGGTGTCCGCGTGTCGATTATCTGCCTGGGCGGCTGGCACATCGGTGCGGTCAAGGACACGGACGAGGCGATCAAGATCATGCACGCCGCCCTCGACGAGGGCCTGACCTTCTTCGACAACGCCTGGGACTATCACGACGGCGGCAGCGAGGAGATCATGGGCAAGGCGCTGGCGATGGACGGCAAGCGCAAGCAGTGCTTCCTGATGACGAAGAACTGCGGCCGTGATGCCAAGACTGCCCGCCAGCACATCGAGGACAGCCTGCGCCGCCTGCAGACCGATCACCTCGACCTCATGCAGTTCCACGAAATCAACTACGACAACGACCCCGATTGGATCTTCGATCGCGGAGCGCTGGACGAGGCGCTCAAGGCCCAGAAAGCGGGCAAGGTGCGATTCATCGGCTTCACCGGCCACAAGTCGCCGCACATTCACCTCAACATGCTGCGGAAGCGGGCGTGGGATACGGTCCAGATGCCGATCAACGTCTGCGATTTCTTCTATCGGAGTTTCATTCATCAGGTCGTCCCCGAGGCGAACAAACGCGGCATCGGTCCGATCGGCATGAAGAGCCTTGGCGGTGGCGCCGACGGCAAGGGGCGTCTGCCGACCGAGAAGGTCTGCAAGGCTGAGGACGCCATCCGCTTCGCTCTGAGCCAGGACATCGCCAGCCTGGTCGTTGGCATCGACTCGATAAAGGTGCTCGAGCAGGACCTGAAGATCGCGCGTGACTTCAAGCCGATGAGCGAGTCAGAGCGCGACAAGCTGCTCGCCCAGGTCAAGCCGGTCGCGGGGGACGGCCGGCATGAGCGTTTCAAGTCGACGCAGTTCTTCGACGGCCCCTACCACCGCAAACAGCACAACCTGACCGACAAGGACGTGACGGGCTAAGAAGCGGTTTCAAAACTTTGTGGGGCAGGTCGCTGACCTGCCTGGCGCTGGCAGGTCAGCGACCTGCCCCACGTTTTGAAACCGCTACTTAGTCCGACGCGCCAGCGAGGCATGACGGTTTCCTCGCTGGCGCGTCGGGCTAATTGCCGGCACAGTCGACACAAGTTCACATCTCGTTTCCCTTTTCTGCCGGCAGACGGTGTACAATCCGCTCTTGGTTGAGTAGCATTTTCCCAAAGGCCACCCTCGACCCTCTCTGACCAGGGCTTGATGGTCTGACTCTGTTGGGTTCAGCGACACTAACGACTGTACCCGCTGAAGCGCGCTGCTTCCGAACAAAGTGGCCCCTGCGTTCCCGAAATCCTCAAGGAAGAGAGTGCCATCGGGTAAATTTGGATAAAGTGCGGCGAATGGATGGATCGGGAATAGCGGGAAGGGGTGAGTGATGAACCGGGAACTGCGCGGGCGGCGCGTTCTCATTACCGGCGCCTCCAGCGGGATCGGTCGCTGCCTGGCGGAACAAACGGCTGGGGAGGGGGCGCGGCTAGCCTTGGCGGCCCGCTCCCGCGACAAGCTCGAGGAGCTGGCTTCGTCGTTGGCGGCGAAGGGGGCAGAGGTTCTCGTGGTCGCGGCGGATGTGACGTCCGACGCCGATCGCGCCCGGTTGCTGGCGAGTGTCGTCGAGCGGTTCGACGGCCTTGACGTCCTGGTCAACAATGCCGGCGTCGGCAGCTGGGGACATTTTGCCGGAAGCACGGAAGAGGTGCTGCGGCAGGTCATGGAGGTGAACTTCTTTGCTCCCGCCGAGTTGATCCGTCTGGCGATCCCCGTCCTGACTCGCGGCCGGCAGCCGGCAGTCGTCAACGTGGCGTCGATGTGTGGTCGTCGCGGCATGCCGGCCTGGCCGGAGTACTCGGCGAGCAAGTTTGCCCTGTGCGGGCTGACCGAGGCGCTGCGCGGCGAACTGGCCCGCTTCGACATCGACGTGCTGTTGATCGTCCCCGGGCTGACGCGCAGCGATTTGCGCAACCACATGTTGCGTAACGACGGCCGCATGAAGATCGACTTCGATGGCGGGATGCCGGCGGAGGACGTCGCCCGCAAGATTGTCCACGCGCTGCGGAAGAACTGGACCGAGACGGTGGTCGGGCGCGACGCCCGCTGGATACTGCGGATGAACCGCTTCTTTCCGCGCCTGCTCGACTGGCTGATCGGCCGCCGCATCCGGCGGCTGTACGCCTCCTGACGTGGGGCAGGCTGGGTAGGACGGTCTGAAAAACCGTCCTACCCAGCCTGCCCCACGCGGAAAGCATTCGGCCCCCGGGTTGCAACGCGAATCCCTGGCGGCTGATCTACTGGCCGAGCAGAAGGGACAGGTCGATGTGTGGAATCGCGGGGATCGTTGATCTGACGGGGCACAACCCGGTGCCAGCGGGCGCGGTGCGCGCCATGGCCGCTGCCCTGACCCATCGCGGACCGGACGAGGACGGCTTCCTCGACCGGCCCGAGTTGTGCCTGGCGTCGCGGCGACTGAGTATCGTCGGCCTGGCGGACGGGCGGCAACCGATCTTCAACGAGGAGGGCACCATCGGCGTCGTCTACAACGGCGAGTTGTTCGACTACCCCGAGACCCGCGCTGAGCTGGAGGGCCGCGGCCACCGCTTCCGCACCCACACCGACACCGAGATCATCCCCCACCGCTGGGAGGAATTGCAGGAACGGATGTTCGAGCGACTGCACGGCCAGTTCGCCGTCGCCCTGTGGGACGCCTCGCGGCGCCGGCTGGTCGTGGGTCGTGATCGCTTCGGCATCTGTCCCCTGTACTGGACGCGGCAGACGCGCGGCAGCACCGACTGGCTGCTGTTCGCCTCGGAGATCAAGGGCCTTCTCGCCTCCGACATGGTCGAGGCGAAGGCCGACCCGCGCGGCATCAACCACGTCTTCACCTTCTTCTCGGTGCCCGGCCCCGTTACTTGCTTCCAGGGGGTCGAGTATTTGCAGCCGGGCCACTACCTGAAAGTGCAGTTCGGTACACCGGGCGAGGCGGCCCGCATTAGCGAGCACACCTACTGGGAGATCGACTTCCCCGACAAGGGCGACGAGGTTTCCGGCAGCAAGAAGCAGCTCGTTGACGAGTTCGAGGCGCTGATGCTCAAGGCGACCGAGAAGCGTCTCCGCGCCGACGTGCCGGTTGTCTCGTATCTGTCGGGCGGCGTCGATTCGAGCACGGTCGTCGCGCTGGCCTGTCACTTCCGCGAGACGCCGATTCCGGCGTTCACCATCCGCATCAAGGATCCGCTCCTGGACGAGACGAGCGAGGCAGGCGTGGTGGCACGGCACCTGGGTTGCCGGCCGGTCGTCGTCGACTTCGGCTCGACGGAGGTGCTTTCCAGTTATCCGGAGCTGATCCGGGCCGCGGAGTGCCCGGTCGTGGACACCTCGTGCGCGGCCCTGATGATGCTGGCTCGCGAGGTCCATCGGCAGGGCTACAAAGTGGCACTGACTGGCGAGGGCGCCGACGAGTGGCTGGCCGGCTATCCCTGGGACAAGGCGAGCAAGTTGCTCGGCTATCTTGACTTCCTCCCCGGTCTGCCGCTGAGCCAACTGGCCAGGCGCCTGTTCCTGCGTCTGACCGGGTCGCCCCGGTTCTCGAAGGACTCCCTCCGGCGGACGCACGAGGCAGTCGGCGGCCACAACCCCTGGCTCGACATCTATGGACTCATGAGCCTGAACAAGTTGCGGTTCTTCAGCCCCGAGATGCGCCAGACGCTCACCGAGCACTTGCCGTATGCCGACCTGCGGCCCAATCTCGACCGCATCAAGCGCTGGCACCCGTTCAACCGTGGCCTCTACTTCGCAGGACGCATCCACCTCAACGGGCACCTGCTCAACGCCAAGGGCGACCGCGTCGCGATGCACTCCTCGGTCGAGACGCGCTACCCGTTCCTCGACGAGGACGTGTTCGCCTTCCTGGCTCGACTGCACCCGCGCTGGAAGATGCGGGGTTTCAAGGAAAAGTACATCCTGCGCTTGCTGGCCGAGCGCTGGTTGCCGAAAGAGATCGCCTGGCGCAGCAAGGCGATGTTTCAGGCCCCGTTCGACAGCTTCCACCTCGACGAGGCGCCGGCGTTCGTACATCAGCTACTCAGCGAGGAGGCCCTGCGCCGCACCGGCTACTTCGACGCCGAGGCCGTGCTGCACTGGCGACAAGCGTTCCGGACGATGCGTTCGGGCGGCATGCTCCGGATCTCCACGGAGATGGGACTCGCCGGCGTGCTGGCGACGCAGTTGTGGCATCAGACGTACATCGACGACAGCCTGGCCGATTTACCGTCGGTCGCGGGCCGGGTGGAAAGTCTGGCGAACGGGCGGGAAACGGTGAAAACAGGGCACCCCGCAGGGGCGGGACTGGTAGAATGAGAGGATGATTGCGGCGAGCGGGGGCAGGGCGTGCTGACGGAGATGTGATGCCTTACTCACTGGCTACCTTGTGGCATGATCGGCAGCGCTTCCTTCCGGGGGTGTTGGCGGTGGCGTTCAGTTCGCTGCTGATCGCGCTGCAGTGCGGCCTGCTGCTGGGGATCTTTTCCATCACGTCGATCCCGATCGACCACACGCGCGCCGACATCTGGATGGGCGCGCCGGAGGTGCTCAGCGTTGACCTGGGACAGACCATCCGCGGCAGCCACGTCGGACGCCTCGAGGTTCAGCCCGAGGTCGTCCGCGCCGAGCCGTTCATGCAGGGTTTCTCCTACTGGAGCAAGCCGGTCGGCGGTCGCGAGTTGTGCATGGTCATCGGCTCGCACCTGGAGGAGGACGCGCTGGGCAAGGTCGACGCGCTGTCGCCCGACATGCTCGGGCAGCTGCACATTCACGGCAACATCGTGATCGACGAGTCCGACCTCGAGCGACTGGGTGTCAGCGGGGTCGGTGCCACGGCAGAGATCTCCAACCAGCGCGTGCGCGTGGTCGGCCTGACGCACGGGTTGAAGAGCCTGGCCGGGCCGTACGTGTTCTGCTCGCTGGAGACGGCCCGTTCCCTGCTTGGCGGCAAGCTCACCGGCGACACCGAACAGATCACGTATGTCCTGGCCAAGTGCAAGGACCCCGCGGACGCGCCGCGCGTGGTGGCCCGCCTGCGCGAGCGCTACAAGGACGTGTCGACCTTCACCAGTAGTGAATTCTCGTTCAAGTCGCGGATGCACTGGCTGCTGAAGACCAAGGCCGGCATCGCGCTGGGCTACGCCGCGCTCCTGGGACTGCTGGTCGGGGCGGTGGTGACCAACCAGACGCTGTATGCGGCAACGGTGGCGTCGCTGCGCGAGTTCGCGGTACTGCGGGCGCTGGGCATCCCACGCTGGCGCATCGCCGGCATGGTGCTGGCGCAGTCGTTCTGGGTGGGGCTTTTCGGCGTCACGCTGGGATGGGTCGGGTCGCACGCGGCCCGCTACGTGGCAGCGAACATGGGGGCGAGCGTGTCGCTGCCGTGGGAGCTACAGGCGGGGGCAGCAGCCATCACGCTGCTGACGGCACTCGTCTCGGGCCTGGTTGCCCTGCGGTCGCTGCGCCTGATCGAACCGGCCATGCTGCTGCACTGACCTTGGGTGGTGAGGTGGTGGGGTGGTGAGGTGGTGGTCGGAACGACCCCACCACCTCACTACCCAACGACGGGGAGAACCGAACTGCCATGAGCACGACTTCTCCGCTCTTGTGGTCCACCGAGGGCCGGCCCGAGCAGATGGGCGACGGCGACGAGCCGACCCTGCGCGGCATCGAGCTGAGCCGCAGCTTCGGCGACGGCGAAACCAGGGTGACGGCCCTGGATCACGTCACGCTCGATCTGTACGGCGGGCAGATTTCCCTGCTGATGGGGCCCTCCGGAAGCGGCAAGTCGACGCTCCTGGCGGTGCTGTCCGGGTTGCTGCGGCCCGACAGCGGCCGCGTGATCGCCCTGGGAACGGACCTGTGGGCTCTGCCGGAGCGCGAGCAGGAGGCCTTCCGATTGCGCCACTGCGGTTTCATTTTCCAGGGTTACAACCTGTTCCCGGCCCTGACCGCCCGGCAGCAGCTGGAGATGGTCCTGCGCTGGGGGCAGGGCGCTTCGGGCCGCGAGGCGCGGCGGAAGTCCGAGGAGATGCTGACCCTCCTGGGAATGGCGCGCAAGTCGCACTTGCGGCCGGTGGAGATGTCCGGCGGGGAAAAGCAGCGCGTGGCGATCGGCCGGGCCTTGATGAAGAACCCCGACTTCTGTTTCGCCGACGAGCCGACCAGCGCCCTGGATTGGGCGCACGGCGAGCAGGTCGTCGAGCTGTTGCGGACTGCGGCCCACGAGCGGGGAGCGACGATCCTGGTAGTCGCCCACGACGCCCGCATTATTCCCTACGCCGACCGCGTCTTCCACCTGGAGGACGGGCGCCTCAAGGAGGAGGACGTCGAGGACCAGGGGACGAAGATCAAGGAGCGCGTGTAAACGGAGGACCGTTGTGATGCAGACGACTCGTCACCCCCAGACCGATGCCCCGGAGCGCCGCCTCGCGCAGGTTTCGCCGCCCGACCGGGGCAACGGACGGAGGCCGCCCCGACGCACGCGCTGGTTCGTCGCCCTGGGGTTCACGCTCCTGGCCGCCAGCGCCATCGGCACCGGGGTGGTGCTGCGCTCCCACGCTCACGACGGAAAGGCGGCCGACACATCCCCTGCTTCGGGCGACAATCCGGCCTACGGCGTCGGCCACGTCGACAGTGAGGAACGTGTCGCCGAGTTGTATCCTCGGTTGCCGGAAGGGGTCCCCAACATCGTGACAGAGGTGCTGGTCAAGGAGAACGACTTTGTCAAGAAGGGCAAACCGCTGCTCCGCCTCGACTCCACCCAGGCTCGATTCCGCCGTCAGGCGGCGCAGGCGGAGTTGAGCGCTTCCGAACTGAAGCTCGACCAGGCCAAGGAGGCGGTCCCGCAGCACGAGAGCCTGATCGCGTCTCAGCGAAAGGCCATCGAGGCAAGTGAGGCGGGCCTCAAAACGGCTCAGTTGGAGCTGAAGGATGTCGAGCGCATCTACGGCCTCAAGGACGCGCAGTTAATCAGCAAGCCAAAGCGCGACATCGCCGAGGAAACGGTCGGTCAGGCGCGGAAGAAGGTCGAGTTCGAGCAGACGAAACTGACCGTCCTGGAGAAACGCGTCGCCACACTGCAGTTGGAGATCGCGAGGGCGAAGGAGGAGGTCGTAGGCAAGCAGGCGCTGCTAGACCAGGCGAAATTCGCGGAGGAGCTGTGCGAGTTGAAGGCGCCCTTCGACGGGAAGGTCCTTCGCTTGACGGTAGCGGTGGGGCAGCTGCTCGGCCCGCAACCGCGCGAGCCTATCCTTTACTTCTGTCCGGACACGCCGCGCATCATCCGGGCCGAGATCGACCAGGAGTTCGCCAACCAGATCCAGGTCGGTCAGCCGGTCATCATCACCGACGACGCGACCCTGACGGGCTCGATCCGCGGCAAGGTCAAGCGGATTTCCGACTGGTTCGCCCAGCGCCGCTCTCCGCTGTTCGAGCCGCGCCAACTCAACGACGTGCGGACGCTGGAGTGCATCATCGAGGTGGACCCGGCCCAGGCGAAGGACCTCCGCATCGGCCAGCGCGTCCGCGTCAAGATCGAGAAGAAGTAACACAGGCGAGCGGGGGGCGTGAGCCCCCTGATGACTTTATCAGGGGGCTCACGCCCCCCGCTCGCCGGGTTACTCTTCCTCGTCCGCGGCCACCTTGGCCTTGGCGACGATCTGCTGCTGCACGTTGCCGGGCACCACATCGTAGTGGCTGAAGTCCATCGTGTACGACGCCTGCCCGCCGGTCATGCTATTCAGGTCCGCCGCCAAGCGTGACAGTTCCGCCAGCGGTGCCTTCGCCTTCACGACCGCCAGGTCTCCCGGCAGGCTCTCCTGGTTCTCGATGCGACCGCGCTTCGTGTTGAGATAGCCGAGCAGGTCGCCCGTCTTGCCCATCGGCACCGTCACCTCCAGGTCGACGATCGGCTCCAGCAGCACCGGCTTGGCGCCCAGGAATGCATTCTTGAAGGCGATGCGCGAGGCCGTCTTGAACGCTTGCTCGGAGCTGTCGACGGGATGGTCCTTGCCGAAATAGACCTCGACGGCCACGTCCTGGATGCGGTAGCCCGCCAGCGCTCCGCGCTCCAGCAATTCGCGACAGCCCTTCTCGACGGCCGGCACGAACTGGTTGGGGATCGTGCCCCCGACGATGGAGTCGAGGAAGCCGAAGTTGAAATCGGCGTCGTAGCGGCAGTTGTCCACACGAAGCTTCTCGAAACGCTCCTTGATGGCGAACTTGGCGAAGAAGTCCTCCTTGCTGGCGATGCCCTCGTCCTTGAGCGGATAGATACGCAGGTGGACCTCACCGAACTGCCCGCGGCCGCCGGACTGCTTCTTATGCCGATAATTTGCCTCGCCCCTGGAGGTGATCGTCTCACGGTAGGGGATCTTCGGCTCGCGCGTGATGACCTCGAGATCGAAACGCCGTTTCAGCCGATGTTGCACCACGTCGAGGTGCAGTTGGCTCATGCCGGTGATGACCATCTCCTTGGTCTGCGTGTCGCGGTTGACGTGGAAGGTCGGGTCCTCGTCGGCGATCTTCTGCAAACTGCCGGAGATCTTCTGTTCGTCGCCACGGGCCTTGGGCTCGACGGCCAGGCCGAACATCGGCGTGGGGAACGACAGCCCCGGCAGATGGCCGATGCCCGCCGCCGTGCCGACGGTGTCGCCGATGCGCAGGTCCTCGATCTTGGCCACGGCGATGATGTCGCCCGGCACTGCCTCCGTCACGTTCTGCTGGGTCTTGCCCTGGAGCTGCAACAGGCCGGTGTTGCGCGACGACTTGCTAGTGCGCTCGTTGACCAGGGCCTGGTCGCTGCTAATCTTGCCCGAGTAAACGCGCAGGAAGCTGAGGTTGCCGACGAACTTATCACTGAGCGTCTTGAAGACCTGGGCGACGAACGGGCCGTCCTCACGCGCTTCCAGCGGCACCTCCTTGGTGCCGGCGCCGTCCTTCTGCACCAGCATCCGCTTGCGGCCCTGCGCCGGCGACAGGGCGAACTGACTGATCCCTTCGAGCAACTCGGCAATGCCGATGTCCTTTTTCACCGAGGTGCAAAAGATCGGGATGCAGCTGCCGGTGGCGATCGCCTTGGGCAGAGCGGACGCCAATTCCTCGGCGCTGACCGAGCCCTCGTCAAGGTACTTCATCAGCAGCTCCTCGTCGGCCTCGACGACGGCGTCGATGAGCTGCGAGCGGGCTGCGTTAAGGTCAATGGGAGCGGAAGGCCCGGGAGGCGGGTTGAGCAAACCGATGACCGAGGTGAACTTGGCCCCGACGCCGTTGGGAGCGTTGAACAGGACGCAGCTCTTGCCGAAGGTATTGCGGAGCGAGTCGACAAGGCCCTCGAAGTCGATGTTGTCGGCATCGAGTTTGTTGAGGACGACCATGCGGGCCAGCTCGCGCTTACCGGCCTCCTTGAACATGCGCCGGGTGTTGACCTGGATACCGTTGGGCGCCGACACCACGATCACAGCGTTCTCGACGGCGTTCAGGGCGGCCAGCGCGCCGCCGACGAAGTCGGGATAGCCGGGTGTGTCGAGCAGGTAGACCTGCTTGCCCTTGTGCTCCAGGTGCAGGACGCTGGTGTCGATGGAGAACTTGCGTTTCTTCTCCTCGTCGTCAAAGTCGGAGACGCTGCTGCCCTCATCGACGTTGCCGCGGCGGTCGACCGCCTTGGCAGCAAACAGCAGCGCGTCGGCCAGCGACGTCTTGCCGCCCGCGCCGTGTCCGACCAGCGCCACGGTCCGGATCTCTTCCACTTTGTGCTTGGCCATGAAGGAATCCCTTTCTGAATGACGAATGAATTAGCCCGACGCGCCAGCGAGGGATGCGGCGAACCTCGCTGGCGCGTCGGGCTAATTCATTCATCCTTTGTCTTCGCAAGGGCGGCGGCGAGGTCGACGCGGCCCTCGTACAGGGCGCGGCCGATGATGCAGGCCGCCACGCCGGCACCGCGGAGTCGCTCGACGTCCTCCAGCGAGCCGACGCCGCCGGAGGCGATGACAGGGAACGGGACGACCTCGGCCAGCGCCACCGTGCCGGCGACGTCGGGCCCCTCGAGCATGCCGTCGCGGCCGATGTCGGTGTAGACCAAGGCGGTGAGTCGCCACGTCGCACAGCGGCGGGCCGCGTCTCGCGCCGTCAGCTCCTCGGTCCGCAGCCAGCCGCCGGTCGCCACCTTCCCCTGCCGTGCGTCGACGCCCAGCACGATCTGCGCGGGAAAGCGCTCTGTCATTTTCTCGCACCAGGCGGGGTCCTGCAAGGCGCGTGTGCCGAGCACAACGCGGCTCACGCCCCACAACAGGGCTCGCTCGATGTGCTCCTCGGTGCGCAGTCCGCCGCCGAGTTGGCACGGCACGCCCGCTGCCTCGACGATGCGACGCACGCTGTCCTCGTTGACCGGGCGTCCCTCGCGAGCACCGTCGAGGTCAACGAGGTGCAGGAAGGTGGCACCCTGCTCGACCCAGCGTCGAGCCATCGCAGCAGGGTCAGCGCCGAAGACCGTCTCGCGATCGTAGTCGCCCTGGCGGAGTCGGACGCACTGTCCGCCGCGGATGTCGATGGCCGGCAGGATCAGCACGCACTCCTCCCTCGCTAGATTCGCAAGAGTCGGGGTCACTGTAGGAGCGGCCGGTGTTTTTTGCAAGACTCCGCGAAGATTTGAAGTGCAAGGGCAGACTCACACACGCAACTGCCTGGAGGAGGCATCCCGCGCGCCGTGCATCATCGCGATCACCTCAACTCGGTCCGGGAATACCACCCGCCCACGTCGTTGAGCAGCGCGGACCAGACGAACCGGGCGGAGTTTCGGCACGCATTCGGACGGGACTCGTCGATCATTCTAGCGCGCCGGCCACCCTGAACACGCCATCCGGGTCGAAGCCGAACCGCGCATACGCCTCGTGCCGAAGTAACCATGCGAAGTAGGCCAACTCGTCGGCCAGGGCATGGGCGATCGGGTGGACCGCCACAAGACCGGCCGCCTCCGTGAAGTAACTCGCGTGCGCCACCGCCCGCGTGCAGGTTCGCGCCCGTGGCGCAGGATACTGCCCATCGTAAATGTGGTGAATGGACCATTGCTCGCATCCCGACGCTCGGTCAGGCCGACGGCCACCAGCGACGGCAAACGCCATAATGGCGGGCCCATTCGACCGAGTGTCAGGGCGTACCCCGGCGGCCTTGATCTGGGCGAGTTGCTCTGGCGAGTAGCGGTGGTACTTAACCCGCACCGCGCCCGGCATGAATAGGAGCGGACGAGCCGGCCACTCGATGAACGCTGATCGGTTGGCCCAGACGTCGTCTGCCACCCGAAGCTAGGGTGCCCCCACGCCATATCGCAACGCGACTACCCAGTCCGCCAGCGTGGTAGCCATGCTTGCTCTCGCACCAAGGTATCCAACGACAATCGCCGACCTTTCATGTGGGTCATTCATCGCGCGGGTTAACCGGGGGTGGCGGGAAGAGGCGTAAAACGAACCGGCGCGCCGGTCACTGTTTCCGCCACCAGCGTTGCCAGTCGACAGGGGTGCGGTGCTCCTGGCCGGTGAGGTCGACGAGTGCCGCTTCGGCGGTGCGCGCCGTCAGTGAGTCCGAGTCCTCCAGCAGAGCGATCAGCTCGGGGACCAGTTCCTTCTTCTCCTTGCGCTGACAGGCCTGGACCGCCGCCCGGCGCACCTCCGGGTCGTCGTCACGGAGCTTATCACGCAGCGTCTTCGCCGTCATGCGCGTCAGCCGCTCCACCAGCGCCTCGCGTGCCTTCTCCCGCAGCTTGCCGCCGAGACCAGGGATGGCCGTGGCCAGCGCCATCGTGTTCGCCACCCTCTTCGTTTCGCGCAGTTTGTTGATCATCACCTCGGCGCGAACGGACGAGGCCTGGCGCAACTCTCTGCTCAGCCGGGCCGCCTCGGCGTCCTGCTCGGCGCCGGGGAACATCCTCAGCCACCCCTCGGTCGTGGTCCCGGCATCCTTGCCGGTCAGGCTTCGCAAGGTGTGCAACACAGCCTCGCGTTGCGGGTAGGTTTTCTCCCCGACCGCGTCAAGCAATTCCTGGGCCGCCTTCGCCGGCACGTAGCGAGTGCGGACCACGTAATCGAAACGCGCCGTCCTGGCAGCCAGGGGAAGGAAGCCCAGCGGGGCCACCGGTTGCCGCACCGAAAAATCCTGGCGTAGGAAGGTGATGTCCCCGCGGATGAGCAACGGCACCTGGCTGGTCCCGCCTCCCCCGCTCCCGTAACTGTGCGAGCCAGGCGTCGTCCGCACCCGGTTGACGGCGCCGGACACGGCCGTGGTCGAGGAGATCGTCAGCACCGGGTCGAGGCCCAGCACCGGCTCGGCTGTCGTCACCGCCGGCGGGTGGCACAGCAGGCAGTTGTTGAGATGATTGGCCCGGACGACGTCCCGGAGGAGGGCGTACCGGCGGTTGAGCACCACGGGCAGCGTCGGGTCGGGCTGTTTGAGCAGGACGATCAACTCGGCCACCGCCGCCTTGTCGTCGAGGGCGACGAGGGCTTCCGCCGCGTGGTCGGCCGCCGGCGCCCACGGGTAGCGCAGCGCCCGCAGGAAGAGAGGACGGCAATCCCCGGCCGGGCGGTCCTTCAGGGCATCGACCGCACTGCGGCGCACCTCGGCGTCGAGGTCGAACACGGCGCGCTGTGCCAGGGCGACAGTCGCCTGCGGGCCGGGAATGCGGGCCAGCATGTCCACCAGGATCTGCCGCACCGCCGTGTCCTCGGGCATCAGCATCTGCATCATGGTGGGGATGGCCTCAGACCGCAGCCACTCCGGCCGCTTGCCCCGCATCTCCTTGTGCAGGACCTCGCGCAGCAGGGCCGGCCCCCGGGCGCCATCGGTGCCCTGCGTCACTCCCACCGAGCTGAGGTAAACGCG
>JACOUH010000395.1 GCA_016177925.1 Planctomycetota bacterium | reverse complement strand
AGCCAGTCCAGCGGCGCGTCGATCGTTACCACCAGCTTGTACGCAAACAGCGCCCAGCGCGAACAGCCGCTCTTACGCAGGAAGCGCGTGATGCCGATCAGCGTGTTGCTGTGGGCGTAGCCAGCATGGAGCCGGCTGCTGACGCGGCCGTAGTGGACGACCTCCGCCGCCGGGTAGAACACGATGGCATGGCTCGTGGCGACGCGAACGCACAGGTCGATGTCCTCGCCGCCGAAGGTGTACTCCTCGTCCCAGCCGCCGCACCAGGCGAACAGGTCGCGGCGCACCAGCATCGCCGCCCCCATGACCACCTCAACCTCTCGCGTTTGTTCCAGTTCCTCCTCACGCCAGCGGTAGCGCCGGTAAGCGCGACGCAGCAGCCCGGTCCAGCGCAGCAGGCAGATGCGGTGCAACAGCGCCGCCACGGTCGGCCGCGTGCGGCAGGACAGCTGCACCCGGCCGCGCGCGTCGCGCAGGCGTGGGGCGAGGATGCCGACCTCGGGGTGCGCCTCTGCGTAGTCCAGCAGCGAACCCACCGTTTCCGGCGGGACCAGCGTGTCGTTGTTGAGGAAGAAGAGATAACGGCCTCGGGCCAGCCGCGCGGCCTGGTTGTTGGCCCGGGCGAAGCCGGCGTTGCTGACATTGCGGATCAACACCACCTCGGGAAACTCGTGCGCCACCATGTCGGCGGCCCCGTCGGCGGAGCCGTTGTCGACGACGATCACCTCCGAGTGGGCGCCCTGCTCGTGGTGTAGCAGCGACGCGAGGCAACCGCGCAGCAACTCGCGGCAGTTCCAGTTGACGACGCAGACGGACACGTCGGGAGTTGGGCCAGCCGGCGCGGCGGGTGTACGGTCCGGAGATCGTGCCTCGACCGGGTGCGGGATCGACATGGCGTGAGTGCCTCCGCGTCGGCGTTCAGCGCGGCCGGCGGCACGTTTGCCGCGCCCAGAACGAGGCGGCGGACGGCCGCCGGATGACTTCGCGGTTGAGACAGCGGGCCTGCCATTGCTCGCGGTCCAGCCAGGGGGCGAACGGCCGCCGCCCGCACAGCAGCCGCCCGATCCGGTAGCGCAGCCGGCGCAGCCACGGCAGCGGCTCGCGCGCATAACGCTCCATCAGAGAACGGTAGCGGGTGTATTCCGCCGGACGGATCGGTCCGCGGCCCTCGCGGAAGGCCAACGCCCAGACGTTGGCGGGGCGTGTCGGCGGCCCCTGCCAGCCGACGATCTTACTCGGGTAGTCCTCCAGCAGCATCTCCAGCGCCATCGGCGTGAACCGCCAATAATCGCTGGGATAGTCGTGGACATGGAAGTAGAACGGGCAGGCGAGCAGCAGGGCGCCGCCGGGCCGCAGCACCCGGCGAATCTCATCGAGTCCCTTCCAGAAGTGCGGCACGTGCTCCAACGTGCTCAGCGCCAGCACCGTGCCGACCGAGCAGTCCGGCAGGGCCATGTCCTGGACGTCCTGCACGAGGTCGACGCCCGGTCCCGGCCGTACGTCGACACCGAGATACTCCTTACCGGGGAACAGGCCGCGCAGTTCGGCGATTTGCTCTTGCCCCGCGACCTGGTAGGAGCCGACCTCGACGATGGGCTCGGGCAGGTCGAACGTCTCGGCCACGGCCCGCGCCATTCCATGAAGAAAGGGGGTCATCATCGTCTCCGACCGGTGCGTGGGGCAGGCTTCCAGCCTGCCTCTGCCCTGGCAGGCTGGAAGCCTGCCCCACGTCCAGGAAGTGTAAGTAGCACGGGCGTTCGCGCGGGGTCAATCGCAACCGTGGATCAGTCGAGGTGCAGGTCGATGACATTTTCGTGGCCGGGGACCACCTCGCGGCACAGGTACGGCAGCGCCTCGGAGTAGCGGTGCGGTAGGGCGGACGACTTTCCCGGGGCAGTCGAACCGGCGATGGTGATGCGGTGCCAGCCTGGGGTCGCCCCGTCCGCATCACCGGTGCGGAGGACATAGGTGCCGTCGGACCGGATCGACGCCGTCGCGACCGAGCCGCAACAGCCGCGGTCGCGGTCGGGGGCGAACACGATCGTGCCGCCTTTCAGGGGCGCGCCCTTGTGGTAGACGGTGCCGCGCACCGGTGCCAGCTCCGGTCCGTCCTGGCCGCACCCGGCCGCCAAGAGGAGAGCCAGTGCTGCGACGGCCCGGCGTACGGAGGGGTTGGTCGGCCTCACTCGTGCCTCGCTTCCTTGCAGGCCCGGCGCGGCCGCGGGACGGACCGCACGCCGAGGCCGGGCAGTATAGCAGGGGCCGCCACAGAGGAGCAACGCAGCCCCGAGAGTAGTCCGCTCGCTCCGCGAGCGGAGGGCTATCTCCGCTCGCGGAGCGAGCGGACTACTCTCGGGGTTCGGCTTGACGCTTTCGAGGGTCTTGGGTACAAGCCAGCCCTCCGTCCGAGCAAGGGTTCGCCGTGACGCGGGCGGTCGCGTGCCGCGGCCTTGCCGGCGGAGGGTGGTCACGCTCGCTTCCCTGTCCCGCCCCGCTGCCCGGTGGCCACCAGTCCACGCGACCGACCGGAACGAGTGGGTCTTGCCTGCCTGCAGGCGGGCAAGACAGGGCCCCTCAATCGAGGAGAGAGCAGTGAAGAGGACTGTCACGTACGCGGCGGGGGTGCTGATGCTGGGGGTGGCGGTCTACGCCGGCACCCGGCTCTGGGCGCAGAATACCGCCGGGGCGGCCCGCCCCGCCGCGCCGACCACGCGCATTGGCCTGATCAACCTGCCCTATGTCATCAAGAACTACGACAAATACAAGAACTTCATCAAGCAGATGCAGGACGAGGAGAAAGGCTACGCCGAACAGATCAAGACCAAGAAGGAGTCGCAGGAGCGAAAGGGCAAGGAACTCCAGAGCACCGTCGACGCAGCCAAGAAGGACACCCTGGAGACGGAAATCAAGAACCTGCAGCGCGACATCGAGGACCTCGCCGCCAAGGCGCGCCGCGAGATGAACAAAAAGGGCACCGACATGATGGTGCTCGTCTACAAGGAAATCCGCGACGCCGCCTGGCGGCACGCCCAGTCGAACAACTTCGACGTGGTCATGCACTTCTCCGATGGCACCACGCCGGAAGAGATGAACAGTCCCCAGGCGATCGTCCCCAAGATGCAGGCTGGCGGTTGCATCCCGCTCTACTGGAACCCCGCCCTGGACATCAGCGGCCACGTCCTGTACGCGCTCAACGCCTCCTACCGCGCGGCGACCGGCACAACGACCCCGGCCAGCACCCCGGCGGGCAGTCATTGAGTCGGACGTTTGTGAGTTGTCCGTTGTCCGTTGCCAGCGGCCAGTCCCGGGCACGAGCGCTGACAACGGACAACGGACAACGGACAACTCGCAAAGGTGTCTTCTCGTGAGAATCCACAGTCACCGCCCTCAGCGCACGCTCGCCCGCGCTGCCGAGGTTTCCGGCGTCGGCTTCCTGACTGGGGCCCACGTCCAGCTGCGCTTCCTGCCGGCCCCGCCGTCCAGCGGGGTTGTTTTCGTTCGCACCGACCTGCAGCCCGCGGTCAGCATTCCCGCCCACGTCGACCAGGTCACCGGCACCGCCCGGCGCACGACCTTGGGGCACTTGCCCGGACAGGTTGGGCTCGTCGAGCATGTCCTCGCCGCGCTGGCCGGCCTCCGCATCGACAACTGTCGCATCGAACTGGACGCCCCCGAACCGCCCGGCCTCGACGGCTCCGCCCTCGGGTTCGTCGACGCACTGGGGCGGGCCGGCCTGCAACTCCAGTCCGCCTCGCGGCCAGTCTGGGCCGTCAATGCCCCGATCGTCCTGGAGCGCAGTGGCGCAACGCTGACCCTGCACCCGCTCGCCGAAGACGAGTTCCGCATCAGTTACTTCCTCGACTACGGCGCCTTTTCGCCCCTGGGCCGGCAGACGCACACGCAGGAGATCACACCGGGCGAGTTCGTCCGTGGCGTCGCGGACTGCCGTACCTTTCTCCTGGAGTCGGAGGCGGAGGAACTGCGCCGGCAGGGGCTCGGCAAGTCCACCACCACCGCCGACCTGCTCGTCTTTGGCCCGCACGGGCCCATCGACAATAGCCTCCGCTATGCCAACGAGCCAGCCCGGCACAAGGTGCTCGACCTTGTCGGCGACCTCGCCCTGCTTGGCGCGGACCTGCGCGGGCACGTCGTCGCCTACCGCTCCGGACACCCGCTCAACGTCGAGCTGGTGCGGGCCCTCCACCGCCGCCTGTCCCGGACCGAAACCGTGACGCGGCAGGTGGCCTGACAGCAAAGAGGAGTCGCATGGAGCGTCTGCGCCTGGCCGTCATCGGCGTTGGCCACCTCGGGAAGGAGCACGCCCGCATCCTGGCGGGCTTTCCCGACGTCGAGTTGGCCGGTGTCGCCGACACCCGGACCGAGCAGGCCGAGGCCGTCGCCCGGCGCTGCTCGACGCGGCCGTTCACCGACCACCGCCGCCTCCTCGACGAGCACCCTAACGCCGCAGTCGTCGCCGTCCCGACCGTCCACCACCACGCCGTTGCCGTCGACTGCCTCCGCGCCGGTGTCTCCCTCCTCGTCGAGAAGCCGCTGGCCGCCTCCCTCGAAGAGGCCGACGAACTGGTCGCCCTGGCGCAGCGAGCCCGTGTGGTCCTGCAGGTCGGGCACATCGAACGCTTCAACCCCGCCTTCGAGGAACTGGCCCGCCGCCCGCTGCAGCCCAAGCTGGTACACTGCCAGCGCTTCAGTCCGTTCTCCGGCCGCTCGCTCGACATCGGCGTCGTACTCGACCTCATGATTCACGACCTCGACCTGTTGCTGGCGCTGGTGCGAGCGCCGGTGCGGGACGTGTCGGCGGTGGGCCTGTCGCTGCTCGGCGGGCACGAGGACCTTGCCCAGGCAAGGATCATTTTTGAGAACGGTTGTGTCGCTCATCTGTCCGCGAGCCGTGTGCATACCGGGCCGGTGCGGCGGATGGAGGTGTGGGCGCCCGGAGGCGACCCTCGCCGCGCTGCGGAGCGACCTGTTTGGCCGGTATCTGCACGAGGTCGAGGTGGACTGCGCGTATGACGGTCCCGATCAGCTGACGCGCGAACTGGGCGAGTTCGTTGCCACCGTGCGGTCGGGGGGGCCGATCCGCGTGCCGGGCGAGCACGGCCGCGAGGCCCTGGCCTTGGCGTGCCGAATCCTGGATAGCCTGCGCGGACATGCCTGGGAGGGCCGGGCGGATGGGCCCACGGGGCCGTCGCGTCTGGTGTTGGCGAGCGGGGGGTGTGAACCCCCCGGTAACAGTTCACCGGGGGGTTCACACCCCCCGCTCGCCGAAAGGGACCCCGACGTCGCCGCCTGAATTCTCCTCACTTCCGTTAACCGCGGCAGCCGATATTCCTGACGGAGTCGGTGTTCGGAATCGCTTTCCGTCGGGGAACGCATGGGGGCTGCCCGAGGCCAAGCGCTGGCGTGGCCGTGCGTCCTGGCGCCCCTGGCCGCCCTGCTGGCTGGGTGCTCCCTGGGACGGCCGCAGTTCGACCGCGACCTGATGGCCCGCAAGGCGCCGGCCGCCAGCGGCACGGGCACCTCCCCAGGCTACGTCGTTCACTTCCCCGATGTTCTCGACGTCCGCATCGAGGGGCACGCCGAGTGGTCGGGGCGCTTCTCCGTCCTGATCGATGGCCGCGTCGAGGCTGGTCCCGCCGGGGGAGTCCGCGTCGAGGGCCGCACCGTCCCGGAAATTGCCCAGGCGCTGGCCGAGCAGGTGGGCGTTGTGCCGGAGGGGGTACGCGTCACGGTCGCTGGCTACAACAGCCAGCATCTCTTCCTCTACGGCGAGGTAGCAGGGGAGGCGCGGGCGGTCCCCTACGAGGGGCCCGAAACGGTGCTCGGCATGCTGCAGCGCGTCCGCGGCATCACGTCGGGCGCCGCCCCCGAGGACATCCAGGTCGTCCGCCCGCACGTCGCCGACGGCAAGCACCCGGAGGTTTTCGAGGTCGACCTCGTCGCCATCCTGCAGAAGAACAAACCGCAGACCAACGTCCACCTGCAACCGTTCGACCAGGTCTACATCGGCCAGTCGCACCGCTGCTCGGTGGCGAAGTGCTTCCCCCCCTGGCTGCGTCCCTTCTACAAGGACCTCTGCGGCCTGTCACGCCCGAAGCAGGCCGACACGCCGGGCGCATCCGCTCTGAACGTTCCGAAATCTTTGAAATAACCTCGCTGCCGTTATAATAGCCGCGTTCTCGCGGTTGGATCGTTGAGAGAAAGCGAGGTCCCAGCCATGCCCGGCATCCGCATCGGCGCCGTCAACTATCTCAACACCAAGCCGCTCATCCACGACCTGGACCTGCTCGCCCCCGACGCAGAACTCCTGCTCGAGCTGCCCAGCCGACTGGCCGACCTGCTGTCCCGGGGGCAGCTCGACGTCGGCCTGATCCCCGTGATCGAATACTTCCGTGCCGGGACCTATAGCGTCGTGCCGGGCCTGTGCATTGCCTCGCGCGGGCCGGTGCTGAGCGTCACCCTGTTCAGCCGCCTTCCCTGGACGGGCATCCGCCGCGTCGCTCTCGACGTCGGCTCGCGCACCAGCGCCGCCCTGACGCAAATCCTGCTGCGGAAGCGCTACGGCGTCGAGGCCGAGGTCGTGCCGCTGCCGCTGGATCGCGACGCCGAGACCGTCGACGCGGACGCCGTGCTGCTGATCGGCGATCGGGCGATGCGGGCGTGCCTGCCGGGCTTCGAGTTCGCCTTCGACCTGGGCCAGGAATGGCACGACTGGACCGGCCTGCCGTTCGTCTACGCCTTCTGGGCAGTAAGGCCCGGCGCCGACCTCGGCCCGGTCGAGGAGGCGCTGCAAGAGGCCCGCCGCCGCGGAGGCCGCCGCGTCGGCGCGATCGCCCAGGAGGAGTCGCCCCGCCTGGGACTCGATGCCGGGTTCTGCCGCCGCTATCTGCAAACCGTGATTCACTTCGACCTCGGGGCGCGCGAGCTGGCCGGGCTGCGTCACTTTCAGCGCCTGGCCTGCGAATTGGGGCTCGTCCCGCCCGGCGCGGGCGGGATCGGGTTTTATCGGGCCGCGGAAGAAGTCGTGCGGTGAGGGGTAGGGCGAGCGGGGGCACGAAGACCCGCGCCAGCGGGTCCGCCCCCGGTAAGTCGAAGTACCGGGGGGTTCACACCCCCCGCTCGCCGGGACCCTGAAACGGAGAGTGGAAATGGACGCCGGCGTACAGCGGATTCTCGACAAGGCGGTGGACGGTCAGCGGCTGTCGGCTGACGAGGGGCTGGCCCTGTTCGACTGCCACGACCTGCACGCGCTGGGTCGTGCTGCCGATGCCGTCTGCCGGCGGCTCCACCCCGAGCCGTACCGCACCTACAACATCGACCGCAACATCAACTATACCAACGTCTGCGCCGCCGTCTGCGACTTCTGTGCCTTCTACCGCAAGAGCAGCGATGCCGACGCCTACGTCCTGCCGCGCGAGACGCTTTATCAGAAGATCGAGGAGACGATCGCGTTGGGCGGCGACCAGATCTTGCTCCAGGGCGGCAACCATCCGTCGCTGCGGCTGGAATGGTACGAGGAACTGCTCCGCGACCTGCGAGAGCGCTACCCGCAGGTGAACCTGCACGCCTTCAGCGCCTCGGAAATCTGGCACTTTCACAAGCTGAACAAGCTGCCGCTGCGCGAGGTGCTGCGGCGCCTGAAGGACGCCGGCATGGGCAGCCTGCCCGGCGGCGGCGCCGAGATCCTCACCGATCGCGTCCGCAAGGCGATCACGGTCAACAAGGTCCTCACCGAGGAATGGCTGCAAGTCCATCGCGTCTGGCACGAACTGGGCGGACGGTCGACCTGCACGATGATGTTCGGCCACGTCGAGACGCTCGCCGAGCGCGTCGAGCACCTGGAGCGGCTGCGCCAGCTGCAGGACGAAACGGAGGGCTTCACCGCGTTCATCTGCTGGACGTTCCAGCCCGAGCACACGGCCCTGGCCCACGTCGGGCCCGCCGGCGCCTTCGAGTACCTGCGGACGCAGGCGATTGCCCGGCTGTACCTCGACAATGTAGCCAACATCCAGTCGTCGTGGGTGACGCAGGGGCCGAAGATTGGTCAGCTGGCGCTGTTCTTCGGCGCCAACGACATGGGTAGCCTGATGATCGAGGAGAACGTCGTCTCCTCCGCCGGCACCGTCTACCATCTGACGCTGGATCAGATCAAGAGCGCCATCCGCGAGGCTGGCTACGTCCCACGCCAGCGCAACGTCTTCTACGAGTACATCGACCAGGAGTCGGCAAGCGAACCCTTGCTGGCGCTTCGGGCTGGTGTTGCCCTCTCCTGACTCCCGAGCCTTGATATGATTGAAGTCGTCGATCTCGTCAAGTCGTTCCGCGACCTGCGCCGCGGGGTCGTGCATGCCGTCGACCACGTCAGCTTCGAGGCGCGGGCGGGGGAGATCTTCGGCCTGCTCGGGCCCAACGGCGCCGGCAAGACGACGACCATGCGCATCCTCTGCACCGTACTGCGGCCGACGGCGGGGCGGGCTCGTGTTGCCGGCCACGATGTCGTCACGGCGCCGGGGCAGGTGCGCCAGCACATCGGCTTTTTGTCGATGAATACCGCCATCTACGATCGCATGTCGGCCTGGGAGCTGGTCGAATACTTCGGCCGCCTCTACGGAATGACGGGCGAGCGCCTCCAGAGCCGCATGGAGGAGATTTTCGAGACCTTACAGATGAACCCTTTCCGGGACATGCTCGGCGCCAAGATGAGCACCGGCATGCGGCAGAAGGTCTCCATCGCCCGGGCCATCGTCCATGACCCGCCAGTGCTGATCTTCGACGAGCCGACGGCCGGCCTCGACATCCTGGTGGCCCGGGCGGTGCTCGAGAACATCGAGCAGCTGCGCGCCTCGGGCAAGTGCATCCTCTTCTCGACGCACATCATGCGCGAGGTGGAGCGGCTGTGCGACCGAGTCGCCGTCGTCAGCCACGGCCGCATCCAGGCGTGCGGCACCTTGGCAGAGCTGCGCGACCGCTATGGGGAACAGGACCTCGAGGAGTTGTTCTTCCGCCTCGTTTCGTGAGCGGACCGGAGCCGAGGCGGGCAAAGAATAGGGCCGTCCGCGAACACCCGCTTGGTGTCCGCAGACGGCCTTGTGACGGTCCCTGGTCCGTAGGCCGATTTCGCCGAAAGCGGCTGGCAGGCGAGCTTACAGGCCGGTGCCGCCACTGAAGCCCTGCTTGCCGCCGAAGCCGCCGCCGCCGCCGAAGCCGCCGAAGTTACCGCCGCCGAAGCCGCCAAAGCCACCGCCCTGGAAGCCGCCGCCTGAGAAGGAGCCGCTGAAACCGCCGCCACCCTGGAAGCCGCCGAAGCCGCCGCTGAAGCCGCCGCCACCGCTGAAGCTGCCGCCGCCGAAACCGCCCTGGCCGCCGCCGAAGCCGCCCTGGCCGCCGCCGCTGAAGCCGCTCTGGCCGCTCTGGCCGCTCTGGCCGCCGCTGAAGCCGCTCTGGCCGCTCTGGCCGCTCTGGCCGCTCTGGCCGCTCTGGCCGCCGCCCTGGCCGGTGTTGCCGCTCTGGCCGAGGTTCCCGCTGAAGCTCATCGAGTCGAAGCCGGGACGCAGGGGCGGGTAGGTGATCGTTCGGATCGGCATGCCGGGGCCCGGGCCCTGGCCGGGGCCCTTCGTGGGGTTGGGGAACCCGCCGATGCCAGCGGGGCGGTGCCCGAAGAACCGCTGGGCCGAGGTGGACGGAACCAGCCAGAGCGCGAACAACAGTGCCGAGGCCAGCCCACCCAGCATCGCCAGCCGCCGTGAGGGTCGGAACATAGCATCTCCTCGAAAGGACAAACGTGAAAACCTTCGCACGCGACCTGAGCGGTCCGCGCTGCCTTGGCACCAACTCCTCTCGCCCGCGGCCCGCTCCCCGATGCACCAGGATCTCCGGGGAGGAGTGAACAGTTGAGGACCGCTGACTTTGTCCATTCTCAGCTTGCGCCGCCCGCCCGTCAAGCACTTCCTGGCGATCCGATGCACTTTTCTTTCGCTTCCCCACCCCCCCATCCGTTTCGGTTCGCGCAGCCGGCGCGGCTGTCGGAGGCGGAACGACCGGGACGGGAGCGAAGCCGGCGGCGTGCGGCGTGCGGTGCGGGGCCGAAAAAACGGCTTGACAGGATGGGACGCCCCGCTATAGTCCGCCACCCTTCGACCAGCTTTTATACCGTGCGAACCGTAACGGGGAGGCACCGCTCGCGGCGGCTGCTGGCCGCGGCCCGGGGGATTGGGCCGAGGCGGTCGGGCGCAGCGCTCGCGTCAGGGAGGAGAGGTGGGGCTTATGCGCACTCGGGGACTTCGCTGGGCGGGAGTTCTGTTGGCGTGGGCGGCGCTGACCCCGTCGGTCGGTCGGACACAGACGTGTACCTCCGGGCAGACCTCGCCGTGGTGGAACCGCTGGGCCGCGGTTCCGTCCGTGGGGCAGGTTTCCAACCTGCCTCTTCTCCCAGGCAGGTTGGAAACCTGCCCCACCGACGGCAGGTTGGAAACCTGCCCCACCGACGGGGGCCCGTCCGGGTTCCTCCCGGACGACGGGTTGCCTCCGTCGGTCGTGCGGGGACAAATCGACACCGCGGCCGGCTATGCGCCCCCGGAGCCGAACCTGGCCTTGCCGCTGGGGAGCACGCGGCCGGAATCCGGCTGGTTCTTCCACGGCTCGTTCCTGCTGTACGAGCAAACCGTCCCCCTGCGCAACCAGGTGGTGGCTCGACGCGGCTTCGTCGACACGGACGGCCTGATCACGGCCACCGGCGTCGGCACGCCGGTTGGCAGTTTCGCCACCGCTCTGCAGGTCAACCAGGTGCGCGGGCCGCGCAGTTTCCAGCCGGGCTTCGAGGCCGGCTTCGGCTACCGCTTCCAGGATGGCTCGGCAATCGACTTCGACTGGTGGTACATCGTCAACACGCGGTACACCGCGGTCGCCACCTTGGTGCCCCCCTTCCAGCTGCTCGATCAAGCCCTGGCCAACACGTTCCTGTTCTCGCCCGTGATCAACTTTCCTGCGGATTTCGGCGGGCCTCCGAACCGAATCAACGACATCAATGGCGGGCCGTTCGGCATCTGGAACGCCGCCAGTCTCGAAACCCTGCAGTACACGCAGCGCACCCAGGAGTTCGAGCTGACCTACCGCAAGCCGATCTTCGAGACCGAGTGTTGGCGAACCTACGGGCTGATCGGGCCGAGCTTCGTCTGGTTCTGGGAGCGATTCGGCTGGCGGACCATCGCCCAGGACACAGCAGGCGACCCGGCCAACCTGGCTGACGAGGCGCTGTACACCAACATCATCTCCAACCGCATGTACGGGGCCAAGCTTGGCATCGGCAACGAGTGCTACCTCGGGCACGGCTTCTCGACCTCTCTCGATCTGCAGGCGGGCATTTACCTCGACGTCATCCGGGAGCGGGCCAAGTACGAGCGGGGCGACTTCAAGGAGGGGGGGCCCGCGAACAAGCGATCACGGACCGATTGGACCGGCGTGCCCGCCGCGCGCGGCACGCTCAACCTCTGGTGGTATCCCTACGAGGGCATCCAGATGAAAATCGGCTACGACGTCCAGACCTTCTTCAACACGGTGTCCTCGAAGAACCCCATCGACTTCGACTACAGCGCCCTCACCCCGAAATACGACCGGATCTTCGTTCGCTTCCTCGACGGTCTGAACATCGGGCTTTCCTTGAGCTTCTAAATCTTCAGGTGAAATCCGAAAACCGAAATCCGAAATCCGAAAAGAAGACAGAAGAGGACGAGGAGCCCTTTACAGGGGGTACGAGAGTCCTGTTCGGATTTCGGATTTCGGATTTGTTTTCCCGTCCTTCCGTTTTTCCCTGTCTGCCGCGCCCCTTGACAGGAGGGAAGACGTCTGTTGGAATCTACAGCCGTCAACACCCGCGTGGCACCCGCGCTGATTTCGCACTCAAGGACTCTCTCATGACGGCGCCGACCTACGACAAGCTCACTCCTCCGACCGCAGGCACTCGCGTCACGGTCAACCCCGACGGCACCTGGCAAATCCCCGACGACCCGGTCGTCTGCCTGATGCGCGGCGACGGCATCGGCCGCGACATGGGCGAAGCACCGGGCATCACCACCTGTGCCGTGCGCGTCCTCGACGCCGCCGTGGCACAGTCCTACGGCGGCAGGCGGCGCATCCACTGGTTCGACATCCATGCCGGCGACGTCGCTCGTGCCCTGTACTATCCGCAAGTCAAGGACGAGGACGTCAATAAACTCAGCGAGGACGAACAGCGCAAGCTCTACCTGCCCGATGACAGCCTGAAGGCGTTCGAGCACTACCGCCTCGGTCTGAAGGGCCCGCTGACGACGCCGATCGGCGGCGGCTTCCGCTCGATCAACGTCTACCTGCGCATGCGCTTCGACCTGTACGCCTGCGTCCGCCCGGTGCGATTCTTCAAGGGCGTCGACGCTCCGAACAAGCGCGCCAACAAGGTCGACATGGTGATCTTCCGCGAGAACACTGAGGACGTTTACTGCGGCATCGAGTTCAAGAGCGGCAGCGAGCGGGCCAAGCGGATCATCGACCTCCTCAAGGAGATGGGCTACACGAACGTGCTGCCCTCGGCCGGCATCGGCATCAAGCCAATGAGCCCGGAGGGGACCAAGCGGCTGGTCCGCATGGCGATCCGCTACGCCCTGGACAAGCAGTTGCCCAGCGTGACGCTGATGCACAAGGGCAACATCATGAAGTTCACCGAAGGCGCCTTCAAGGACTGGGGCTACGAGGTGGCGAAGCAGGAGTTCCGCGACCGTGTCGTCACCGAGGACGAGGTGACGGCGAGCGGAGGGCGCCAGCCCCCTGGAAAGCTGCTGATCAAGGACCGCATTGCCGACAGCATGTTCCAGCAGATCCAGCTGCGGCCCGACGAGTATAGCGTGATCGCGACGCCGAACCTCAATGGCGACTACATCTCTGACGCGGCGGCGGCGATGACGGGCGGCATCGGCCTGGCAGCGGGGGCGAACATCGGCGACCGCGCCGCCATGTTCGAGGCGACGCACGGCACGGCGCCGAAGTACACCGGCAAGAACGTGGCCAATCCCGGCGCCGTGCTGCTGTCGGGTGTCCTGATGCTGGAGCACATGCACTGGTACGAGGCGGCGGCGTTGGTCTACAAGGGCGTCGAGGCCACGTTCGCCGAGAGCGACGAGGTGGCGCGGCGCGGGCCCGGCGGCAGGCTGTACGTTACCTACGACATCGCTCGCCAGCTGCCCGGCTACACCGACAAGAACGGCGTCACAAGTTCCGAGTTCGCCGACCGCATCGTCTACCACATGAAGAAATAGCCCGACGCGCGGCGCAGATTAGCCCGACGCGCAAGCGAGGATTTCTTCTTTTCCTCGCTTGCGCGTCGGGCTAAGGAGAACCCTGCTCATGAGAGAGACTCGCCTCGGGCTTCTGCTCGCCTGCCTGCTGATGACGGTCGTGGCACCGGCCAGCCGGTCCGCCGATGCCCCGGATTGGACGCGCACGCAGGACGTTATCTACGGCCGCAAGTATGGCCTGGCGCTGACGATGGACGTCTTCACGCCGAAGAGGGCCAATGGCGTCGGCGTGATCTTCGTCGTCAGCGGCGGATGGTTTTCCCGGCCGGAGGCGATCTACCCCGTCCTGGCGACGCCGCTGCTCAAACGTGGCTACACCGTTTTCGCGGTCGTGCATGGCAGTCAGCCGAAGTTCACTGTCCCTGAGATCGTCGAGGACATGCACCGGGCGGTGCGCTTCATCCGCCACAACGCGAGCCGTTTCAAGATCGACCCGGACCGCCTCGGCATCTATGGCGCCTCAGCGGGCGGACACCTGTCGCTGATGATGGGGACCAGGGGAAAGGACGGCGATCCCAAGGCCGCTGATCCGGTCGACCGGGCCTCGAGCCGGGTCCAGGCCGTCGCCTGCTTCTTCCCGCCGACCGACTTCCTGAACTGGGGCGAAAAAGGGAAAGAGCTGCTCAACCGTGCTCTGCAGCCGCCCTTTACCGCCGCCGTCGACTTCCACGAATACGACAAGAGCAAGGCCCTGTTCGTCCCCGTGACCGACGAGAAGAAGTTGCGCGAGATCATGCGGGAGATCTCGCCGGCCCACCATGTCGACGCCGCCAACGCGCCGACGTTGATCCTCCACGGCGACAAGGATCAACTGGTCCCGGTGCAGCAGGCAGAGCTGATCCTGGCGAAGTTCAAGGAGGCCGGCGTTCCAGCGGAGCTGATCGTCCGCAAGGGGGCGAAGCACGGCTGGCCGACCATCCTGGACGACGTCGAGAAGTTTGCCGACTGGTTCGACAAGTACCTGAAGCCGGCAAAGGCTGAGAAATAAGAGGGAAACGACTGGGCACGGGCCGGTGAAGATCTTCGTTTACGAGTATACCTGTTGTCAGCCCCAGGCCGAGGGAACGGCGGACTCCTTGCGGGCCGAGGGCCGGGCAATGCTCACCGCGGTCCTGAGCGACTTCGCCGCCCTGGACGGCGTGACCGTCCAGACGATGCTCGCCGAGGATCACCCGCCGCTGCCGTTCCCCAGCCATCGCACGAACCCGGCCAACGAGGAGCGCGTCTTTCGCGAGCTTGCCGCCTGGGCCGACGCGTCGCTCGTCATCGCTCCGGAGTTCGACGACCTTCTGTATGACCGATGTCGCTGGGTGGAAGAGAGCGGCGGGCGTCTGCTCGGTCCAGACTCGCAGGGAGTCGGCCTCGCTGGTGACAAGCGGGAGCTATCACGCATTCTTCACCTCTGGGGCGTGCCGATGCCGAAATCGATTCCGCTGGGGCTGGTCCGCACGGGGGAGCAGAGCGTCGAGTTTCCCGCCGTGTGCAAGCCGCGCCATGGGGCCGGGTCGCAGTCGATCTTTCTCCTCCAGGACCGGGATGAATTGATGGCCCTGGCTGCAAGTTTGCCGGCTTCCGACTTCATCGTCCAGCCTTTCGTCGCGGGCGTGCCGGCGAGCGTTGCTTTCTTGCTCGGGGAGATCCGCTGGACCGACAAGCCCGGAGCGCCAGCGACGGGACATCCCGTCGCTGGCGCTTGGGGCTTGTGTCTGCCCGCCGCTGCCCAGCGACTCAGCCAGGACGGCCGCTTCCGCTACCTCGGCGGCAGCGCCCCGCTGGCTCCCTCCCTCGCCCGGCGCGCTCAGAAGATCGCCTCGTCTGCTGCTGAGCTATTATCAGGGATCTTGAAGGGGTATGTCGGGGTCGACATCGTGCTCGGCGACGCGCCGGACGGCAGCGCGGACTGGGTCATCGAGATCAATCCGCGGCTGACGACCTCGTATGTCGGCCTGCGCGCCCTTGCCCGAGTCAACCTTGCTGGCGTCCTGTTGGGGGTGGTCCAGGGCCGGGCCCTCCCGAAACTGGGATGGCAGGAAGGGACTGTCGCCTGGAGCGCGGACGGGACCGTCACGGCTTCATTTTAGATTGCGGATTGCAGATTTGAAGATAAGCACTTCTTCAAATCTGCAATCTGCAATCCACAATCTGCAATGGCTTGTTTCTACGTTCCCTTTGAGGCACACTTTCGGTATAAGTGAATAAGATCTCGCGAATAGAGTTGCCTTGCCTGCCCTTGCGGAGTCCTGCTCACCATGCCGGCCAACCCGGTCTTGCCCCAGCAGTTCGGGCGCTACCGCATCCTCGACAAACTCGGGGAGGGCGGCATGGGGACCGTCTACCTGGCCGAGGACGTCCAGTTGGGCCGGCGCGTCGCTCTCAAGATCCCGCACTTCGACCCCATCCAGGACTCCGAGCAGCTGAAGCGTTTCTACCGCGAGGCACGAACGGCGGCCCGCATCGATCACCCCAACATCTGTCCCGTCTTCGACGTCGGCGAGATCGACGGCGTCCACTACCTGACCATGCCGTTCATCGACGGCACGCCGCTGTCGCAGCTAGCGGCCAGCGGCGACCCGTGGCAACCGCGCCAGGCTGCCGAGTTGGTCTGCCAGCTCGCCGAGGCCGTCCAGGCCCTGCACCAGCAGGGGCTGGTCCATCGCGATCTCAAACCCAGCAACGTCATGGTCCGGCTCGAGGGCGAGCCGGTGCTGATGGACTTCGGTCTCGCCAAGCCGATTCAGGCGCCCGACCAGAACCTGACCGCCGCCGGGGCCATGATGGGTACGCCCGGCTACATGTCGCCCGAGCAGGTGATCGACGCCCGTCACATCGGCCCGGGCATGGACATCTACAGCCTTGGCGTCATCCTGTACGAATTGATCACCGGCCGGCGCCCGTTCGAGGGGCCAGTCGCCGCCGTCTACGCCCAGATCCTGCACTCGGCGCCGTCTCCGCCGTCGTCGGTCGTCCCCGGGCTCGACCAGCAGCTGGACGTCATCTGCCTGACGGCGCTGGCCAAGAAGCCGGAGGAGCGTTTCCCCACCGCGCGGGCGCTGGCGGACGCCCTGACCCGCTATCTCGGCGAGCAGACCGTCCCGGCCGGCCCCTTCCCCCCGCCACCCCCCGCGGCGTTGCGAGTGGCACAAGTCGATGTCCGGCTGACCTGTCCGAACTGCGGCAAACATCTGCGCATTCCGGCCGCGCTGCAGGGCAAGCGGCTCAAGTGCCCGCGCTGCCAGATGCGTCTCGCCGGTCCGACCGACCCGCTGCGGCCTCCCGGCATCACGACGGCGGGGACCGCAAACGCCGGCACGACGACTGCCCCGGCGCCCCCGACCGCGCCACCGACTCCGGGCGACACAGTTGGCGAACCCGAGCGCCGCGCTCCACTCTCCCAGCCCATGCCGGTCGTCCCGCTGCCGTCGCGCGGCAGTCCGGTGTTGCTGGCCGTTGGGGTCGGCATCCTTGTCACGGTCCTGGTATGGGCCCTGATCCTGTACCTCAACCGCTGATGCCGTCAAGAAAGGGGTCAGGGGTCAGAGGTCAGCCGGAGAGATGTCTTTCCTGACCCCTGACCCCTGACCCCTTCAAATGGACATCACCGACACCATCACCGTCCCCGACGACGAGTTGCACTTCACGTTCGCCCGGTCGGGGGGGCCGGGTGGGCAGAATGTCAACAAGGTCGCGTCCAAGGCCATCCTGCACTGGAACCTGACCGCCAACGCCACCCTGCCCGCGGGTGTGAAGGACCGGCTGCGCGCCAGCCAGCGGCGCCGGATCACGATCGAGGGCGAGTTGGTCATCCAGAGCCAGCGCTTCCGCGACCAGGCGAAGAACGTCGAGGACTGCCGAGCCAAGCTCGGCGAGATGGTCTTGGAGGCGCTTCGACCGCCGAAGGCCCGCAAGCGCACCAGGCCGTCGCGGGCATCGAAGGAACGACGCCTGGAGGCCAAGAAGCAGCAATCGCAGCGCAAGGCCAGCCGCCGGAAGCCGGGGGGCGAAGACTGAGGAGCGAGAACGTCGGGACCGCGTCCGGTCGCGCTTCCCGCAGGGCCCGAAGGCCTCCGGATCGTCGAGTTCACTCCTGTTGGGCTGGCTTGTTGGAGGCCGTGGGGAGTCCCGGCGGGCCCCGTGCTGCCCTATTCGGCTCGTGCAGCCGTTTGGGGTCTCGTGCCGGCTGGCGAGAGGGGCCGGGGTGGGGTCAGCCGGCCAGCCAGCCAACGGGGAGCCGTGCGTGGCAGGCTGCCGGCTGTCCCTGACGACCGCCCACACCTACGCCGAGCCGGGGGACTACCGCGTGGTAGTCAAGGTGATCGACATCCTGGGCAACGACACGACGAAGACGGTGAAGGTCAAGGTGAAATGAACCAGCCCCGAGCGCGAGCGAGAGGTGACGCGACCCCTCGCTCGCGCTCGGGGCTGGTAAGAGGGGGGATGTTATGGCGGAACCTCTCGCGTACCTGATTACGTGGACCACTTACGGGACGTGGCTTCCGGGCGACGAGCGCGGCTGGGTCGAAGAGGACACGCCCGGCATCCAGGAGGCGGCTCGGCGCCGCGCCGGCGCGGCGCGCGGGCGCATGAAGGAGCCGCCCGTCACCCTCGACCCTGAGCAACGTGTCGTCGTCGAAGCGACGGTGCGGGCGCACTGCGACGTCCGGCACTGGCCGCTGCACGCCGTCAACGCGCGCACCAATCACATTCACGTCGTCGTGACGGCGCCGGAGACCGACCCCGAGACGGTGATGGACCAGTTCAAGGCGTGGTGCTCTCGGCGGTTGAACGAGTGTGACGCGGCGCGCGGCGTGCCGCGCCGGCAGCGCTGGTGGACGCATCACGGCAGTACGAAGTGGATCAACGACGAGGATTACTTTCACAACGCGATTTGCTACGTGCTCGAAAGGCAATGACCAGCCCCGAGCGCGATGATGACCAGCCCTGAGCGCGAGCGAGGGGTGACGCGGCCCCTCGCTCGCGCTCGGGGCTGGTAAAGGAACACCCATGGCCCGCAAGAAGAAGTCCGACGCCGCCCCGCTGTTCGACGTCAAGACGACCACTGCACCCTGCGTCTCGGCCATCCGCGACAAGGTGGACCAGTGGCGGGCCGCCGACTACCCGGGCGTCACCGACACCACCCGCCGCCTGCTCAACCACTGGTTCCTCACCGATCACCGCCTCCCCGGCCGAGGCAAGTTCCAGTACCACTACTTCCAGCGCCAGGCCGTTGAGACGCTCATCTACCTCTACGAAGTTGCCCGCGTCCGCCGCCAGAAGAGCCTCATCGAAAGCTACGCCCACCGCCAGGACCTCAAGCTGTTGCAGTACGACGACTACGCCAAGACCTTCCTGCTGATCGCTCCCAACGTCATCGTCTTCGAGCGCCTGCGCACCGACTTCGCCGCCGGGCGCATCTTCGTGCTCGATCCCGTCATTCCCGACGACCTGCGCATCTACTGGGATTCCCAGTGCTACACACGCGGCGAGGCGGAACGAGCCAGCTCCCTCGGCGCCCTCTACCTGACCAACGTCCAGCAACTCTACGACCGCCCTGCCACGGACGAGGACGAGCCCGACGTGATGACTGCCATGCTCGGCCCGAAGCCACCGAGCCAGGGCCTCGAGGTCGAGGACTTCCTCCCCCGAATCATCGCTCGCGGCGCTCCCGTGGTCGTCCTCAACGACGAGGCCCACCACACCCACGACGAGGAGAGCGAGTGGAACAAGAGCATCCGTCGATTACATTCAGCGCTCACTACCAGCCCGGAGCGCGAGCGACGGGACGGGGCGGACCCCTCGCTGGCGCTGGTAAGGGGATCGCCGCTCAGCTCGACTTCACCGCCACGCCGCGGCACACCAAGGGTCAGCTCTTCTCCTGGACGGTCTACGATTACCCCCTCAAGCAAGCCATCCTCGATGGCGTCGTCAAGCGGCCCCTGAAGGGCATCGCCAAGGGCATCACCGAGCAAAAGTCGGAGATCGCCAGCACACGCTATCAGACGTACCTGGCCGCCGGCGTCGAGCGCTGGAAGGAGTACCGCGACCAGTTCGCCCCGCTGGACCGCAAGCCGGTCCTGTTCGTCATGATGAACGAGACGGCCGAGGCGGACGAGGTTGGCGACTGGCTGCAGAAGAAGTATCCGGCGGAGTTCGGCGGCGACCGTCTGCTTATCATCCACACCGACCGCTCCGGCGACGTCTCCAAGAAGGACCTGGACAAGGCCCGCGTCGTCGCCCGCGACGTGGACCTCGACAAGAGCCCGGTGAACCGGGCGGGCGGTCCGCTCTCAGTCGGCGGGCCTCGCCCGAGCGGCTGCAAACAAAACGGGGGCGGGAAGTTCTTTTTTCTTGACGGCGAATCGGGTCGCAGGCACGATGGGGTTCGGCCGCCAAGGTTGTCTCGCGATGTTCTCCAAGGGGTGGTTGCTCATTGGTGCCCTCTTGCTGGCCACAGCCAGCTGGCTCGCCTTGTCCTTGGTGCGACAAGGAGCCCGGCTGGAGCAGACGCAGGGATCGGGGCAGCAGGTAGCTGGCCTGCCGTCACCAGGTGCCTCGGAAACACCGGCAGACAGCTTTCGCGTGACATTTCAAGATGTCGCCAGCACGGAACAGGTCGTGCGAAGAAACGTGCTGGTCGCAATGCCGCCAGGACTCGCGAAGCCAACGGCCTACCGTTTTGGACTGGGCGAGTCCGTTGCTGAGATGAAAGGGGTCCAGGGACTGCTCCAAACCAACGGCGTGTTTTACATTGTGGTCGAGCGGGTCGGGACCCATGAGGCCGGTGCCGGCACGATAAAGTTTGCTGTGGGACACGAAGGCCATTCCGTGTGGGTCAAGGCCGGTGTTCCCAGTCATGTTCTCCCCGAGGGGAACACACTGGGTGACACCATCGCCATCAGCGCGAAGCCGGGCCTGTACAAGATGGGAGGCGCCGTGACGCCAAGCCTGGGAATCGTTGGGCAAGAGCCCAAGCGTCCGCTCTTTCCCGGGTGCTGCTGCCTTGGGGAAGCAGATCTATGTCGTCGGGGGAGTGGACAGGAAAAAGAACCTGGCCAGCGTGGACAAGCTGTTTCGCCGGCTCTGCACCTTTTCCGTGTACCGCAAAGTGGGGATCGTCTCGGGCAATCTCCACAACTACCTCAAGGCTGCTAACCCCCGCGACGACTGCTTCCTCACCGCTGATTTCCTCGGCCAAGGGGCCGCCGCCGCGCCAGTCCACTTCCTGGACGAGTTCGTCGCGGCTGACGGGAAGATCAGCAAACAGCCCCACGAACTGGTCTTCAGGGAACAGCCGTCCACACTCATCGGGCCTGACGGCAAGAAGATCAAGGACTGGAAGTGAACGTCCTTGGTCGACCTCCTGGAGGGGACTTGTGCCGAACCGGTCTATGGCCTCTTCCGGGCGCTGCTTTCACGCGATGATCTCGGTGATCGGACGCCCGCGATCGATGTCGAGCCGTCTGCGCCCGGGGATTTCCAGCCGCTGCGAATCCAAGCCGAGCAGCCGGAGGACGGTCGCATGGATGTCCGTCACGTAGTGACGATTCTCGACAGCGTGAAAGCCGAGTTCATCGGTGCTGCCGTGGACGATGCCACCCTTGATCCCACCGCCGGCCAGCCATGAGGAAAAGCCGTAGATGTGATGGTCGCGGCCATACAACTCCTCGGCCTCATTCTCCCCCTTGCGCTGGGGATCGAGGTTCGGCGTCCGCCCAAATTCCGTGGCCCAGACGACCAGGGTACTGTCGAGCATCCCCCTGCGCTTCAGGTCCTTGAGAAGACCGCTGATCGGACGATCGACCTCCTGGCAGCGCTCGCTCAGGTTTTGTCTTAGCTCCTCGTGGGAGTCCCACAGGCCATTGTCATCCCAGGCGACACCGCCGTGGTAAATCTGGACAAAGCGGACCCCACGTTCCACCAACCGCCTGGCGACCAGGCATTGACGACCGAAGGGACGCGTCACCGGGTCGTCCAAGCCGTAGAGTCGTCGCGTGTCCCGGCTTTCGTCCTCGAGTTTGACGATCCCGGGCACGGACGCCTGCATCCGGAACGCCAGCTCATACGACTTGATACGGGCCTGCAAGGCCCGGTCGGACGGGTATTCGACCGCCGCCAGCCGGTTCAGTTCCCCTACCAGCTCGAACTCGGCCTGCTGGGCCTCGCGATACTGCGCCGGCCCCTGTGGCGGATACGGCACCGCCTGGTCCGGATCGACCTCGATCGGGACGCCGTCGTGCTCGGGCCCCAGGTAGCTCGCCTGGTGCGAGGCGTAGCCGCCGCCGAAATCGCTCGGTGGCCGGCCCAGGACGACGAACTTGGGGAGCTGGCGGTTGAGTGTGCCCAGGCCGTAATGGGCCCACGATCCCAGGCAGGGCTCGCGGCCATCCAGGATGATGCGGCCGGTGTGGAACAGCAGCTGTGACGTGTGGCTGAAGTCCGTGGTCCACAGGGAACGGATGACGGCCAGGTCGTCCACACAGTCCCCCAGGTGGGGGAACCAGTCGCACACCTCGGTGCCGCTCTGGCCGCGCTTGTGGAAACCGACCTGGGGGCGCAGAATCCGCGTCCCCAGCCGGGCGAACCCCGCGAACTTGCGAAAGTTCTTGCGCAGCTGGGGCGTCCCTATGTAGCACAAAATGCGGTCGCCAGCAAAGAGCGGGTGTTCGCGGGGCTCGCCGTCCCCGCGAAACTCGCGGTCAACACGCCTTGACCCGCTTTGTCACCCCGGCTTAAGATGCCCACCTCTCTTCCTCCAACGGAGCCGGGAAAGGATTCCCGCGATGCTGAATTATTTCGCAAGGATCTGGCGCTGCCGCGACTTCTGGCTGTCGCTGGTGAAGATCGACCTGCGCTCCCGTTATCGGCGCTCGGTCCTGGGGATCGGCTGGTCGCTGTTGCGGCCGCTTCTGCTGACGATCATCTTGTGCGCCGTATTCCGGCGGCTCTTCCACCGCACCGACCTGTGGTCCTACGCCCCGTACCTGCTCGCGGGCCTGTGCTGCTGGGATTACGTCGTCATTGCCACCAAGCAGGGCTGCCAGTGCTTCTTCGCCGGCGAGTCGTACATCCGCCAGCACCCGACGCCCATCGCCGTCTTCCCCCTGCGCGTCGCACTGGCGGAGACGTTCCACTTCTTCATGGGGATGCTCGTCCTGCTCGCCCTGGTCTGGTACGCCCAGGGCTTCGCGAACCTGCCCGTCCTGGTCAGCTTGCTGCCGACCCTCGTGCTGCTGTTCACCCTCGTCTGGGCGCTGGGGCTTTTGGCCGGGTTTGCGAACGTCTACTTCCAGGACACCCAGCACCTTTGCGACGTCGGCTTTCAGATCCTGTTTTACGCGACCCCGATCGTCTACTATCCGGACGACCTGGGGGAGGGCCGGCTTCACTGGCTGGTCACGCACTGCAATCCCCTGGTGCCCTTCATGAGCCTGGTCCGCGAGCCGATCCTCGAGGGCCGGGTGCCGGCGCTCGCCACTTACGCCGTGGCCTTGCTCGTCGTCGTCCTGGCGGGCGGGCTGGCCTCGCTCGTCTGCCTACGTGCGCAGCGCCGCCTCATTTTCCACCTATGAGGTCTTGATTTCCGCCGGTATCCAGGCAGCGGTCACGAGGGCCCCCACCCATGCTCAGCGTCATCTTCTGCTCGCGGGTCAAGGATAACCCGGACTCCAACCTCCCGCGCTTGTTGGATTCCGCAGTCGCCCACGTCGCGCCGGCGGAGTGCGACACAATCGAGTTCCTCATCAAGTACGACGACGACGATAACGAACGGCCGCCCGATTCGTTCTTCGCGCGCTACCCCTTTGCGATCCGCACCTTCGTCTGGTCGCGCGCGGAGGGCCGCCACTCCCTACACCACGCCCAGGAGTACCTCTTTGCTCAGCGCGACCCGCGCTCGCGCTTCTGCCTGATGACCGCGGACGACTTCTACTTCACGCGGTCGGGGTTCGTCTCCGAGATCCTGAGTATCCCGGACGAGTTCTGCATCCTGGGCTACACCCGCCCGCCGATCGAGGAGTTTGCCGGCATCTACGAGCAGGAGGAGGCAGTGCGCCGGTGGGTGGTCGCGTTCGGGCTCTGGTCACCGGTCCTCAGCGCCCGCCTCATCGAGGTGTGCCAGAACTTCGGCTGGCAGGCGAACGTCGACAGCTGGCTGATGGGCCTCTCGGTCGTGCTGTACGACCTCTACAAGATCATCCTGTGGCGGACCCACCCGCCGTTCTACGAGCGGGGCGGCGGCTACGGGCTGGGGGACACGCCAACGTACAACAACATGGAGCTGACCTGCCAGAAAGGGCCGTTCAACAAGTACTGGTTCGAGCTGGTCCGCCGTCAGGCCCGGAACGTCTACCTGAACATGGAGCACGGCACGGACTTCCGCAAAAGGGCCTGGGGCGCCGGCGTGCGGAGGCTCTGGAGGAAGGTCCGCGCCCAACCGCTGCGGCGTCTGCCGATCCGCATCTGCCGGCGCGTGTACCGGGACATCGCCTCGCTGCTAACCTGACGGAGACACCCCCATGCACCTGGGCAAGCGACCGAAGGTCCCGTTCCCCGCAACGCACGGGCCGTTCCACCTGATCCGAATCCTCGGACGGGTCTTCGCCATCCCGCTCTCGCTCGTGCCCGACCCCGACCCGGAGGAGAAACTGCTCCTCGACCTGATCGCTCATCCCGACACCCTATCGGCATCGACGCTCGAGGAGATGCAGGGAGTGATCGACGCGCTCGATGAGGACGCGAGGGGGCCGCGGACCGTCGGCCACTTCGAGGGGTACGATCTGGTTCGCTATCACGGCGGACTGTACGGCGTGCCGGCCGGGGCGGGCACGGTCGACCTCGGCACCTCCCAGGAGTGCGCCCGGGCCGGCGTCGTCCGCGGCGGGAGCCGGCAGGAGATCGAGGCCCGCATCCGCCGGCTGGCCGGGACCACGCCGGTCGAGTTCGCCGGCTGGCTTCCGATCTACAAGGTTTCGGGCGACTGCGGCCGGCACCCGCAGTTCACGCACACAGCCGATCCCCCGCCGGGCTATCGGTTCACCTGTTCCGCCCCGCCCCGCGTCTGGCCGCGGCGGTCGTTCTGGAAGCGACTGGGCAAGGGCATCCAGTGGCTCGCCCTCGGCGTCTTCTCGTGCGTCCGGCCGTTATACACCTTCATCCGCCCCCGCAAGGGGGTTGGCGTGGGGGTCCGCCTCCGCATCGTGGGCGCCCTGCTGCGGCAGTTCTCCCGCTTCCTCCGCCGCGGCTGCCGTCCCTTCGCGATCCTCCGCTTCCTCCAGTCGCGGCATCTGGAGTCGCAGCTGCTGCTCGGCAAGCGCCGCGAGCTGGCGTTCCTGACCAGCATGCCCTACACCTTCGGACAGCGTCCCTGGGTGATCGAGATCGAAGACCCGACAACGCTCTTTTACCCGCTGATCCAGAACGGCAACACGTGCGGCCTCGAGATCAGGGCGTCGCCGTACTACCCGATCGTCAAGGCACTGCTCGAGGGGGACGAGTGCAAGGCCGTCCTGACGCACATGAAGTCCACGGCGCGGCTGGTCGGTACGCTGTTCGACAGTGAGGCGATCCGCAACAAGGTCCTCTACGCTCCGCTGGGCGTGAAGCTCCCCGTCCGCTGGCAGCGCCATGAGCCGCAGCCCCAGGATGAGCCGATCCACCTTCTGTTCATCAACTCCTGGTGCCAGGTGCCGGCAAACTTCTACGTCCGCGGCGGACTCGACGTTCTCGAAGCGTTCGCCATCCTGCACGAACGCTACCCTCAACTGCGGCTCACCATCCGCAGCGTCCTGCCGGAGCTCGACGACCACTATCATCGCATCCTCGAAACCGGCTGGGTGCGCGTCATCAACCGCTTTATGACGGCCGAGGAAATGGCCGCCCTCCACGCCGACAGCCACCTCTTCCTCCTGCCGGCGGCGCGCGTCCACATCGTCTCGCTGCTTCAGGCGATGTCGTACGGGCTGGCCGTCGTTGCGTCCGACGGTTGGGGGATCGAGGAATACATCGACCACGAGCGCAACGGCCTGATCGTCAAGGGTCGCTATGGCAAGACCTCGTGGGCCGACGAGGAGGCCGGGCTGCTGCGGGAGAACTACGAGCCGATGTACACGGCCGAGCCGGAGGTGGTGCAGGGGATCGTCGAGGCGGTGTCGCGACTGGTCGAGGACCGCAAACTGCGAGCCCGGCTCGGCAGGGCCGCCCGCGCCGACGTCGAAACGAAGTACACGCCGGAACAATGGAACCGGGGGTTGAAGGCGGCCTTCGACAGGGCGCAGGAAGGTGCCGCCGAGCCACTCGAAGAAGCGATTAGCCAGCCCTCCGACCAGGAAGTGCTGGTGCAGTGAAGAACAATTTCACTAACGCCGACCCCCTTCCCTGGCCAGGAAAGGGGGTCGGGGGAGAGGGGTTGGTGAAAGAGTTTCTGAAAATCGCCCGGCCGTGGTGGAGCTTCCCGAGGTGCAGCAGGAGGGACCTGTCGACGAGTTACCTGGGCCTGCGTCTGAAGAACCCCCGTCTGTTCGGGGTCGCCACGGTGCGCGGACGTGGCGATGCTGAAGCAGAGGGAGGAGGAAACAAGGATCGCGCCCCGCCCGGCGCTCACTTCACCACGGTCAAGGCGATGTTTGGGCTACTTGGGTTGACATCCACCGTCCTCGTCATCGGGATGACGACCAGGTCCATGTCCTCCATCGGGATAGCGCCGAGAAGCACCTGGTCCCCCAGGACGAGGGCCCCCGCGAAGCCGACGCGATTCTTGAATCGCAATTCCACGGGCCCGACGTAGGGAACGAGCTTTCGGCTGCCGTCTGCCAACGTAGCTTCTTTCTTGTCAGTCTCTTCCAGACCGAGCTGAAGCTGGACGTGGACCGGGATGCAAAGATGCACCGAGCCCGTGTCGGCCAGCGCGTCAACCTCGACAGCTTGGAGGTCTGGCTTGCGTGGATTGCGCAGGACCAACTTCGCGATCACCAATCCCATGGAGAGTGAATCTCCTATTCTGGTGCGTTCTCCCGCTTGCGGCTTCGCATGTGCCCTGCGAGCGCTAGCCCCAAGGGGTGAAATACGTCAACATTAATTGCCATCAAAGGCGTTCTGACCGCACTTGCCGCACTTGCCAGTCGCAACGGCGATCGCTGCGAGATAAGGGGGCCTCGTAAGCACCCTATGGCAGTTGGCGCAAACCACCCTGGTTCCGAATCCTCGCCGATGCCTGATCCATTTGGCCAAAACCGAGAACAGGGCAACGTACAGCAGGAAGACCACCCAAGGATACTTGAACAAATCTACCAGCCAAGGAACTCCCCATTGATTGACCTGATCGGTCAACCAAGGCCAGAGCACCCAGGCAGCGATCAGGACAAGGAGAAATACAACGCCCTGGCCGGCGCTGCCGCGCTCTTCAACCTTCCAGCGCTCGACGAACTCGGTTCTTGTCATTTTACGACCCGGGAGAATGGATGTCCGTCCATTGTGCGCAGCTTTCGGTCTTGCGCCAAGTCCTGCTGACCAACACCTTGGCGCGTGCCCTGCGGCGGGCGACAATACTCCCACACAGGCCCAGGCATTTCGCCCGCGTGGAGGGAGCAATTCATGCGATCAGGCGTCCTTGTACTCTGCATTTCGCTCGTGGGCGGACTCGTGGCAACGGCAGCGGAGAAGGGGGGGAAACCGACGGTGGAGAAGAAAGATTTCGGCAAGACCGCGGAGGGCACGCCGGTTGACCTGTACGTGCTCACCAACGGCAAGGGCATGACAGTCAAGATCACTAACTATGGTGGCATCGTCACGGAACTCTACGCCCCCGATCGCAATGGCAAGTTCGCCGACGTCGTCCTCGGCTTCGACAACTTGGACGGCTACCTCAAGGGCCACCCGTACTTCGGCTGCATCGTCGGCCGCGTTGCCAACCGCATCGCCAAGGGTCGCTTCACGCTGGAAGGCAAAGAGTACAAGCTGGCGACCAACAACGGTTCTAGCAGCTTGCATGGCGGGGTGAAGGGCTTCGATAAGTTTGTCTGGACGGCCGAGTCGTTCAAGGGCCAGCAGAGCGCCGGCGTGCAATTCCGCTACGTCAGCAAGGACGGCGAGGAAGGCTACCCCGGCACGCTCACCACCACGGTCACCTACACATTGACCAACGACAACTCCCTGCAGATCGACTACGAGGCAACGACCGACAAGGCGACGCCGGTCAACCTGAGCAATCACAGTTATTTCAACCTCGCCGGCCACGGCGCCGGCACGGTCCTCGACCACGACATGATGATCGCCGCGGACAAGTACACGCCAGTTGACGACACGCTGATTCCGACAGGCAAGATCGAGCCAGTCCAAGGCACGCCACTGGACTTCACCACGTCAACACGGATCGGTAAACGCATCGATCAGCTGAAGGGCGACCCAGTCGGTTACGACCACAACTATGTGCTGCGGCAGGGCGAAGGCAAGGGCCCGTGGCTGGCGGCGCGCGTGACCGAGCCGAAGTCGGGCCGCATCATGGAGGTGCTGACCACCGAGCCGGGCATCCAGTTCTACAGCGGCAACTTTCTCGACGGCAAGGTGAAGGGCAAGGGCGGCGCCGTCTATCGCCAGCACGCGGGTCTCTGTCTGGAGGCCCAGCACTTCCCCGACGCGGTCCATCACAAGAACTTCCCCTCGATCATCCTCGAGCCGGGCAAGACGTATACGCAAACGACCATCTATCGCTTCTCCGCGAAATAACGTAGCCGTCTCGCATAGTAGCCGTCTCGCGGAGCGAGACGGCTACTCTCAATACTTGGCCAGTTCCGACTTCTGCACTCCGCCAAGGCGCTGCAGTTCCAGGGCCGTGCCGTTGAGCATCATCTTCAACTCGCTGCCGATCGCGACGAACTGCCAGCCCTCCTCGATGCGGTGCCGTGCCTCCTCGCCGGAGAGGCAGTGCAGCCCCGCCGCGACTTTGTGCTTGCGGCAAGTGGCGAGGATGTGCCGCATCGCCTCGGTCGTCGCCTCGCCGCTGGGTGGGCGGCCCTCCTTGCTGCGCATACTCGCTGCCAGGTCGTTCGGACCGACGAAGATGGCGTCGATGCCCGGCACGGAGAAGATGCGGTCGGCGTCCTCAACGGCCTTGATGTGTTCGCACTGCAGGACGATGAGCAGTTCGTCGTTGGCCCGGGCGTAGTATTCCGTCGTGGTGCCGCCGAAATTCAGGGCGTGGACGCTGCCGCCGACACTGCGTGTGCCGCTCGGCGGATAGAGGCAAGCGGAGACGGCGGCCTCCGCCTCCTCGCGGCTGTTGACCATCGGCACGACGATGCCATGAGCGCCGTTATCGAGCACGCGCTTGATGTGGTCGTGGCGGTTGGACGGCACGCGCGCCAGGGCGATGCAGCCAGCGTCGGCAATCGACGCGAACATGTGTGTTGCCGTCTCCCAGTCGACCAAGGTGTGTTCGATGTCGACGGTCAGCCAGGCGAAGCCGGCGCGGGCCATGAATCGTGACGCCGTGATGCTGCCCAGCGACAACCACGATCCGACAGTCGCCTCGCCCGCTTTCAGGGCCCGCTTGACCGGGTTGGCACGCATGGTCGAGTACCTCACAGGAGTAGCCGGGCGAGCGGGGGGTGTGAACCCCCCGGTAGAACCGAACCGGGGGGTTCACACCCCCCGCTCGCCGCGCAAGGAATCAGCCAGACAACTTCTTCACGACGTAAGCCACCAGCGCGTCCCGCGTGATCATCTCCTGACCGCGGCTGCGCATGTCGCGGACAGTGACCGCTCCCTTGGCAAGTTCATCTTCACCGGCGATGACGGCCAGGGGGATGCCCTTGGACGAGGCGTAGCCGAACTGGTCGCGCAGCCGCGCCGGCTCGAGGAAGACCTCGGTCGGGATGCCGTGCTCGCGCAGCAGGCGGGCGAGGGCGAGATACTCCTTCCTGTACGCCGCCCGGTTCTGCATGGTGACGAGCACCTGCGTCGGCGCCTGGCGACTGACGTCGACCAGTCCCGACTGCACCAGCAGGTTGAATAGCCGCGTCAGCCCGATCGAGATGCCGACGCCGGGATATTTCTGCGTCGTGAAGAACGACGCCAGGTCGTCGTAGCGGCCACCCGAGCAGATGCTTCCCCAATCCTCCTTGCCGCACAGGAACGTCTCGTAGATCGTCCCCGTGTAATAGTCGAGGCCGCGCGCGATGGCGAAATTCAGCCGCAGTCGCCCTTCCGGCATGCCCAGCGCGATGGCGCTCTCCATCACTGCTTGCAGTTCGTCCAGGCCGCCCGTCTCCGCCCCCGCCGTTTGCAGGATCTTCCGCGCCGCGCCAACGCTGTCGCAGCGGACCAGGTCGAGGACGGCGGGGATCACTCGGGCGTCGACGCCCTCGGCGGCGAGGGCCTCACGCGTTTTTTCGACCTCATCACGGTCGCTC